>JANQJH010000188.1 GCA_028281705.1 Verrucomicrobiales bacterium
CATCCGTGATGGTGTGAATCCGCCCGCCAGGACGCTGATGGGCCCGGCAAAGTCGAACATGCTCCCCAGAATGCCGGATTCAGCCGCCCCGGTTCCCAATCGCTCATTCAAGTAAGTGGGAGACCAGAAGAGGATGAGGTAGCGCGTCGGCTTCAGGAGAAAGTATACGCAGGCTAACACGATTACCATCGGATTGGTCAGGACTTCTCTGATCGCCCCCCAACTCCCGTCTTCATGCGAACGCGCCCCGGCACTGTCCCCAGCCCCGGACTCCGAACTCGGTTTGGTTTTCTCCTGGTGGAATTCGTCGATGGGCGGTAGGCCGACGTCTTCCGGACGGTTGGTTTGAAAGAAGTAGAACAGAGTCCAGATACCCAGCAACACCGCCGCGGGAATCCAGAAGGCGTAACGCCACCCGAACGATTGCGCAGCCCAGCCGGCGAGCGCACTGGCGATCACGCCTCCCAGCGCGTAATTGGTGCACCAGAAGCCCATGACGCGCCCACGCTCCCGGCGGGAGAAAAAGTAGCCGACGTTCTTCGCCAGCGGCGCCCATCCGGTCGACTGACAGAGCCCCTGAAGGGCAAAAAAGAGCCCAAACAACAAGACCGTCGTCGAACAGCCCATGGACACGGCCGTGATGACGGACATCAACACGCCAACGAGAATCACCCTGCGCGTCCCGAAGCGGTCTCCGCACATGCCCCAAAGAAACTGCCCCACGGCATAGGCCGCGAGATAAGCGCCATCAATCCACGCCAGATCGCCCTTGCTCAGCCCCATGACCTCCGGCTTCGCCAGTTCCACCTTGGCCACGGCAAATGACTTTCTCGTGAGATACAGCCCCGCGTATGCCAGCCAGGTGACGGCAAAAACTTGCCAACGATAACGCCGGAAGAGAGTGGCGGTGTCCTTCACAGATAGGGAGTCTTTCCACCTGGACCAGAAAGGCGAGATCAAATCCCTCTCACCAATGTCTTCCTCCGGACGCCCGCCCCAATTCGAGCGGGATCACCGTGATCGATAACTCGAGGGAGAGGTGCCTTCCATGCGGTGGAAGAAACGGCTCAGCTCCTGCGGCGTGGCAAAGTTCATCCCATTGCTAATCTCACCCAGCGACGCTTCGGTCTCGGTGAGGAGCGTCTTCAAGTGTTCGTGTCTCACCCGTGCGATCTCGGCTTTGGGACTGCGTCCAAGGTACTTTTCAAACCGCAACCTCAACAGGGAGCTGGACATGGCGGCGATCTCGCAGACGCGGCTCACCAACACCGCTTCATGCGGCGCCCGGTCGCGGATGAAACGCACCGCCCGTTCGACGGCGGGATCGGCAAAGGCGAGAATGTCAGTCGATTCCCGGCGAACAATGCGATGGATGGGAATCCTCGTCACGGCATCGATCTCCTCCCCGTTCATCCGCTGCCACAGCCGCTTGGCCGCTCGTATCCCAAGTTCGCGACCCGGGTAGGCCACGCTCGTCAGCGGAGGAACGGCACTGTGACAGAAGGTGGTGTCATTCCCAAAGCCAACGACGGCGATCTGCTCCGGGACAGAGAGACCGGCCTCTTCGCAGGCATGGAGAACGCCCACCGCCAGAGGATCGTCCACGGCGAAGATGCCGACGGGAGGCTCCAGGGTGTGAAAAAACCGAACGAGCTCTCGCCTCACGTGCCGCCAGGCGGTTTCGCCACGAAGATCCGGAATATCGATCAAGCACTTTGGCACCGGCCCCACGGTTCGTTGAAAGCCTGCCCAGCGTTCCTCGGTGTAAACTCGCGTCCCACTGCAGAGGCGTTCGTCCTGGTGAATCGTCGAACGCCGGCCGACAAAAGCAAACCGCTTGAGACCGAGATCCAACAAGTGTTTTCCCGCGAGACAGCCGACCTCTTCGTTATGCGGAATCACCCGCGGCTCAATGGACGGTTCACCCTCACTGCTGATGTTGATCACCGCCACACCGCGGCGAGCAAATACCCGAGACTCCTTGGGTGAGAGCCGGAAGAGGATAAGACCATCCCCGCGCCAGTTGACGTCGATTTCCCGTTGCTCCAACTCGCCCATGGCGTTCTCGTCCGTTTGCAGACGCCAGGAGCCGCGCAAGCGCGAAACTTCAAGGACGCCGTCGATGACCCGCCGGGCGAAGGTGGCCCACGGGGGGATCCGAATTCCAATCAGCGGCTTGCGAGAGAGCGTCATCGCGTCTTTGGAAGCCGAACATCACTGTGGCGAAAACGCAACAAAATTTGGCGTTATTGCCATAGACCGAAAAGCGGTTCTCTTTAGGATGGGGTCATGAATGCGCCGCAATCCATGAAGACAATCACGATCCCAATCGCCCTGGCATTCGGCCTTCTCTGCCTGACACTAACACCGATTGCGCGAGGGGCGTTTACCCTGAACAAAGCGGTTTATGACGAAGGTGAGGCCATTACGGCGAGCTTCACCGACTCCCCTGGCGATGCCACGGATTGGGTCGGAATCTACAGCAATCCGGGGAACGGCCCGGTAGACGGCACCTTTGTCGGCGGCTCCACCATCTGGCTCTACACCAATGGCACGCAATCCGCCGCCGGCGGCATCACCGACGGCGCGGTCACGTTTGCCAACCCGGGATTGGCGCCGGGTAACTACATCGCCTTCTTTCTCGCCAGTGACGGTTACGCCTCCATCGAAGAGCCAGTGCCTTTTTCCGTGCAGGTCGCTGGCGCCGCCGCCGGACCCGAGTTTCTCGTCGATCCCGTGGAACTCGTTCGAGCGGAGACGGGACAGGAGTACGGCGGGCGACTGGGCGCTTACGCCACCGGCAACGCCTTGATTTTTTCCAAAGTGTCAGGACCGGAATGGCTCTCCGTAGAAGAGAATGGGGATCTCTCCGGGACGCCGGCGGAAGAGGATTTGGGCCTCAATGCGTTCCGCATCCAGATCTCCGACGCCGGCGGGTTGACGGCGCAAGCCGACGTCAACCTCACCGTCACGCCCCCCGGTGGCGCCCCCGTGGAGGACCTATCGGTCATGACCTACAACCTTTGGGTAGGCGGCACACCGGCAAAAAACTTGGCCGCCATCATCAAGTCGGGCGTCGACATCATCGGGCTCCAAGAAACCACCGGCGAGCGGGCCACTCAGCACGCTGAGGCCCTGGGGTGGCATGCCGTTCAATCAGGCGGCAGTGTCGCCGTCCTCAGCAAGTATCCCATTGTGGAGCAGTTCTCTGCTAGTGCCGGTGTGGGAGCCCGCATCCGCATCAGTACCCAGCCGTTTCAGGAGGTGATCTTGTGGAGCTGCCATCTCACGGCCTTTCCCTACGGTCCCTATGACGGCTGCTTCGACAGCGCCTCGGAGGCCACCATCCTGGCCAATGAAACGACTTCGGGACGCCTGCCCCAAGTGCAGGCGATCCTAACCGCCATGCAAGACCAGATCGCCGAAAGCGAACGCACGCCCGTTTTCCTCGTGGGCGACTTCAATACCCCCTCGCATCTCGACTGGACCGCCGCCACGGCGAGCTCACACTGTGACTACACGATCGACTGGCCGGTCACCAAGGCCGTCGAAGCCGCCGGCCTCACGGATACCTATCGGGCGGCCCATCCCGATCCCGCCGCCGATCCGGGAAATACCTGGTCGCCCATCATCGCCTTGCGAGACAATGCGGGACCTGATCCGGAACCTCAGGATCGCATCGACATGATCCATTTCAAAGGAGAGGGAGTCACGGTGCAAAGCAGCGAGGTCTATCTCTTGCCGGGCACGCTGGAAAACATTCCTAACCATGGGGCGAACGCTTGGGCGTCGGACCACGCTTCCGTCGTCAGTGTGATGCAAATGCCCACGCCGGACCCGGACGCCCTTTCCTCGCTCATCAATCCCACGCCGCAAAACGATGCCAATGAAGTATCTAACACAGACCTGGCGCTCTCCTGGTCGGGAGGCGACGGCGCGGATTCGTTTCAGATTTATCTGGGAGAAAACCCCGAATTGGGGATCGACGATCTCGTGGCCGCGCAAGCCGCGAGAACCTATTCGCCGGAACTGCTGGACCCAGGCGTTCGCTACTATTGGCGCGTCGATTCCGTGAAGAACGGGCAAACCCTCGAAGGCGCCGTGTGGAATTTCACGACCGACAGTGGCGTGACTCAGATTGGCCTCTGGGAGTTCGACGAGGGATCTGGAGAACAGGTGGCCGAGGCTTCGGGCAACGGCATCACGGGCACGCTCATAGACGTCGATGCGGATGCCTGGACCGATACCGACGTCCTCGACAAGGGTATCGAACTCAGCTTTGACAACGGCTGGATCTCCTTCGGGGACGATCCCCGATTGCGGCCGGAGAGCGCGCTCACCGTGGCTGCCTGGATCAAGCCAGCAACCTACGAGGAGTGGGGCGGCGTCGCCGGTTTCGTCCATGACACGGGCTCGATCGAGTCGGGCTATTCCATGCACACGCGATCCAACGGACGCTTCGGCTGGGGGGTGGCCTCCTCAGACACGGGCGTCATTCAGTACCTAACAAGTCCCGGCGGCCATCCGGAAGACGCCTGGTATCATGTGGTCGGCACCTACGATGGCAGCGAAATCGCGCTCTTTGTCAATGGCCAGGAAGCGAGCCGCGCGGCCCACACCGGCCCGATCGACTGGGATCCACTTCCGGAGCAGGGTTTCATTGTCGGTTCTTACCTCGATGACAATGATGACCTTCGCTACAACGGAGAGATCACTCAACTAGCAGTGTGGCGCAAAGCCCTGTCGCCCGTGGAGATTCAGGACCTCTTTGTCGGGACAGGTTCCGCCATCTGCCCCTCGGGACTATCCTGTGAGACGAATAGTGAAGCCGGAACCGTTACCCTGACGTGGGTGCCGGGACGCAATCTCAGCGGCGACAGTTTGGAGATCCTGCGCAATGGAACCGTCGTCGCCGAAGTCGGTCTCGATGCCGATTCCTACACAGACACGCCACCCAACGCCCAGGACCCCGGAAAGGTGGAGATCACCTACACCTTGCGCGTCAAGGACGGCGATCCTGACGCCTGTCCAGGCACGGCCTGTGGGGCCACTTTCTTCAACGGCGAGATCACCGACGACCTCGTACTCTATCTGCGCCTGGACGGTGATTTCCTCGATCGCTCCCCCAATCCGCTCACGACCACGGTTTCGGGCACGCCCCTGCCGGCTGCGGGCCGCATCGGGCAAGCCTATCAATTTACTGACACCGCAGATCCCCGCCAATTCCTCTCCCTGGAAGACGCCGATGCCCTCCGGTTTGGTGAGGACATCGATTTCAGCATCTCGCTCTGGGTGCAATCCACGTCCGCCTTCACCGACAATCGGGAGAATGGAGGCACGAACTATGATCCTGCCATTATTTCCAACAAGGACTGGAACTCGGGAGGCAATCCCGGTTGGGTCATCGCGGCCAACAGCTCGAATCAGGGCGGCGGCATTGGCAATCTGGAGTGGAACATTGGCGATGGCGGGAGCCGGGCGGATTTTGACCAGACGAATGTGCAGATCAACGATGGGGAGTGGCATCACATTCTCGTGAGTCATGACCGCGATGGCGATGCCGTCTTCTATCTCGACGGCATCCAGGTAGGCACGGTGAACATCGCCGGCATCGGGGATATCGACTCGGATCTCCCGACGAACATTGGCACCGACGGCACGGAGGGCACCGGATGGGAGAACTGGTTTCCCGGTTCTCTGGACGACGTGGCGATCTGGCGCCGTGTGGTCACCCCTGCCGAAGTTTCTATCATTCATGCCAACGGCCTCCAGGGTATCGGACTGCCGTCGGAAAACGACACCGATGGAGACGGCCTCCCGGATGATTGGGAAATCGAGTCCTTTGGCGATATCGATCAATATGGCGGCATTGATGATCCCGATGAAGATCAATTATCGAACCTCGGTGAATGGCGCCAGATGACCGATCCCAACGAGAGCGACACGGATGGGGACGGTGCCGTCGACGGGCGGGAGGTCGCCTTCGGGACGGATGCGCTGGATGGAGAGAGTCTGCCTCCGGCGGACGGCGTGGTCTTGACCCAGTCCAACCGTCCCGATCAGAGTTGGGCCGACGGAACCGTCTGGTCCGACGGTCAGCCGCCGGCACTGACAAGAGCTTATTTTGTCAATGGTAACGCGCCGACATTGCGCACACCCCTTGCCGCCGACCCAGTCTTTGCCGGCGGCAGTCTCACATTACTCGACAAGAGTCAGCTGCGTCTGCAGCACAGCGGGAGCGCGGGGCTCGCCAATCTCATGCTCAAAGGAGGGCAGCTCTTCTACAATGGCATCAGTGGTGGCAATGTGGGCTTGGGCGCGGAGGGAAACCTTCTGCATCTCGAGAGCGATTCCACGATCGGATTTAGCACGGCCGGCACGATGACGCTCCACTCGCGGCTCACGGGCACCGCCGCGCTCACGATCACGGGAGACAACGAGTCGAACACGGTCATCCTCGCCAATCCCTCAAATGCCTTCACCGGAGAACTACGGGTGCAAAGCGGCCGCCTCTCCGCCACCCATCCGGCGGCACTCGAAGATATCGATATCACGCTGCAGGGCGGCATCTTCGATCCAGGCGGCGATTTGAACAGTCCCAATGCCACTCTCCTTCTGGCCAGCGCCGAGAGCACTGTCCTCTTTCGGCATCAGATGGCCTTTCAATCCGTGAAGATCGCTCCGGCCGACGGCAACGAAATCGCTCTCGAGGAGGGCGAATACGACAGCGACGACCTCAACGAGCTGGGTCTGGGCGTGATCTTTGGCGAGGGCGGCGGACGACTCATCATTGGCGGCAGCCTCACCGAGCCAGAACCGTCTCCCCTCCGAATCGTGACCATCGAAGATCTGAAAAACGGCCGCATCGCCATTGTCTGGACCAGCGCGCCTGGAACGGAGTACGGCATCCAATCGTCGGAGACCCTGGCATCGTGGCAGGAAATCGACAGCCTCCCGGGGGGCGCCGGGCCCACCACCCGCTTTGAACTGGAACGAACCAAGCGTGGAGAATTCTTGCGCATCGTGGCCAAAGCGGAAAACTAACAAACCACGCCCATGGCTACCGCAATCGCCAAGAAAATCAGACAGATGGCGGCATCCCGCCGGGAGGGATACACGCTCCCCGGCGTGTTCTACGGAGACCAAACGATCTACGGGGAAGAGATCGATGTGATCTGGCAGCGTCAATGGATCTTCGCCGGACACGATTGTCAGATCAAGCGCCCGGGCGATTACTTTCTCCTGGAGATCGGCAAGGAGAGTATCATGGTCATCCGCGGTGACGACGGCCGGGTGAGGGCGATGATCAATGTCTGCCGGCACCGCGGCACCCTGATTTGCACTGAGCCCTCTGGCAGTCTCAAGCGGCTCATCTGCCCCTACCATCAGTGGATCTATCACACTGACGGAACCCTGCAAAGCTGCCAGGGAATGCAAGAGAACTTGGACAAATCGGAGCTGGGTCTGAAACAGGTGGCGGTGCGAAGCGTGGAAGGCATGATCTACGTCTGCCTCGATGAGCATCCACCCGACTTCGAGCCCGCCCACGAGACCATGAGCACCCTGGCACAGCCCCAAGGCATGCGGCGCGCCAAGGTGGCCAAGATCGTCGATTATGAGGTCAAGGCGAATTGGAAGGTCGTCTGGGAAAACAACCGCGAATGCTACCACTGCAACCAAAATCATCCGCAGTACATCCTGGCCAACTACGATCACTTCAATGCCGACGATCTCACCCCCGCCTTGAGCGACAAGATCAGCGCCGCCGTCGAATCGAGCGTCCAAGCCTGGCAAGATCAAGGCCTCGCCGTGACGCATAAGACTTCGGGAATGGCCAGTTTCCCCGACCCGGACCGCGGACTTTGGTACGCCGCCAACCGGACCGTGTTGAGCGAGGGCTACGTCAGCGAGACGATGGATGGCCGGCAAAAGGCCCCGCTCATGGGAGACTATCAGAGCGCCCATGTCGGCACCCTGAGGATCCGCACCATGCCCAACATGTGGTTGCACGCCAGTTGCGATCACGTTTGCAGCACGCGTCTGCTTCCCCGGGGAATCGATCGGACCCAAGTTCGCGTCACCTGGCTCGTCCACGAGGACGCCGTGGAAGGGGCAGACTATCAGCTCGACGACATCATGCCTTTCTGGCAACTCACCTCGGAGCAGGATTGGGAACTATGCGAACGCGTGCAACGGGGCGTGACCTCCAGAAACTATATTCCGGGCCCCTTCTCCACCTACAAGGAGTACAATGTGGACGCCTTCGTCCGTTGGTATCTCATGGAAATCCAATCCTCCCTTTCACCAGAATAATCGCGCTTATGTCCGAGTCACTGCCTGGGCAGGCCAGAGTCGTTGTCATCGGCGCCGGCGTCACCGGCTGCAGCATGGCCTATCATTTGGCGAAAGAAGGAGTCAAAGATGTCGTCGTTCTGGAGAAACACGGCATCGCCTCCGGAGCCACGCAGCATGCCGCCGGGCTGGTAACGGTCTACAACACCGCCATGGATATCGTCCAGCTGCGCGTCTACAGCATCGAGATGTACAATGCTTTCTACCGCGAGGCCGGGGATGCTTGCGGCTGGAATCCCACTGGCAGTATTCGCATCGCCGGGAGCGAGGATCACGACAAGTTTCTCCGCTACGGCATGAGTAAAGCGCGAGGGATCGGGCTCGAACTGGAGTTCCTCGATGCCAAATCCATGGGGCGGCATTGGCCTGAAATGTCGCTCGAGGGCGTCACAGGCGGTCTCTACCTGCCGCAGGACGGCTGGGTCCACCCGCAAAAGATGACGCGCTTCCTGGCGAATAAAGCCAAAGAGCACGGCACTAGCATCCATACGGATGTCTTGGTCACCGGGATCGAGCGCGGCACTGGAAACGAAATCAAGGCCGTGGAAACCTCCCGGGGACGCATCGAGTGCGAAGCCGTCATCAATGCCGCCGGCATGTGGTCGGCGCGGGTCGCCGCCATGGCAGGGTTGCACATGCCCATCGTCCCCGTCTGTCACCAGCACGTCCTCACCGCCCCGCTGGAGACGCATCGCTTCCCCAGCGACAAACCGGTGCTGAGAGATCCCCACAATCTCATCTACATTCGCGAGCATGAGGGCGGCGTGCTCATCGGAGGCTTTGAACTCAATCCCGTGTCGTGGCAGGAGAACGGTGTCCCGTGGAGCCATGGCGATCGTCAGTTAGACCCCGATTGGCCCCTGTTCAAATCCATCCTCGACGGCGCCCATGTGCGGGTGCCCCTGTTGAAACAGGCCGAGGTCAGGGATCTGGTAAACCACCCCGACGGCATGACGCCCAATTTCCTCCCCTGCGTTGGTCCGTCGCCCGAAGTGCCCGGGTTCTGGGGAGCTTCCGGCCTCTCTTTCAATGGCTTTGGCATGGCCGGCGGCCTCGGCAATGAAGTCGCGCGCTGGTTCATCGAGGGACAGACGCGGATCGACCTCACCAACTACGACATCCGCCGCTTCGGCGCACACTACCGCAAACTCGATTATGTGTCTGCCAGAGCCCGCGAAGTCTACAAATACTACTACTACCCCAAGCTTCCGCTCGATGAGTTCGAGTGGGGCCGTCCCTATCGCAAGAGCCCGCTGCACGAACGCCTGCAGGCCAATGGCGCCGTGTTTGGCGAGAAGAACGCTTTTGAACGGGCGAACTGCTTTGATCGCGGAAAACCGGGCCGCCTCGCCGGGGCCGATCAGAGTCAGGGATACCGTTGGGGAAGACCGAGCGACGATCACCTCGTGGAAGCGGAGCACCACGCCATTCGGCAAGGCGTCGGCATCCTCGACATGTCGTCCTTTGGCAAGATCGATGTCTCCGGCCCCGATGCGCTGGCCCTCCTGCAAAAGGTGGCCGCCAACGAAATCGATCAGCCTGTCGGCAAACTGATCTATACCCTCTTCTTGAACGAGCGAGGCGGCATCGAGGGCGACCTAACCATCGCCCGCATCGCCGAAGACGAGTTCCGGCTGGTGACGGGCACGAGCACGGTGACGATCATCACAGGCTGGCTGCACTATCATTCGACCGGCATGGCTCAGGTAAACATCGCTGAAGTGACCGAGGATCACGGCTGTATCAGTGTCTGGGGACCGCGATCCCGCAGCGTCCTTTCCCAGGTCACCGGCGCCTCACTGGACAACGACTCGTTTCCCTACCTGAGCTGCCGGAAGATCGACGTGGCGGCCCGCCCGGTGTTGGCCAACCGGGTAAGTTTCGCCGGCGAATTGGGATGGGAATTGTACTCTTCAAAACGGGACGCCCTCGCGGTTTGGGACGCCTTGATCGACGCCGGCCGGGATCATGAAATCATTCCTTGCGGCTACCGAGCCATCGACTCGCTACGCTTGGAAAAGGGCTTTCTCAATTGGGGAGTCGATATCACGCCTAACGACAACCCAATCGATGCCGGTCTGGAATTTACCGTGAAGCAGCGCAAGCCGGTCTTCAATGGCAAGGAAGCTCTCCGCAAGCTCGGGCCAGGTGACTCCAGGAAGCGTATGACCACACTGATCTCGGAGGATCCCGGGCTCCGTGCCTACGGCGGCGAAGCCGTCTACTGTCAGGGAAAACTCGTCGGCCGCCTGAGGAGCGCCGGGTATGGATACACCATCGGCGCCACGATCGGCCTCGCCTACCTCCCCGCGGAGGCGCGGGCCAACGGATCCGGATCCGATTGCGAGATTGAATCCCTGGGCAAACGCTATCCTGCCAAAGTAGCGCCGTCGTGTCTCTACGATCCCAAGGCGCTCAAACCGCGGATGTAGCGTTCTTCACGCACGGGAGGACAATTTCGAGATGCGGCCTCGCGGTGAAGGCGTAGGCTCCGTCCGTGTCGACTTGTTGCAGCAGCAGCCCCCAGCCTGAACCGAAACCGGATCCCATGGAACCCGGCGGGAGTTGCTGTGGCGGAAACGGTTCCACCACGCGCCGCCTCGATTACTTGCTCTGGGGCTCCACCCTCGTGGTGACCACGGCTTACCTGGCCCACGCCGTCTGGGGACACCGTCTCGAAGCGGGATTCTGGCACGTCTTCACCATGGGCGTTTTCGAATTGATGAATCGCATGTGGTGGGGCCTGCTCGCCGGGATCCTCGCCATGGCCTTGCTCTCCAAAGTGCCTCGCGAATTCGTCATGAGTCTCCTCGGTACCGGCCGCGGCTTCTCAGGGCTGTTGCGAGCCACCACCGCCGGGCTCTGCCTCGATCTCTGCAATCACGGCATTCTCATGGTCGGCGCCAAGCTCTATGAACGCGGCGCCTCACTGGGACAAGTCCTGGCCTTTCTCATCGCCAGCCCATGGAATTCCTTCTCCCTCACGTTGATTCTTTTCGCCCTCATCGGCGCGCCTTGGACGCTGGCCTTCATCGGCCTCTCCTTCGTCGTCGCCCTCCTCACCGGTCTTCTCGTGGAACGGCTCACCACTCTCGGCAAACTGCCTCCCAATCCCAACGCAACCAGCCTGCCCCAAGACTTTCGATTCTTCCCTGAAGCAAAACGACGCCTGCAAGAGACCTCCTTCGACTGGCATTTCTTCGCCACCGCCCTGAAGACCGGCGTGGTGGACTCGCGGATGATCCTCCGCTGGATCCTCTTTGGCGCCGTCCTCACCGCCTTCATTCGCGCCATCATGCCAGACGACGTCTTTGCCGCGTGGTTCGGTCCCACCATGGCAGGGCTCTTCCTCACCCTGGCGGCCACCACCGTCATGGAAGTATGCTCGGAAGGCAGTAGCCCTATCGCCGCCGACCTCCTCAACCGGGCGGGCGCCCCGGGAAATGCCTTCACTTTTCTCATGGCCGGCGCCGCCACCGACTATACCGAAATGATGGTCCTGCGCGAAACCACCCGTTCGTGGAGGGCCACCCTCATCCTGCCTCTCCTCACAGTCCCCCAAGTCTTGCTCCTGGGTTGGCTCCTAAACGCCGCCGCTTAGAAACGAGCGTATCCTAAAATCGACCGAGCAACCGGAAAATCCCAATCCCAAGGGGCTCGACAGCGCCCTTGATCTGCTCTGCGAGTTTGCTACAAGCGGGCATGCTTCTCATCACCAGCTCTATTTCATCCCCTCGATGGGCCCTGCTGCTCGCGGGGACAATCACCGCAGGCCTTCTGTTCCAGGCCAATGCCGCTCCCACCTGGATCTGGAGCAAGCCGCTACATCGGGCGGAAGCGAACGAGCAGGTCTATTTCCGGAAATCCTTCGAACTGAAGGCCAAAGACGTCAAGAAGGCCACGCTCACCGGTACCTGCGACAACGCCATGACGGTCTGGATCAATGGCAGGGAGGTCGCCCAGTCGGACACCTGGCAATCTCCCGTGCTCGTGGACGTCAAGGGCGCTTTGCGCCAGGGCGTCAACGTCATCGCCGTGCACGGCGGCAACGACGGTGGAAACACCGCCGGCCTGATTGCCAAACTCGAAGTCGAGTATGCCGATGGCGCCGAACTGGCCATCGAAACCGGCGCTGACTGGAAGTTTTCCCACACGAAACCTCGGCAGTGGCGGCGTCCTAACTTCGATGACAGCGAGTGGGCCGCCGCCGTCCGCCTGGGACCGCACGGTTTGGGTCCCTGGGGCAAGTTAGGCGAGGCCGGACCGCCGCGGAAAAAAGGCGAGTCGCTGGCCAATGACCAGATCACAGCGCCTGACGGTTTTGTCGTGGAACGCATTTACAACGTGCCCAAGTCCGAGCAAGGATCCTGGGTCTCCCTCACGGTGGACCCTCGCGGACGCCTCATCGCCTCGGACCAGGGTAACAAGGGTCTCTACCGCATCGATGTCAGTTCCTCCGAGCCCGTGGTGCAGAAGATCCCGCTCGACGTCTCGGGCGCTCACGGCCTTCTCTGGGCCTTCGATGGCCTCTACGCCCACGTTAGCGGCAAAGGCCTCTACCGACTGACCGATACCGATGGGGACGATCAATTAGACACCGTGGAAGATCTTCGCGGCTCCAGCGGCGGTGGTGAACACGGCAATCACGCGGTCGTCCTCACCGAGGACGAAAAGGCTCTCTATATCGTCTCCGGCAATCACACCAACTTGCCCGCCCAGATCACGAGCAGCCGGCTCCCGGCGGAACAGTGGCACGAGGACCTCCTCCTGCCCCGGCGCTGGGACGCCCGCGGGCACGCGCGGGGCCGCCTCGCCCCCGGAGGATGGGTCTGCCGGGTGACGCCGGACGCGGCGCACTGGGATATTGTCAGTGTCGGCTACCGCAATCAATACGACGTGGCGGTCAATCGTCACGGTGAGGTCTTTACCTATGACGCCGACATGGAATGGGACATGGGCATGCCCTGGTATCGCCCGACGCGCATCTGTCACGTGGTCAGCGGAAGTGAATTCGGTTGGCGCAGCGGCACCGGCAAATGGCCCAGCTATTACGAGGACAGTCTGCCCCCCACGGTCAACATCGGACCGGGCTCACCCACGGGTACCGTCTTTGGCACCGGCGCCAAGTTTCCCGCCAGGTACCAGGACGCCCTCTACGCCTTTGACTGGACCTTTGGCACCATCTGGGCCGTGCATCTCCAACCCGATGGGGCCAGCTACACCGCCGAGAAAGAGGATTTCATCTCCGGCAGCCCGCTTCCCGTGACCGATGCCGTCGTTGGCCAGGACGGGGCCTTCTATTTCACCGTGGGCGGCCGCAACACCCAATCGGGTCTCTACCGGGTCACCTACGAGGGCCGCGAATCCACTGCCCCGGTCACTGCAGAGAACGACGATCCCGCTGCGGCCGAGGCCCGCGCTCTGCGGAAACGGCTCGAACAATACCACGGGAAACCCCACGCCGGCGCCGTCGATGCCGCCTGGCCGTATCTCGGGAGCAAGGACCGCTTCCTTCGCTATGCCGCCCGTCTGGCACTCGAAGCGCAACCGCTTGATCAATGGCAGGATCGCGCCCTCTCGGAATCCGATCCCCAGGCCGAAATCACCGCCGCCATCGCCCTGGCCCGCGTGGGCCCGCCGGAGAGCAAAGCCGCCTTGTTAGGCTCCCTCAATTCCCTCCACCCCGCGGCGCTTTCGGAAACGCCCTTGTTAGGCCTGCTGCGCGCCTACAGCCTCTGCTTCATTCGCTTCGAGGGTCCGGATGCCTCCGAAGCCGAAGCCCTCATCGCCAAGCTGGATCCCCTGCTCCCTTCCAGCAGCGAGGCCGTGTCTCTGGAGTTGGTTAGGCTTCTCGTCTATCTCGATGCGCCCGGCGTCGCCGAAAAAGGACTCGACCTCATGACTCGAGGACGGTCCGCGAAGTCACCGGACTGGAGCCAGGTCCTGACGCGAAACGGCGGCTACGGCGGCACCATCCGGCGCATGCTGGACAACCCGCCGCCCACTCAGGGGCTGGCCTACGCCTTCGCCCTGCGCAATGTCCGCTACGGCTGGGATCTCGAGCAACGCCGGAGCTACCTCAGCTTCCTCCAGCGCGCTGAAAGTCACACCGGCGGCGCCAGCTATGCCGGTTTCATCAAGAACATGCGCGAGGATTTCCTGGCCAACACCTCGGCCGCGGAACGGGCGGCGCTGGCCGATCTCACCGGGGAAAACGTCGTCGCCCAGCCCGCCTTCGCCGCCACACCGCCCAAGGGACCCGGGCGCGCCTGGACCATCGATGATGCCTTGGAGGCCATCGGCACCGGTCTCCGCGGGCGAGACTTCGATCAGGGCCGCAATCTCTTCCACGCCACCGCCTGCGCCACCTGCCACCTCTTCGACGGCGAGGGCGGTGCCATCGGCCCCGATCTCAGCTCAGTGAGAAACAAGTTCTCCCATCGCGATCTCCTCGAAGCCATCATCGAACCGAGCAAAGTGATCTCTGATCAGTACGGATCCAAACTGGTGGAACTCAAGGATGGCACGACGCATGCCGGACTCGTGGTGGAGAAAGCGGATTCTGCGAGCTTGGAGATCTATCTTCCCGATCCCAACTCAGATCCCGTCGTCGTCAAGACGGCCGATGTGGCCAAGGTCGCGGATAGTCCCGTGTCACAGATGCCGCCCGGCCTGGTCAACACCCTCAATGAGGATGAGTTGCTGGACTTGCTAGCCTATCTCCGCTCCCGCGGCGATCGCGAGGACCGCGCCTTCTCCCAAGATTAGTTAACCATTCCTCACGCACACACTCATGAAGTCACTTTTCCTTGGATTCCTGCTTCTGGCGCTCTATGCGGTGTCACTCATTGCGGCCGATGATTCGCCGCCGCCCAACTTCCTCCTCATCATCTCCGATGATCAGTCGTGGACCGATTACAGCTTCATGGGACACCCCCAGATCGAGACGCCCAACCTGGACAAGCTCGCCGCGGAATCCCTCACCTTCACGCGAGGCTATGTCACGAGCCCGCTCTGCCGTCCCTCCCTGGCCTCCATCTTCACCGGACTCCACACCCATGAGCACGGCATCACGGGAAATGACATCAAGATCACCGGAGGCGCCGGCAAGAGACCGAATGGCATGGCTGCCCGGCGGCATCCCGACTGGGCGCCCAAGCACGAGCAGCTTTACGCGGGCTTCGAGAAGCACCCCAATCTCGCCCGTAGCTTGTCACAGGCGGGCTACCTCACCCTGCAGACCGGCAAGTGGTGGGAAAACAAGCCGCAGCGCTTCGGTTTCACCCATGCCATGACTCACGCCGATCCCGCCAAGGGCGGCCGGCACGGGGACGCCGGTCTCAAGATCTCCCGTGAAGGTATCCAACCCATCAACGATTTCCTCGACGAGTCCAAGTCGTCTAACAAACCCTTCTTCATCTGGCACGCACCATTCCTCCCGCACACGCCGCACAACCCTCCCAAAGAGCTGCACGACAAGTATCTCAAACGGGAACCGAACAAGTTCACCTCGCGGTATTACGCCATGGTCGACTGGTTTGATCAGACCTGTGGCGAGTTGCTGGCCGAACTCGACCAACGCGGGCTGCGGGAGAATACCGTGGTGATCTACGTGACCGACAACGGCTGGATCCAGGATTCCAAGTCCGCAAAATTTGCGCCCCTCTCCAAACAAGATCCCCATGAGGGAGGCATCCGCACGCCCGTGATGGTCCGCTGGCCCGGAAAGGTCGCGCCCCGCCTGGACAAGAAGACCTTGGTTTCATCCATCGATATCGCCCCCACCATCCTTCACTGCGCCGGGTTGGAAGTCCCCGATTCCATGAAAGGACTGGATCTCCGTGAGACGGCGGCCCTGCAAGAACGCGATGCCGTACACGGCTACGACGGCAATCACGACATCTTCGACGTCGACGATCGCACGGCCAATATCGAGACGCGCTACATCATCAAGGGCGACTGGAAGCTGCTCCTCCACCATCCCAGCTCCACCCTCTTTCGAGCTTACAACGGCGTTTACACTGGCAAGCCGGACAACGCTGAAGGGAAGCCGGAACTCTACCATCTGAGCGAAGATCCCCACGAGAAGATCAACCTCGCTCCGGCCAATCCTGACAAAGTGAAAGAACTCACCGCGGCCCTGAGCGCATGGTGGCCGAAGTACTGACTGAACTCGGCCGAGAGAGTGTGTGTCCCGATCACAGCAGCCGAGCACGATTCTCAAAGGCAAATTTCAACAGACTGTGCCTTCCTCTCAACCGAAGTTTAGCACAAATGTGAGTCCGATGAGAATCCACCGTTCGCGGGCTCAGTTCGAGATCGTCCGCAATTTCCTTGGTCGTGCGGTCCGAGGCGATCAGCCGTAACACCCGGCGCTCCGCTTCTGTGAGAAGGTGAAGACCCGAAGCCGGCTCGGCACTCGGCTCCGAGGCCCAGTACCTCGCCATCATCAGCTCTGAGAGTTCCGCACTGTAGAACTGACCGCCTCGGTGAACGGTCCGAACGGCACGCGCGACGTCACTCGCGGCGGACTCCTTCAAGACATAGCCCCTGATCCCCAATTCGATCGCCTGATCGAGGACTTCTTTCTCACAGTGCATGGTGAGCAAGACGATCTCGAAGGGAAGCTTCTCTTCTCGTCGCCTTCGGGCAACCTCCAAGCCGTCCATTTCCGGCAAGTTGATATCGAGCAACATGATGTCGAATCCCCCTTCCCGTGCCCGTTCGAGGGCAGCTCGCCCGTCGGTCGCCTCCGCAATCACTTCGATCGCCGGTTCGCGATCCAAGATCGTCCGCAATCCCTCCCGAACGACAACATGATCGTCAACGATGCCAACTCGAATCAGTTTACCCATGAGGAATCATCCGAGACATTAAATTCGCGGCCGCACCCTGCGCTGCCCCGGAGACGCCAGCGTGGCCTCCCGTTCTCGTCAGAAATTCTTGATGCTCTGATACATACATAGAATCAGTCGATGGCCATCTCATGGTGTTCCGTGAACGAAATTCCACGATCGTCCACGGCTCGAGCGATGTCCAGTCCACTGACCGCCGTCCGGCGGAATCCACAACCATCGTTCCCCATGATCACTTCTCCACCTCCCCGAAAAGGGGACGCCTAAGCGTTCCGCAAGAGAAGCATCATGGAAGTTGGTGATGGGGCTTGATATGGCAGCCCTATTCTGGCGTCGAGAATCCCGGTAGCGAATCGGCCATCCCTGCGCCGGTCCGACGCAATTCGGCAAGGGTCGCCGCCCGGTACTCTCGCAGCCGGTCAAGATGCTCGGGTTCGAATGCCAGATTGACCAGTTCCGCCGGATCCCGATCCATGTCGTAGAGTTCTTCCACTTCGCCTTCGACCAGCGTGCGAATGTACTTGTAGCGGCCCTTCTGCAGAGAAACCCACCAGGGAACCCTGACAGTTTCATAGAGAACCTCGGGATCAACCGGGACCACCTTGGTCGCCGAACCGTAGCGTTGTCCTGTCATTACCGTCAGGGCAGGATGATCCCACGGACGGCCGGGATCATTCAGGAGAGGCGTGAGATCGTGGCCGTGCATCTTCCACGGCAGGGGGACCTTGGCATAGGCGAGAAAGGTCGGAGGAAGGTCCGTCCCCCCAACCGGAGTGGGACACACGCGACCCTGTGGGATCCGTCCGGGAAAGCTCACAATCAAGGGTCCCCGAATATTGGCATCGTAAGGAGCCACCTTTTGCTGAAACCCCTTCTGCCCCCACGCCATGCCCTGATCCGAGGTAAAGACGATCAGGGTATTCTCCTCCTGACCCGTCTCCTTCAACACCTGACAGAGTCGTCCCACGGCTTCATCGAGGGCAAGCACGCCTTGATGGTACTGACGCACCCAGTCCTGGAGCGTGTTGCCATGCAGCGGTCGATTCACGACCGTGCGTTGCCGCACTCCGGACTCCAGTTCCGCCTGGCCCGAGGCATTGCGAATCCACCGTTTCCGCTCCCGCACGTAAGCCGGTTTGCCCGCCCGCGTCTCCTGATCGGGATAGATGTCTGCTGGCTCGGGCACCGCGGCATCAGCATAGGCGAGTTGGTGCCGTTTCGCAGGAGTGAAAGGACCGTGCACCGCGCCATAACATAGCCACAGATACCACGGCCGACCGGCTGCGCGATTCTTCCCCCGAATAAAATCCGTCGCCCGGTCCGTATACCAATCCGTGGTGTACCCGGAAATTCGTTTCTTCTCCCCGTCGACCTCGACGATCTGGTCATCATAGTAGTGGCCCGCGTTGGCCGGGTACTTCGGACGGTTCCACACGATCTGATGATCCCAGTCCCGTCCGAAGCCACCATCCACCCCCGTGTGCCACTTGCCAATCTGAGCGGTGACATAACCATGCTCTCTCAAGACTTTGGGCCAGAACGGGCATTTGTCAGGATCATAAACACTGGCCGGGTACTCACCCTCCATGCGCATCGACTCCACGCCATACTGATGATGCCCCGTCAGCATCGTCGCCCGCGATGGCATGCACCAGGTGCCGATGTAGGCGTGGGCAAACCGCACACCTCTGGCAGCCAAGGTGTCAATGTTCGGCGTGTCTACCCAGTCGTAAGCCTCCGGGTAACAACTCACCGTGCGATGGGATTGGTCGTCCGTGTAGACAAATAAAATGTTTGGGCGATTCCCGCCGCCCACACCTTCCGATGCCCGGCTCGTCGACGACGTGGGATCCGGCGTTTTCAGAATCGTGAGAACGGGCCGATGATCGGAGGCCACGCGTTCGTCAATCACCTTCGAGGAGACATACTGGATCGACGATTGCGGTTGATGGAGGACGTAGTCGATCCGCCTCCTCGGCTCATTCGAGGGAAAGGTTTCCGCCCCTTCGTCTCCCGACGCCGGATCAATCCATCCGGCTTGGCGAAGCAGGTCCATGGGCGGCGAGTTCGGCCTCGAATTGAAATCGCCCGCCATGAGGACCGGGACGTCGCTCTGACCAAACCGCTTCACGACCGCGGCCGCCTGGGCCAGGCGCTGATCGGCGGTCCCATAGAAATGGTGTCCCACGAAAACCACGGGGCTCTCGAGCTGTGGCAGCTGAACCCGAATCATCGCCGCCCTCCGGGGCTCATACCCATCGGGCAGTTCGAGATTCTCCCGCTCGAGAATCGGGTGTTTCGAAAGCACCATCTGGCCGTAGGCACCCCCGGCATAGTCCATGAACTTGCAGAACGAATAATGCATCTCCGTGAGTCGGCCAAGCTCTGCCGCCTGGTCGACCCCGTCGGCTCGAGTCGTCTTCACGTCGATCTCCTGCAGAGCCACCAGGTCCGGCTTCTGCGCCTTGATGAGTTTTGCCAGGCGCAGGAGATCAAACTTGGAATCGCGGCCTTCCCCATGATGAATGTTGTACGTCAGAACGCGAATCTCACCGCACAGCGCGGGTGTCGGCGCCAGCCACGAAACGAGCGCGAGCGGCAAGAGCAATGATAGAAGGAGAAGGCGGTTCATGGGATTCATTCTCCCACGACCGGGTGAATCTCGTCAACGCTGCCCGTTCCCGCCCGGCATCGCTCATGGGAATCGATCGTTTTTGCAGAAGGCGCGCAAGGTCACCGGGATTTCTGATGAGTAGCCACTGCCACCGAACCGGTTGGCACGGTCCCTTCGCTCCGACGTGAAGTTACCGGAGGAGGGACCGCCAGAAAACGTAGCTTCAAGAACAGAAACGTCACCATGCCCGTAACATTACATCACGAAGACACCCTAGCCCATATTCCGAGCACCAAAGCAGACGAAGGCGTCACCACGACCAACCCTGCGCCAGGACACACGCTGGAGGCGCGCTCAGCCGTCAGTGACAGCTGTATCACACTCTTGTCCTTCGCCGGAGCGTCGATCAAAGTGTGCTATTCAATCTCCGGGGATAACATTACCATTTCCGTGGTTTTGTCGACACCGCTCGGGGACATCACGATCGGTAAGGCCGTCCTCAACGCCCAAAACCCAACGGTGACGCTGGGTGGCGGATTCGCCGGCTTCAAGGCCGAAGTGACCCTCAGCTATGACGTGAAAACGTCCGTGCTCACGATCGAGGGCAAGGTCTGCGCTCCCTTGGCAGGATGCAAGTCCGGCAGCGTCCATATCCATCTGTAGGCCATAGACTCGGACGTTAGATCCGAGCCGACTGCAACCATACAGAGACGCTTTCTTTCTGTATGGTTGCAGTCCTTTCTTGATTTATCGGGGCTCGTGGGGAGCAGCGAAGAGCATTGCCGACGCGCACCTCCCAAGGATTTCCGCGCCCCGAGCGGCATCTCGGCGTTGCCATGACAGGTCCTCCGGTTATTCGTAACCATGCCCGAATTGACCACCGAAGACGCTCCCGCGAGCACAGGCACTTCACCGTGCCCCCCATTCGAGGTTCTCCTCTACTACCTCTACTTCCCCATTGAGGACCCGGAAGACTACGTTGAGGAACACCGGGCTCTTTGCGAGAAGCTCGAGCTGCGAGGCCGCATCCTCGTGGCGAGGGAAGGGATCAACGGAACCCTTAGTGGACGAACGGAGGACACCCAACGCTATCGCGAGTGGATGCAGGCCCAGCCGGCAAGCAGCGCCATCACGTTCAAAGCAGATCCAGCGGACGGTCATGCCTTCCGCAAACTCGCCATCAAGGCCCGGCGGGAAATTGTGACCTTGGGGCTTCCCAGTGAGGAAGACCTCGATCCCAACGAGACGACGGGACGCTACCTTTCACCCCAGGAGTTCTACGACGCCATGCAGGATCCCGACGCCGTGATCCTCGACGCCCGCAACGACTACGAATCGGAGTTAGGCAAATTCCGCAACGCCATCTGCCCCGAAGTGGCCAATTTCCGCGAGTTCCCCCAGTGGATCCGGCAACACCGCGATCTCCTTGAAGGAAAACGCATTCTCACTTACTGCACCGGAGGCATCCGCTGCGAAAAGTTCTCCGGCTTCCTCGTCAACGAGGGCTTTGACAACGTTAGTCAATTGGAAGGGGGCATCGTGACCTACGGCCGTGATCCCGCTGTCCAGGGCAAGGATTTCGAAGGGAGCTGTTACGTCTTTGATGAACGGATCAGTGTCCCGGTCAACCACGTCAATCCCTCCGTCATCGCCCATTGCCAACATTGCGGAACGCCTTCAGAGCGCTATCGCAATTGCGCCTACGCGCCCTGCAATGCCCAGTTCTTCTGTTGCCCCGCCTGTGAAGAATCCTTCGGGAAGTTCTGCCGCACTTCCTGCCGCGACCAGGCGGCAGAGATCAGTTCTCCGGACGGCGGTGGGCAGTGACTTCCAAATAACCGAGGGACTGAAGTCCCTCCCACATTCCAAGAAAGTGGCAGGGACTTTAGTCCCTTCGTTATTTCCGGGATGAGAGCCGCAGGGTTGGGGTGCTAACAAAGTGATGCGGACACTCATGTCCGCTCCATCTGCGTCCCTATGATACCAAGCGCCATCACAGATTTCTATGATGCGAACCTCGGCTCACCTGTCCGCTCAAGGACGAGGCCGGCGCGATAATCCCGACATACCGGTATCCAGAATACCTTGTTTGATCCTCTTCGCATCATCGAGAAGCAGGTCACAGGCCGCCTTGCGAGCAGAGACTGCTGCCTCGTATTCCTCACGATGCACAAAGCTATAAGATTTTGGATTCAATCGGATGTCCTGGCGGTAGGCCTTGAAAATCGGCGAAAAGAAACTCGCATAGTGACGCTGCACTTCGACCATCGACTTCACGGGCTTTCGCGTTCCGTATCCCAACTCACGATTCAATCTGCCAAGGTTTCCCCAAATCGTCCGTGTCAACCCATTCCGGCGATGACGCTGCAGCCACTCCTTGACCACGTAAGTTCTTCCACTCGACGCATTCGCGCCACCGACTCCAGTCGTTCGGCCTTCCGATGATGCCGATCTTGCACTGGGGGCAACCGCGGACCGGCTCGTGACTCGGCCATTAGCGCCGACCATGAGATCGTCCGGGATATAGAACCCTCGGCGCGTCGCACTCAGAACAGCCAAGGCCACGATGGAAACGGTATCGATGTTGATCTTTTCGATGCTTTCCCACTCCCGCCTCAACGCGGCGAAGCTCGTCTTCTTCCATTTTTTGGCGTGGCTGGGCCGCAAGCCAAACCGCCGAACTTCTTCAAATCGGGTTTCCGTTGCCCAGGGGCCGCTCTCTGCTTGGCCGCGGGTTGCGACGGCGAGGACCGTGTTCGTCCCTTTCTTTAGAATCGGTCCGCCACTGTTCCCCGGAATGATGCCTGCATCGATCTCCAGCTCGCTTGGTCCCACGCCCAAGATCTCCCCTTCCAACTCCGTGATCACACTTTCGCCTCCACTGTTGCCGTAGGCGACGACCTCATCTCCAATGCCGATCGTGGCGTTCCCCGCCAGAACGAGCGGATTCTCAACCACCTCTCCCTCAAGTCGAACCCGGGCAAGATCGCATGCCTCCGCCACCTCCAGCGTCTTCGGGAGTGTGATGGTCTTCCCGCTCGCCGTCGAAAAGACAAGGGACTTTTGCCGGCTCAGTACGTGGGCGTTTGTGTAGATGTATTGCACACCGTCTACCTGAGCGACAAAGGCCGTGCCACTCGCAGAATCTCCCTCCACGATGAGAATGGCACCCTGGATATCACAGGAAGAAATGGCGTCTTCATCCGAGCCAAGACCTAATTCCAGGGCCAATAATAGCCCTCCGACAACCAGCATGAATCTTCGCATCCGGTCCTCTGGATTTGGAAGCGAAGGATGTCTATGGGTAGGAATACCGGGATTCTATCGGTAGGAATACCTAGAGCTCTCGATCTCCCCGCGGCATCTCAGCCCTCCCCGGACGAGGCCAGGATGGCGGTTTCATCAAGATCTCCCTCCACGGCGAAGGCACGACACGGTGAGCCGTCTCCCCGCCCAATCTTGAGCGGAAGCGCTCCGAAAAACACAGTGTCAGAGACGATGCGGTCGAGATGGACTAGTCCTTCGACGATCACGATCTCTGCCTCGAGCAGGATCTGGTGAATCCGCGTGACCTCGGGCAAATGGTTCACGTCAGCCACCGAGGGCGCTTCCACGCCGATCATCTTGACGCCGTTTTCCGCACACCAGTGGGCCAGACCTTCGCTTACCCGGGGGAAGTAACCGCGAAAGTATTCGTAGTCGGCAAAATGCCGGCTCCATCCCGTTCGCAGCAGAAGCGACTCTCCCTCCTTGAAGGTACCGGCGAGTTCGCCCAGATGTTCTACTTCCATCAACGCCTTCGGCGCCAAGTCTGTGAGATCGACAACGTGCGCCCTGCCCAGGCATCGGGTGAGCGGGACATGCTCCAGCGTCTGGCCGCCCAAGAGGAAATGTGCCGGAGCATCGAGATG
>JANQJH010000104.1 GCA_028281705.1 Verrucomicrobiales bacterium
GATTGGGTTGGCTGACGAGGACCACGAGGACGACCCAATGAGTTGTTCGTCCTCGTGGTCCTCGTCAGCCAACCCAATCCTCAGAATTTATCAATGGACCCGTCCCGCGGTGACCTTCGGCTATTTTCAAAGCCTGCGTGAAATCACCAGTGCCTATCCGGATCTCCCCTCGACAAGACGTTGGACAGGAGGCGGCGCGGTCACCCATGGCGATCCCATGGAGTGTACTTACGCCATGGGCATTCCGAGAAAGCACCCTTTCGCCCAGCTCCGCCCCAGGGAGTGCTATCGAAGGCTGCACCGCGCCGTGGCCGACGCCCTCCGTCAGGTCGGTTTCGAGGCTCTCGTGGTCGAGAAGGACCACCCCATTCCCAATCTCTCCTGCTTCCAAAACCCGGTCGAAGGAGACGTCGTCCTGCCTTCCGGGCTCAAACTCGCCGGCGCGGCGCAGCGGCGCACGCAATCGGGTCTCCTCATTCAAGGCTCCATTCGTTTGCCTGAAGCCATCCCCTCGAACCTCCAAGATGCCTTGGTGAGCCAGTGCGCCGCCGACCCACGGCCCGCACCCGCGATCCCTCCGGACGCCATTGAAGTCCTAGCCCGAACCAAGTACGGCTCCTCCGACTGGCGACAGCGCGTACCCTAGTCTCGAGCGTCTCAGCTCAGGAGAAATGCAGCCGCCCGATATCTCCCCGGCGCTGGGCTCCGTCAAACGTCACGCTCTTCCCCGATTCGTAGGCCCGCTCCACCGCCTCTTCACGGGAATCTCCCTGGGCGACCACCGCCAAGACGCGTCCGCCATGGGTCTCGAACTCGCCGGATTCTCCTTTGCGCGTCCCTGCATGATAGACACGCGCCCCATCCCCGACCTCATTCAGGCCGCGAATGACGTCGCCGCTGCGCGACGAAGCCGGGTACCCGGCGGATGCCAGCACCAAGCACACACTCCAACGGTCCTCGAAGGAGAAATAACTCGGGTCCAAGACACCGCTGGCCGCCTTCAGAAGGTACCCCGCCAGATCACCCTGAATCAGGGGCATCACCGCCTGACACTCCGGATCGCCGAACCGGCAGTTGTACTCGATCACCTTCGGCCCGGTCTCCGTCAGCATGAGACCAAAGTAGAGGAAACCGCGGTACGGAGTCCCATCCTTCTGCAGTCCCTCCACCGTGGGGCAGACGATCTCCTTCTCGATGCGATGCCGTAGCTCGGCCTCGATCAACTGAGGCGAGGCCACCGCTCCCATCCCCCCCGTGTTGGGGCCCCCATCACCGTCTTCCAGACGCTTGTAGTCTCTCGCCGGGCAGAGGATCTGATAACCACCGTCCGCTACCATGCAAAAAATCGAGACCTCGGGCCCCTCGAGAAACTCCTCGACCAACAACTTGCCGTCGCCAAATCGCTTGGACGCAAACACTTCGTCGAGAAAGGCATCCGAGGCGGCGGCATCCGCACACACGGCGACTCCCTTCCCGGCAGCCAACCCATCAAACTTCAAGACGCAGGGGTAAGACTGGATCGCCTCCCGCGCCTCCTCGGCGGAATTCACGGATTCGTAATGCCCCGTGGGAATCCCGTGACGGGTCATGAACTCCTTGGCGTATTCCTTGCTCCCTTCCAGCAAGGCGCCGGCCACCTTGGGGCCCCAACAGGAGATGCCCATGGCTTCACAGGCGTCCGCCAAGCCCTTCATGAGATAACTCTCCTCCCCGGCCACACACAGATGGATGCCCTCCTGAGTGATGAAGTTGAGCAGATCCGGCACGCCGCTGACCCCTTCCGCCCGAGTGGCCAGTTCGAAAATCGCGTCGCTGCCCGGCCAGGCATACACTTCCGGAGCCGAACTCGAATCCTTGAGGGCGCGCACGATGGCGTGCTCTCGTCCGCCCTTGCCCACCACTATCACTTTCATCGATGTCATCTGATGCCCCCCTGATTACACAGCCCTTGCTTCGAGGTCAACGGCTTTGTCCGTCCTCCGTCCGTTGACACCCCAGATGCCCTGTCGTTGCTTGCCCGCGCATGGGAAAGAATATCCTCATTGGCCTTCTCAGCCTCTTGCTCCTGGCTTCATGGCTCTTGCCTCGCTCTTCCAACAAAGCAGCGGAAAAGGCGAATCCACCCTCGACGCCATCCGAGAACCTAGTGATCGAAGCACTCCCCAGCGACCCGCTCGCGGACGGGATCGAAGCCATGCAAGCCTCGCCCGGATTCGAAGCCTCCGGTTTGGGCTGGTGCGTCTTGGGCGACGATGGCGAGGAGCCTTTCTTCGCCTACCGCGCTGAGGTCGCCCTGACACCGGCTTCAACCCTCAAAGCCGTGACCTCGGCCACAGCGCTGGAGATGTTAGGGCCGGATTTCCGTTTCGAAACCCAGCTCGGCGCCACCCAGGACATCGAACTCGATCCCAGTGGCACGTTCGCAGGAGATCTCATCCTTCTCGGCGGCGGTGATCCCTTCCTCACGAGCATCACGCTCACGCAATGGGCGCGGCATTTGCGCCAGATGGGTCTCAAGAAGCTGGACGGACGCGTCATCGCCGACGCCCGCTGTTTTCCGGAGCGGCTCATTCCAGACGCCTGGGATTGGGGCGACGTGAGCAACTACTACGGCGCGGGGCCGTCCGGACTGAATCTCGATTTCAATCGCTTCACCATCACGTTCGAACCCGCCGGAGAGCCCGATGAGCCGGCGCGCATCGCCTCCATGACCCCGCCCTTGGCCTGGCTGAACCATCACCATTTCGCCACCACGGGAGCCGCCGGAAGCCCTGAATGGACATCCATCTACGGCGGGCCCTACACCGAGACGCTCACCTTTCGTGGACGCATCCCGCTGGATAGCGGCCCCGTAGAATCCCGTGGCGCCATCCCCGATCCCGCCTATCACGCCGCCGACCGCTTCGCCGCCCTGCTCCGTTTGGAGGGCATCGAGGTGACCGGTGAGGTCACCACCGCGAGACGGCTCTTCACCGATGAAGGCGTGGATCTCCCGGCTCCCCACACCGTCGTTCTCACCCACGATTCCGAACCCCTCACGGAGATCATCCGCTACCTTCATCGCACCAGCGACAACATGGTCACGGAGTGCCTCTTTCAAAAACTGCAAGAGCGGGATTCGTTAGGGCGTTCGGGCGTGGAAATCGTCACTCAGCACTGGGAAGAACGGGGTCTCCGGGTGACCGGCCTGCGCATGGAAGACGGGAGCGGCCTCGCCCGTGCCGACTTCATCCGCCCGCTCGATCTAGCAAAAATCCTATGGCTCGCCCGCCGCGGACCGCACGGTGAGGCCTATTTCCAATCTCTCAACGCCTCTCGTGAGGGCCGCGTCCGATGGAAAGGAGGCGCCATGTCTCGCGTCCGGGCTTACACCGGCTACACCGGGAACGGCTACACCTTCGCCCTCATGATCAATCGCTACGACGCCGACGCGGAAACGCTGGCCCATTGGCGGGCAAAGTTAGTCGACCTCCTCCTCGCCTTGCCGCCGGCCGGTGATGAGCCCCCCTCGTCTTGAAGATGAGGGTGAAGATTCCTCTCCCGGCCCCGCGGCAGGCATGATATCATGCCTGGCATGCGCACAGGGCTTCTCGGCTTTCTCTTCTTCTGGACCATCCTCCTGGAGATTCACGCCGAATTCGACATTCAGCCAGTGCGGGGCTTTTTCGACAAGCCGTTTCACGCCACCATCACCACCGCCACCCCGGGAAAGATCCGTTATACCCTGGACGGCTCCACTCCCGATCACGCCGCGGGAAAACCCTACACGGGCCGGATTCGAATCGACCGGACCAGCGTGTTGCGTGTCGCCGTCATCGGGAGCGACGACCGCCCCGTCGAATCCACGACCCACACCTATCTCTTTGTCAGTCAAGTGCGCCATCAGGAAGCCGAGCCCGCGGGCTACGTCAATGAGATCGAATCCTGGCGCTTGCGCTACGACCAGGTCTTCGACTGGGCCATGGATCCCGAGATCGTCAATGACACGGCAAGGAACGGCCGGCTAGAGGATCACTTGTTAGCCTTGCCTACGCTATCCATCGCTCTCGCTCGAGAGGACTTCAATTTCCTCTACCGCAATCACGCCGAGCGCGGGCTCCCCTACGAAAAGCCCGCCTCGGTGGAGTTGCTCTATCCCCGGCGCGACGCCTACCGGTCTTTCTCTGGCTTTCAGATCAACTGCGGCATCCGCATGCAAGGCGGCGGGGCCGTGATCAAGGCACGAAAGAAGTCTTTCCGGCTTCTCTTCAAGAAAGAGTACGGCGCCGGCAAGCTCGACTACCCCCTATTTGAAAGCGCGCCCCATCACGCGGCCACGGCCGTGGATGTTTTCGACAACGTGATTCTCCGGGCCGGGGGAAACGCCAACTGGTCCAAGGACGAGGCCTGGAAACACGCACCCACCACCTACTTGCGCGACACCCTGGTGCGCGACTCCCAGATCGCCGTCGCCGGCTATGGCGCCCGCAGCACCTTTGTCCACCTCTACATCAATGGGCGCTACTTTGGTCTCTACAACATTGCCGAACGGCCGGACGACAAGTTTCAGGCCAGCTATTGGGGCGGCCAGCCCGAAGACTACCACTCCTTCAATCACGGAGGTTCCGTCAGTGGCGATGACAGCGCCTGGAGCGATCTCCTTTCCCGCGCTCGGCGCCGGCCGGAAGAGGCAAACCTCTTTCAGGAGATCGATGTCCCGGCCTTCTGTGACTATCTCATCAACCAATGGTACTTCGGTTCCGGCGATTGGCCCTGGAACAATTACTACGGCGGACTGCGCCTCGAGCCCCGGCGGGAACCGGTGCGCTTCTTCACCTGGGATGCCGAGTTTTCTCTCTGGACACACACCGGCTACCTGGAATCGAACGACCGGGGCTGGGCCAACCCGCTCTTCATCCGCGGCTACAGTCGAAGACGCAGCCCCCTGATTACCCTGTGGAATGCCGTGGCCGAGGATCCCGGGTTCAGACTGACATTCGCCGATCGCGTCTACAAACACTGCTATGGAAACGGCGCCCTCACCGAGGCCAAAACCAAGGCGCGTTTCACCAAACTTCAGCAAGCTCTGGAAGGCGCCATCGTCGCCGAATCCGCCCGTTGGGGCGACGCCGCCTATGGTCAAGAGGAAGACCCCCGGACCCGCCACGGCAATTGGCTCCCCGAATGCGAATCGATCCTCACACTCATCGAGGGCAACGTCGAGCACTTTGTCAAGGACCTCCGCCGTGAATCTCTCTATCCCCATACCGATCCCCCGCTCCTCCCGCGGCCAGAAAAACCGGTGCCCGTCGGCACGAGGGTTCCGCTCACCCTGGCGGATGGGACGGACGGAACCGTCTACTTCACCCTCGACGAATCCGACCCCCGCTCCTCGGCCACGGATGCGCCCGCCGCCACCGCCTGGCATTACACTGGAGAACCGATCACCCTGGAACGTCCCACGATACTCAAGGCACGCACCCGTTCTCCCCAGGGCGAGTGGAGCGCTCTGGCAGAACAACTCTACCTCACGACCGAACTCGGATTTCCCGTCCGCATCCATGAACTCATGGCCAATCCCAAGGGCGAGCAATCACTCGAATTCGTCGAGCTGAAGAACCTCAGTCCGGTTTCCATCCCCTTGGGAAACTGCCGCTTCGACGGCATCGGTTACCGCTTTCCTCCGCGCACGGTTCTTCCGGGCAAGGGCATCCTCGTCCTCATTCCCAATGACCACCCCGAGGCCTTCGCCAAACGTTATCCCCGCGTTCCCGTGTTCGGGCACTACCGGCAGCACCTGTCGAACAAGGGCGAGACCATCCGCTTGTTAGACCCGTCGGGAGCAACCTTGACTGCCGTCACCTACGGCGAGCCGTGGCCTCGCGGTACCGGGGGCGACGGTCGTTCCCTCCAGCCCCGGAACCCTCGGGTCGCTCCCAGCGGGAGCCGCCATTGGAAAGCCAGCGCCGCCGCTGGAGGCAGCCCTGGCAGGTAGAACAAGATCGCAGGCATCCCGTCACCTTCGAAATCTTCCGTTCAGCCAACCCATAGAACCAGATCCCCCCGCCATGCTCTTGCGAGTCAGCAACCTGCACAAGTCCTTCGGTCCCAACGAGGTCTTGCGTTCCGTCAATCTCGAACTCCGCCACGGTGAGCGGATCGCCCTCATCGGCCCCTCAGGCTCGGGCAAATCCACCCTCCTCAACTGCCTCGGCGGACTCGAACGCGCCGACGCCGGGGAACTCACCTTCGATGGCACCGACCTCCGCGCTCTCAGCGGGGAGGCCCTGGCCGCCTTGAGGCGCGAACGCCTGAGTTCGGTCTTCCAATTCTTTCACCTCCTGCCGACGCTCACCGCCCGGGAAAACGTCGCCTTTCCCCTCCGGCTGCTCGGCGTCCCCCCAGAAGAACGGCGCCAGCGCGTCTCCGCCCTGATCGATCAAGTCCAACTCACCGAGAGGCAGGACGCCCTGCCAGAACAACTGAGCGGCGGCGAACAACAACGCGTGGCCATTGCCAGAGCCCTGGTCATTCGTCCCCGACTCATCCTCGCCGATGAGCCCACCGGCAATCTCGACAGCGTGACGGGAGCCGCCATTCTCGATCTCTTGGAATCCCTCACCGAATCACACAAGACGGCCCTCATCTTGGTGACGCACAGCAGGGAGGCCACGCGAATCTGCCGGCGCGTCCTCAAGATGCGCGACGGGACTCTGGCCCCGGCAGACGATCAGGGCCTCCACCACATCCACACGAGTACAGCCACGCCGTGAGCCAGGTCGTCCTCCAATGGAGTCAATGCACCTGGCGGCACTGGCGTCGCGCACCCTGGCGAATGCTCCTGCTCACGGGCATCCTTGCCCTGGGTGTCGCCGCCTTCTTCTCCATCCGACTGGCCAACCGCGCCGCCGTCTCCGGATTCCGTCTCTTCTCGGAAAACGTCACCGGCACCAGCGATCTCTTCCTCACCTCTCCCTCCGGCGAACTCCCGGTGAACGTGCTCCCGGAGATCCGAAGGGCTCTGGACGACATCCCCGCCGGATTGTTTCCCGTACTCGAAGCCACCGCAACCGAGCCCGCCAGAGGCGTCGACGGTTTCACCGCAACCTCGTTCCACGTCATCGGGGTCGACCTCGCGGCCCTATCCAACCTGCGCTACCTCTCGAGCAGCGAGGCGCCTGCTGGAGCGACGATGCCCGACACGCCGGGGAGATCATCGGCTGCCGAAACCGGGGGATCGCCCGCCGTGTTTCCCTCCCGATTGCTCGCCGCCAAACACGGATGGCGCCAGGGCCAGGAGATTGTGTTGGTGTTCGATGATGCGATCCACGAGTGCCACGTGGCGGGCATCCTGCCCACGGGCGAATTCCAGGTGAGCCAGCCGGAGAATCTCATCGTGATGGACCTGCCGGAACTCCAAGGCCTGACCGCACAGCTCGCCCGAATCCACCGCGTGGAAATTCGGTTTCCGCCCGGACACTGGTCGGAAGTTTGGGGAAAGGAAGCCGGAAAACGTCTCGCGGAGGCGGCCGGGGACCGCTGGCAGGTGGAGACTCCCGAGCAACAGAAGACCGCCGCCAGTACCATGACACGGGCCTTCCGGCTCAATCTCAGCATCCTCTCCTGTCTCGCTCTCGTGGTGGGCGTCTACCTCATCCTCCAAGCTCTGGAAGCGGCCGTCGTTCGACGCCGTCCGGAAATTGCCACCTTGCGCGCACTCGGGGTGTCTCCCCGAGCCGTTCGCCGTGCCTGGCAGTTCGAGGCCCTCGCCATGGGACTCGCAGGCACCATCGCCGGCCTCCTGCTGGGCTGGCTCATGGCCCAGCTCACCGTTCGCGCCATTGCGCAAACCGTCAACGCGCTCTATTTCAGCAATACCACCCATGCCGCCGCCTGGCATTGGGGCGAAGCCGCCCTCGCTGCCTCTCTCGGAATGCTGGCCAGTGCGGTTGCCGGCTGGCTGCCCGCGCGCGAGGCCTCCGAGACGCCCCCCGCCCAGATGCTCCGGCGAGGAACGCGCTCCGACGGCATTCGCGCTCTCATGCGGCCCCGCCTCGGACTCGCTCTCTGCCTCCTCGCCGCCGTGGCACACGCCGCCCCTCCTCTCAAAACAGCCGACGGCGCCAATCTCCCCTGGGCCGGTTACGCCGCCGCTTTCCTCTGGGTCGCCGGGGCGGGCATCCTGGCGAGCACGCTCTTCCCCGGCATCGGGCTCGCCGGCCGCTGGCGCAGTCAACGGGATCCCGGGCGCTACTACGCCGCCAGTCAACTTCGCCACGCCACCGGCCGCCATCGCCTGGCCACCGCAGGCCTCGTGGTCGCCGTGGCCATGTTCGGCGGCATGAGCGTTCTCATCGGAAGCTTCGAAACCACCGTCACCCTCTGGTTAGACCAGGTGATGAAGGCCGATCTCTTCGTCGCCTGCCAGGGCACAAGCCACGCCTCGAGCCGCAATCGCCTGCACGCGGCAACGTGGCAAACACTGCAAGAGGACCCGGCCGTGGCGGATTGCGAGGTCTCACAATACCACCAGATCAAGCTCGACGGGAGGCTCACCGTGCTCGCTGGAACGGATCTGAAATCAAGAGATCGGTCTCTCGAACGCATCTGGCTGGTCGAACCTCCGGACGACTTCCTCCAAAGTGGCGGCGGCGGCGAGATTGCCCGTGGCATCATGAGCGAATCCTTCGCCTACCGGTTCCGCCGATCCGTGGGCGATCGCGTGGAGATTCCCACCCCGAGCGGACCCCGCGAGATCGAACTCGTGGGGATCTTCGCCGACTACGGCAATGAGTTCGGAACCGTGGTGGTCGCCCGCGAGCAGCTCGCCGCCTGGTTCGACGATCAACGCGTCGCTCGGATGGCCGTGACGCTACGAAATGGTGAGGATTTCGCCGCGGTACAGTCGCGATGGATGCAGGCCCATCCGGGCATCGTGGTGACAAACAACCGCGAACTCCGCACCGAGGCGCTCCGAATCTTTCATCAAACCTTTGCCGTGACTCACGGATTGAAATGGATCGGCGTCATGGTGGCCTTGGCAGGCTTGGCCATGGCCCTGGCCAGCATGCTCCTCGAGCGCGGCTCCGAACTGACCACACTCCGCGCCCTCGGCCTGGGACAACGTGAAATCGGTCGGGCAACCGCCTGGGAAAGCGCCGGCATCGCCGCGATCGGACTTTTCGCCGGAGGCCTGCTCAGTCTCGTGCTCGGGCATCTCATCATTTACGTGATCAATCGCCAGGCCTTCGGCTGGACCCTGCTCTACACGGTCCCCTGGGACGAATTGCTCTCCCTCGGCGCCGGGGTGATCGGCATCGGTGCCCTCGTCGGCTATCTCACGGGATCACGCCTCACTCAAAGGTCTGAGCGCGATCGATAGTACCCCGTCCCCATTCAACCAAGCGGAGCGATCAACCCTCAAATCGTCTGACCAAGATCGAGGCGTTGTGCCCGCCAAAACCGAAGGAATTGCTCAGGACCAAGTCCACTTTGGCCTCACGCGCCGTGTGGGGCACGTAGTCGAGATCACACTCAGGATCGGGATCGTCGAGATTGATCGTCGGCGGAACGAGGCCCGAGTTGATCGCCATGGTAGAGGCGGCAAACTCGACGCCCCCCGCGGCGCCTAACAAGTGCCCCGTCATCGATTTGGTCGAACTCACCATCATCTTCTTGGCATGTTCTCCGAAGGAACGCTTCACCGCCAGGGTCTCGCACACATCACCCACGGGGGTGGAGGTCCCGTGCGCGTTGACGTAGTCGACCTCATCCGGATTCACCCCGCCGTGCCGCAATGCCATTTCCATGCAGAGACTCGCGCCCTGCCCCTCGGGCTGGGGGGAAGTCAGATGATAGGCATCCGCCGACACGCCGTAGCCGATCACTTCTCCATAGATGCGGGCGCCACGCTTCCGCGCCGCTTCCAGTTCTTCAAGCATGACCACACCCGCCCCCTCGCTCATGACAAAGCCATCGCGCCCCTTGTCGAAGGGACGGGAGGCCCGCTGAGGATCGTCATTGCGCTTGCTCAAGGCACGCATGTTGCCAAAGCCCGAGAGACCCATAGGGCTAATCGAAGCCTCGGCGCCGCCCGCGAGAAAGAAGTCGGCATCACCAAACTTGATCATGCGCCAGGCCTCTCCGATGCAATTGTTCGCCGTGGCACAGGCCGTCACAATACTCATGTTAGGCCCGCAGAAGCCGTGCTCCATGGCGATCTGGCCACTGGCGATGTTGGCGATCATCATCGGAATCGTCAGGGGCGACACCCGGCTCGGACTGCGCGTCAACAGCTTTTCATGCTGGCGCTCCAGCGTCCCCAAGCCACCGATGCCGCTGCCGACCATGACCCCAATGCGATAGGGTTCAATGCTAGAAACGTCGAGAGCCGAGTCGTCCAGCGCCATCTTGGAGGCGGCCATGGCCAGCTGCGCGTAACGATCCATGCGCTTGCTGTCCTTGGGATCCTTCAAGTAGGGCGCGACGTCGAAGTCCCGCACTTCACCACCGAAACGGCAACTGTAGGCTTCGGTGTCAAAGGCCTCGATCGGCGCGATCCCGCTCTTCCCATGGATCAAACTGTCCCAAAAGGTTTCCAGGTCATTGCCCACGGGTGAAAGGACCCCCATGCCTGTTACAACTACTCGACGCTCACTCATTGTTTTAGGTCTCACCGCCTTGGCGGAGAACGCGGCTAAGAAAACCGGAACACTCCTCAGCGCAATGAGAAATTGCCCAAGGTCTCTCTCTCAAGGCGAGCAGAATCATGAATAATCAACGCAGGGGGTTCGTCAGAGACTCTGAAAGGAGACCAAAATCATGAATAAACTCACCACCCTCAAATCTGTGTCGGCTCTAGCCCTCGCCAGCGGTTTGCTGCTCTGCTCCGCTTCCGCGGAGCGCTACCATCACGGCTTCGGCCAAACGATCAGCCACGTCGAACGAGCCACCGATACCCTCTTCAACGATTACAAGCGCGAGCTCCAACATCGCGGTCTCTGGAAACCCCGCGGCGGCTATTCCACCGTCTACTCCGCCGTGTTTCGGCTGGAAGACTATGGCGATGCCCTCCGGAAATACTACGAGAAGCGCGCCAGCCTCACTTCCCTCGCCCGGGTAGCGAGCAAGATCGATCACCAGATCCACGTGGCGGAAAATGCCGCCCGCGGTTGTCGGCTCTCAAGGCAGTTTCACGGTAACCTGCGCCATCTCTCCCGAGTGACGCACACCCTGGTCGGCGCCTGCCGGGGCTCGGATCGCGGTCGCGGCTATGTCGAGGATCACCATCGCCACTACAGCTCGCCCGCGCACGGCGGCTTCTACCAGGAGAGACGATCGGTCCACCCGCCTGCCTACCACTACCGCCCGCAGATCCATCGGGAATACCGCGATGCCTGTCGCGTTCCCCAGCCCAGAACCGGTCGCGCGGTACGACGCGTCTTCCGTTTCTAACTAGCCGGTAAGAAGGTGAGACCGGGCATCCAGCCCGTGATTTTAGAAGCAGGCGTCTCGTGAATGCGAGGCGCCTGTTTCTTTTTGAACGGCAGGCGATCGCACGATCGAAAGGGACGGCTGGCGAGACGCCGGTTTCACGTTGTCTCACATTGGAACTGAAAACGTGGGATCGGTGTCCCACCAATCGAGTAGGCGCCCGTTTCTCCACCACCCTACCATCACCCTCGATCGCATGCATGTTACGACTCCGCCAGGAGCCCACCAATCTCCACCTCGGCGTCCGATCCGACGAGGAGATAGAGCATCTCCTCCGTCATCCAGCCTCCCGTCTCCAGTTCGTGACGAACCTGTACCGCACGGAGCTGTTCGGCGGGGACGAGACTGTCAAAAACGTCTTTTTCAACGACGAAGAGATGCACGATTTCATCCTCGTGATTCCTGAAACAAACCAGGCTCACCCGGTTTTCGCCCCAGAAAAAAGTTTGGCAGCCGATACCTTCGAGATTGACAATCATTTCCGGCGTCTTGTCGTAAACCGGACTTCCCTCATCGGCCAACCACGTCCGGATCACCTCGTAATCCTTGGTCGATTCCCCCAGGACGAAGCGGCTGTTGGCATAGATGGCCATGTCATCGCAGAACTTCTTCACCGAGGCGAAGTTGCCCTCGGGAAAGACCACCGCCGGGGGAAACATGAAGTACTTGACCAAGCCGAGAGCGGAGAGAACGATCGCGGCCGCCGCCGCACCGTACCAAAGACGTCGGCGAGGGAAAACGAGAACCTTGTCGTCCGGAGCCTCAGTCTCAGCCTCAACCCCGTCCGTCTCGAGTTCAGCCTGATGCTGCTCCACGATGTTCTGTAAGAGATTCTCCGGGACCGCAATGGATTCGAGCGCACTCGCAAAATCCTCATCAAATCGTTGCTCGGCCTCAAACCAGGCACGGAGGGTGGCGTCCTCTTCCAGGAGAACGAGAGCATCCTCCACCTCGGGCGCTTCTTCCCGTGGCACGTCCGGCCGATAGGCAGCTAAGATCTCTTTGGCTTCTTGATGGGTCATCCTGATGATCGATCGAAAACAGATTAGGCCACGCTGGCGAGCGCGGATTTGAGTTGGGCTTTGCCCCGGGAGAGACGTGACATCACCGTTCCAATCGGAATCTCCAGCGTCTCCGCGATTTCCTTGTAGGACAACCCCTTCATGTAGAACAGGGAGAGGGCCACGCGATAAGTCGTGTCCACTTTCTGCAAGGCTTCCACCGCCAACTGACTGTCGAACGCCGTGCCCGGATTGGTGGAATCCTGCTCCGGCAATTCCGGTCCCGCATCGTCCAAGGCCACGTGTTGGAATTTCTGCGAGCGCCGAGCCTGACTGAGAAAATCGTTTTTCAGCGTACGAAAGAGCCAGCTCTTCGTCTTCGATTTGTCGCGAATCGTGTCTCCCTTCGTCGCGTAGCGATAAAAAGTCTGCTGCGTCAAATCGGTCGCGTCCGCCTCGTTCTTGGAAAGACTGAAGGCGAAGCGATAGAGATCCTGATAGAAATCACTCACGACTTTTTCAAATTCTGTAGGGGGGATTCCCATAGGCTAGACGTTGCTCGGGCGAGGCTATTCCAAGGATCTCAGAGATTGGTCGCGAGAACATACAAGACCGCCGCCAGAAGGCGAGCGTCAAGTCGCTCCCTCCCCACGATCGTCTCTTTCACCGCCGCCCCGGGGCCTAGCGGGATCCGCCGGCATCGCGCAGACGGAGACATTCCCGCTCCAGTTTCCGGGCGATATCCGGGTAGAGTTCGATCAAATCCGTCGTCTCCGCCCGATCCCGGCCGAGATTCCACAGGGAGTAAGGCTTCTCGAAGGGCTTGCCCTTGGGCGCGGCACGCCCGCCGGACCCGTTGCCGAGAACAAGTTTCCAGTCCCTGTCCCGAATGGCGAAGACGCCACTGGCGGAGTGATTGATCACCGGTGGACGGGGCGAAGATGTGCGCTCGCCCCGCATCGCGGCCACGAGGCTGAAACTGTCTTCCGCGGCATCCTCGGGAAGCTCGGCACCGGCGAGTTCGGCACAGGTGGCAAAGAGATCCACCTGGCAAATCGGCCGGTCGTATTGCGATCCCGGTTGAATCTTCTTCGGCCAGCGCGCGAGAAAGGGCACGCGATGTCCCCCCTCCCAAATGTCCGCCTTGGTGCCGCGAAGCTCCTCGTTCGCCGTGTGGTGCTCGGGCCGATACGCCTGAACCGTTTCGTCCGCCACGTGATCGGGATGCTCATCCCGCCGGTACATGAACGAGCCATTGTCGCTCGTGTAGATCACCAAAGTCGATTCCGTCAGACCCGTCTCGTCCAGCGCCCCGAGCACCTGACCCACCGCCGCATCCACTTGCATCACAAAGTCACCGTAGGGTCCCAGCTTGGATTTGCCGCGGAAACGCCGATGGGGAAGGACCGGCTTGTGTGGCGCCGTGAGGGGGACGTAGAGAAAGAATGGCTCCTCCTCATCCTTGCGGGACCGGACGTAGTCCGCCGCCTTCCCCACCAAATGATCAAGGCATTCCTCCATGTCAAAATCCGATCCAATGGGCCCGCGACGAAGGAACGCGGGAAATCCTTGCGCCTCCTGCACCCTATCGGGCTGCCCGGTGACAGAGCCGTTCTCGATGTAGACATAGGGAGGAAAATCGAGTGACGCCGGGATGATGAACGAGTAGTCGAACCCCCGCGTGTGGGCTCCATCCGTCAAGGGCACGGTATAATCGTAGTCGTTCGGCTTGGCCGCGCCGGCTTTCTCGACGAATCCCAATCCCAAATGCCATTTCCCCACACATCCCGTGTGGTAGCCGTTTTCCTTGAGGAAGGATGCCACCGTGGCCCGGCCCTCTTCGATCAACGGCCTGCCGTAGCCATTGAGCACACCCCGCTTCAGCCGGCCCCGCCAACAGTAGCGGCCGGTGAGCACGCCATAGCGCGTCGGCGTACACACCGCCGAACCCGAGTGGGCATCCGTGAAGGTCATCCCTTCATGCGCCAGACGATCGAGATGCGGCGTGGGAATCGTCGACGTGGCGTTCAAGGCCGCCACGTCTCCGTAGCCCATGTCATCCGCCAGGATATAGACGACGTTAGGCCGCTCCCCCGCCCCCAAAGCACGAGGTGTGGCAAGGGCGGCCACAGCCAGCAGCGCCAGACAAAGAGTGAAATGCGAGAGTCGAGGTGAAAACGATCGAGGAAAAACCGGAAGCATGACTTGGATGATATCTTTCAAAAAAATAGACCGACTAAGCCAGAATCCCGTGCACCACTTCGCCGGCGACATCCGTGAGACGGAAATCGCGACCGGCGTATCGGTAGGTCAGCGCCTCGTGATCCATGCCTAACAAGTAGAGGATCGTGGCGTGGAGGTCATGGATATGCACCTTGTCTTCCACGGCCACGCCGCCTAACGGATCCGTGGCCCCATAACGCTGACCACCCTTGATCCCGCCCCCGGCCATCCACATGGTGTAGCCCCGGTTGTTGTGCGGGCGCCCATCCTGATTGGGAGCCTGCTCCCGCGGGGCACGGCCAAACTCGCCACCCCACACGAGAAGCGTGTCGTCCAGCATGCCGCGCTCTTTGAGATCGCTCATCAGCCCGGCGATCGGCTGATCGATCCCCTCGCAGTTGGTCTTCAGGCGCGTGTGGATGCCCCGGTGCTGATCCCAGCCGCCGGTCGAGATCTGGATGAAGCGCACGCCCTCCTCCGCCAGCCGCCGGGCCATGAGACATTGCTTGCCGAAGTTGTCTGTCGCTTTCGTCCCGATCCCGTAGCGCTCCTTCACCGCCTTCGACTCGCGATCCAGATCGACCACGGCGGGCACGGCCGACTGCATGCGGAAGGCCAGTTCGTAGGACTCGATGACGCCCTCGAGCTCACTGTGTTTTTCCACCCGGTCCAGGAGACCGCGATTGAGACTTTGCACCAGATCGAGCTGCGCGCGCTGCGCACGACGATTGAGAACGCGATTGCGAATGTTCTGAATGGAATCCCCGCCGATGGCCAAACGGGTACCTTGATAGGCCGCGGGCAAGAAGGCCGAACCGTAGCTCTGAGCGCCTCCGGCGCCGCCGGGTGGATTGATGGTGACAAAGCCAGGCAAGTCCTGATTGTTCGTTCCCAAACCATAGACGACCCACGAGCCCAGGGAGGGGCGGACAAAATTGGTACTCCCCGTCTGCAACATCACACTGGCCTGAGGATGCGCCGGGCTATCGGTGAACATGCCGTTGATGAGACACAGATCGTCGGCGTGCTTCGAGAGATGGGGGAAGAGCGACGAGATCATGAGTCCGCTCGTTCCCTGCGGGGAGAACTGATATTGCGGTCCCAAGAGGCGAACGTTTCTCCCTCCGCCTAACAAGGCCGACGAAACCGTTTTCCCGTCGTTGGCCGCCAGTTCAGGCTTGTAGTCAAATGTTTCCAAATGGGTCGGCCCGCCTTGCATGAACATGAAAATGACGCGCTTGGCCTTGGCACCGAAATGGGCCCGTTTCGGTGCCAGAGGACCGCGATAGCTTCCCGCGGAGGCCTCGTGCGCGAGCCCGGCGAGGGCCAGGTAGCCAAATCCACAGGAGGTCGCCTTGAGGAGATCGCGGCGGGTGGTGAGGGTAGATGATGGGGAATCCATGATAGTGTGTTGGTCACGAACGAGCGGACATGGGGCAGTGATCAGATCAACGGAGGTAACGGAATTCGGCACTGGCAAAGAGCGCCTGGAAGAGCCCGGCCCAACGCTCACCGGGCTTGCTCTCCTCGGTGGAATTGAGGTACTGTCGCGAGGCGGCAATCTCCTCGGGAGACGGCTCGCGTCCAAAGCAGAGCCGGTAGGCTCTCGTCAGGCGATCTTTGGGCGCCACCTCGCCGGCGAGAAGCCGCCCCGCCGCCAGACGCGCCTGTTTCATGAGAAAGGGGCTGTTCATGAAGTAAAGCGCCTGGGTCGATACCGTGGTCACGTCGCGGCGTCCCATGACCTGGCTCGGCTCAGCGAAGTCGAAGGCTTGAAGAAAACTCGGCACGTAGCCGCGCATGATGGGGAGATAGACACTTCGCCGATTCTCCCACTCGGGATCGGGCTTCTGCACCACCTGACGCATATTCCTAAAGGTCCGGTACATCACGGGCGAACCCTTCTCCGGCCGTTCCGGGTCGAGTTCTCCGCTGACGACCAACAGGGCGTCACGCAGAGGCTCCGCCTGCAAACGGCGCACGTTGGCACGCCACATCAGCCGATTCTCCGGGTCCACGGCGGCCGCCGCCTCGTCGTGCGCGCTCTGGCGGCGGTAGGTCTCGCTCAGCATGATTTCC
>JANQJH010000207.1 GCA_028281705.1 Verrucomicrobiales bacterium
TTCCCGAGGAACAGCTGAGGAAACAGCTGGATAGTCTGATTGGCTATGTTTTCCATAATTAATCATCTGTCATTCATTCTACGACTGCAAATCGCACGATCGCGTGAGCGATCCTTTGGAGGAAGCGTCACCGCTTTCGCTACGGGGTTCCGCGCCTTCTTCGGCATCCGAGGCCTATCACTGACAGGAGCAGGAGGGCTGTGGTACCCGGTTCGGGGATCGTATTAAGATCGCCATAGGTGATCCCTGCCCGGGACTCGATGGTGGCTCCGGGGACTGGGCCGAGGCCGTCTTGCGTCACGCTGGCTCCAGTGAAGCGCACCGTGTCGGAAAAATCGAGCTTTCCCTCTCCGATCAGGGTGAGGCCGAGCGAGGCCCCGTAGGTCAGTTCTTGTCCGAAGACGATGTCGATATCGAGCGTCGTGGTGAGCGGATCTTCCGAGGTGAAGGTGATGTCAAAGGGTGAGCCAATGGTGGCAAAGGATTCGCTGAATGGCTCTGTCAGGGTGAAGTTATCTTCTCCGATCAATGTGAGGCTCAAGGCGGCGGCCAGGGTGGATGCCGTTCCAGTGGCGCGTCCGTCGATGGCGTATTCGAGATGGAGCGTGCCGCTTTGGCCTTCCTGCCCCGGTGCGGAAACGGTGAAGGTGTCAGTGAAAGCCGCGGTTGAGGTGGCCGTGTAGAAATTCGTGTCCAGGGGTTGAGGCGTGATCTCGATGGTGGAGCGGAGCGTTCCCTGATCGGCGAAGGCGCTTCCGCTGACCGTTCCCAGGAGACCTGAGCCCGCGAGATCGCCGGCATCGAGCGAGGCGAATGGTGTCTCCCCGGTGACGATCCGCGTTTGGTGATCGCTGTAGTGCTCCGTGGTATCGAAGCCCAGAGAAAATGTCAGGGTAACGAGCGTTTCGGGGTCCGAAGAGACGAAGAGTTCCTCCGTGGAAGTTCCTTGGCCCTGCACGGGGGAGAGGGCCCCCGCAGCGAGGAAAAGTGAGCAGCAGGCGAGGCCGAGGATGGGGCGACGGGTCAGAGAAACGAGGCGCATGCGCCAGTGTAATCGGGATTTTTCTGAAATCTAATAAATCTTTATATTTATGAAAAATATACTGAAACAGAGCCTCTATATCGTGGCCCGGTCGGGCGTGTTCCCCTTGAGAATTGACAGATCCTCGCCGTTTTCGCAGACATAGCAGCGGATTGTTTCTCATCTCTCGGCACGTCCAAAACCCTACACCCATTCATCTACGACATGAAGCTGCGCCTCTCCAAATGGGTGTTGATTCCCATCGCCGTCATGGCCGCGGGATCAACCTCGCTCATCGCTGAAACCATGGTTCTCAATGTGGACGATGGAAACGGCAAGATTTTCCAGATCACCAGTCCGGATGATCTCCACCTGGACCCGGCCTCGGTCGTGGTCGCGGTGGATGCCTTTGGCGACGAAGACCGCGAGGTCAACGGTGTGCTCTTTCAAACGGACAAGACGGACGACAATCAGGTCGGCCTCGTCGAGCGGGACGGTGTCATCGTGGACCTGACATCGACCCACTTCATTGACGGTTGGGCGGCGGCGCCGAACTTTACGGGAGGCGAGGGCAATTCGGCGGAGAATCTCGCCTTCATCATGGAAGACATCCGCTGGTCGGCGGCGCCCAGTCCGGTGACGATGGATATTTCCGGTCTGGATGGGGGCGGTCTCTATGAACTGCAGATCCTGGTCAACGAAGGGGGCGATCGCGACCGTCACTGGGACATCTCGGTCAATGACGTCCTCGTGGTGGATGACTTCACCTCGGAAGGAACGAACGAAGGCGACGACTTTTACACCGGTGAGAATACCTTTGTCTACTCGGGCGAGTTTGAGGCTAACAATGCCGGAGAACTCAATGTGATCATGCAGCAACACATTGGGGGGCAGGATCAGTTAGGCTCTGACAACAATCCCATCCTCCAGGCCTTGATTCTCCACGAGGTCAATACGAGTGACGACGACCCCAATGTTTTGACGAGCAATGCCCTGAAATATGGCCAGGTGGCCTCGACCCCGGCGACGGTGAAACAGATTCGTATCCGAAACTCGGGGCCGACCAACGATCTGGTGATTTCCGAGATCGCGGTCTCTGGAGCGGATGCCGACCATTTCACCGTGCTGAGCGAAGTTCCTCTCACCATCCCTCCGGATACCGATGTGGAAGGTGATCCGGAGCCCAGTGCGCTGATCGATTTGAGCTTTGATGCCAAGGGCGAGACCGGCGCCTTCTCCGCCACCCTGGAGATCACGAGCAACGACGAGACGGAGGCGGTGAACACGATCGCTCTCTCGGCCAGTGTGATCAATCTCCTGGGACCGGCCTCGCACCTCACCTTGGATGAGGCTGAGGGAAGTACGGAGGTGGCTGATATTTCGGGCAATGACAATGGCGGGATCATTTTGGCGCCGACCGGGAGTGCTACCTTGGGCCATGATCCCGCACCTGGCGCCGGCACCGCCTTGAAAGTCGCCGGGGGCGGCGAGCTGGTGATTGAGGGCGGGAGCTTTGACCTACTGGAGAGCTTCACCGTTTCCATGTGGTTGCAGTTAGACAGCTTTGGCGGGGCACCGGGCACCGTTTTTGCCAAGGGGAACGTCGACACCCCGGCCTTCGCCCTCCTGGCGATTGGCGGCTCGTTAGGCTGGTTGCCCGAAGCGGCGGGTGAGAACCCCGAGTTTGTCGTGGAGAATGTGCTGACGGAGGGGCAGGCACACCACGTGGTGGTCGTTCATGACAACACGGCGGGCGCTCGCCAGGTGGCGATCTATGTCGATGGCGACGTTGACGGGGCCACCGTGGTGACGGACCCCATGGCGGTGACGGACGATCGAAGCTTGTCCTTTCAATTTGGGTCTTACAATGGCGGCCTTTTCCTCAACGGGGTGATCGACGAAGTGCAAATCTATACGCGGGCCATTGCGCCGGAGGACGTCGTCGCACTGCACAACAATCCCGGTTTGTCTCTGCCGATTGGCGACGTCGTGTCGATCGATAGCGACGGCGATGGTTTGGATGATAGTCGCGAAGGCGAACTCGGGACCAACCCCTTGGAGGTGGATACGGACGGCGATACCCTGGATGACTTTGCCGAGGTCGAGACCTATGGCAGCGATCCCTTGGCGGTCGATACGGATGGGGATGGCACGGATGACGCCACCGAGGTGGCGGAAGGCATGGACCCCACGGATTTTTCCGATGGCGATCTCGACCGCGATGGCCTGACCAATGGGCGGGAAGCCGAACTCGGGACGGATCCCAACAATCGCGACACGGATGGCGATGTTTTCGGAGACGGCTTTGAAGTGTCCCAGGGATCGGACCCCTTGGATCCCAACAGTCCCGGCGACTCGGTGGTGGGTCCGATCGAACCGAAGGTGATCATCGGGAAGCTGGCCGAAGACACCCTTGGCGATTTGGTGATTCATGGGAGATTCACTCATGCGGTCAACATTGGCGAGACGGAAGAGGACGTGCAGGTGGGAGACATCAACTTCGCCAGTGACACGCCGGGGCCGGACAATATCGAGTTCGAGGCGCAGAACCATATCGAGGATTGGGGGGCGGCAAACGACTTCGGAGCCGGTCCCGATGCCGAGGGGCTTGCAAAGGTCGCGAGTGGCATTCGCTGGTCGGCGCGCCCCGAAAGCGTGACGGTGACGCTCAAAGACGTCCAGCGGGGCGCCTACCGGCTGCAGATGATCTTTGGCGAGAAATGTTGTGACCGCGGGTTTGCCGTGACGGTCGATGGTGAAGTTCTCGATCCTGAATTCAGTCCCAACGCTCAGCAAGAGGGCGACCATAGTGGCCTAACGGCGGCCTATTTCATCTACGAGTTCAATCAGGTAGAGGATGGCGATATCCTCATCGATCTCGACGGAACGGATGCCGACTTTCCCGATGGCAACGCCATTCTCAGCGGGGTGAGTCTGCAGTTCGTGCAGCCGCTGGACGGCGACGGCGGGGGTGTTCCTATTGAAGGTTTGGTCGGGCTCTGGCAGTTTGACGGAAGCGCCGGGGATGGCAGTGGCAACGGTCATGACGGAACCTTGGAAAATGGCGCAGCGCTGTCGGATGATGTTCCCCCGAACTCGGCTGGGCAATCGCTGCAGGTGAGCGGTGGAGAGCAGCACGTTCTGGTGCCGCACAGCGACTCGCTCAACGTGACGGAGGAGATCACCATTGCCGCCTGGGTCAAGCCCGTGGGTGACCAGGCTTGGGACGGTATCCTGGCGAAGAATCCGAGCGACGGTTCCAATGCCAACCATGCGGGCAACTATGAGCTTCGCATCGAGAACGGCTCCCGGGGGCTTCATTTTCTCCATCAGCAAGGTGGCGATAACGACACCGCCTTCTACAACAGTGCGGCGGCCGTGATCACGGGTGACGAGTGGTCTCACATTGCCGTCACAGGAGTCAAGAACGGGGATCTTCACTACTACATTAATGGCGAGTTGGCCGATACCTGGGCTGATCCCCTGGCGGACACCTTCGGCGCGACGAACAGCAATCCTCTCTACATCGGCTCCCGAGCCGATCTCTTCACCGCGATGGACGGGTTCTTGGATGACGTCGCTCTCTTCAACCGTGCTCTGGAGCCGGCGGAGATTGTCAGCATCATGAACGGCGAGTTTTTCGTAGGCGACAACGGTGGCGGCGATGGCCCTGGCCCTGGCACACTTGGTGATGTCATGAAAGCGGACGGCGGGGCCTTCAGCTTCACCATTACCGAAGGAACCTTCGATGTGGAGTATTCCACGGACCTAACGACGTGGACGGTGATCGCCTCCGATGTCAGCGGGACCTATGAAGATACGGATGCCGGCCGCAATGCCACTGCCGAAGGTTACTACCGTGCGGTGGCGAAGTAGGCGTCACTGAAGATACGCCGCGCCAGGAAAGTGGCAGGGACTTCAGTCCCTGAGATCGCTTGTGTAGTAGAGGGACTGAAGTCCCTCCCACTTTCCTGGAACGCACTGGGCTCATTTCTTGGCGGGCTCGGTGATCACGATCACTTCTCCAGAGATTGCCTTGGGATTATTCTGTTCTTGTCGGACGCCGGACGGCCAAGCCACCGTGATTCCGGTGACGCGGACGTCGTCATCGCCGAGCCCAAAATACAAGGGAAGCAGGCTGTGGGAGAGATAGCCGGAGACACCGTCGTTCACCTTGGTGTAGGCGCCTGAAGTGGTGGTGACCTTGACCACGGCTCCGAGTCCATCGCGGTTCGATTGCGTCCCTTGGAGCTTGATCTTGAGAAAACGAATGGCCTTCTTCGACGCCAGATCGCTGGTCAAGACCATGGGGACGTCGTTGAATTCATTGGTGAGGATGTCGAGATCGCCGTCGTTATCGAGGTCGAAAATGGCTGAGCTCCGTGAACCCAGGGCGGCCCAGACATCGACTGGGGTGGTCAGGCGGTGATCTTTCACCAGGGGGTGCTCTTTGTCCTCTCCCTGGGGATCCAGACGGAACCAGGGCTTGGCCGTCCGCCCGTCGCGGCGCGGTTCGACCCCGAGAATGAACTCGCTGTTGAGGAACTCCTTTCCGCGATTGTTGACGAGCACGCTGTTGACGCCATAGCGAAAGGGAAAGTTCATGCTCGCCGTGATGAAGACATCCTCCCAGCCATCGGCATTGAGATCTCCCACCGAGAGGCCCCAGGGCCAGTAGTTCTCCGCACCGATCTTGTCGGAGACCTCGGCGTAGCGGCCCCCTCCGAGGTTGCGGAAGAAGGTGTTTCCATAAATGCTCTTTCCCTCACTGAGCAACATCGATTCGGGCCAGAGCATTTCCGATTTGAGTTTTTCCTGGTTCGGCCCCTGCCGCTGACTCATGTCGGAATGCATGTCGGTGATGAAGAGATCCATCCTGGCATCGTTGTCGTAATCGAAGACCTTGATCCCCATGGCGCCCCACGAAGTCTTGGGGAAAATCTCGCGGCTTCGGCGTTGGAATCGCTTTCCCTGGACGTTTTCGTAGTACTCGTCATGGCCCTGCATGTTGAGGACGTAGAGATCCGGCCAGCCGTCCTCATTCACGTCAATGGGACTGGCGTCCCCGGTCCAGCTGACATCGTCGAGGCCGAGCTGCGCTGACACTTCTGCGAAGCGGTTGTTTCCCTCGTTGTGGTAGAGGAGACTGCGCTCGTTGCGTTCCCCGGGTTTGAGGTGCCCGGCAAAAGCGTCGGAAACCCCCACATAATAACCGCCTCGTCCCCGCTTGTCGGCCTGGGAATAAAGACCCACATTGCAAAGAAAGAGGTCGAGCAAGCCGTCCTTGTCGTAATCGAAGAAAACGCCGCTCGATGAATGGCCCCGGTGGTCCAGGCCCGAGGCCGCCGACTGATCGGTGAAGCGTCCCTTCCCGTCATTGACGAAGAAATGATTGCCGTCGCGGACGGTGGTGACAAAGAGATCGGGATCGCCGTCGTTGTCGGTGTCGGCAAACGAGGCCGTGACGCCGATCTTGTCCTTCAAGGCAATGGCCGGCGTGGTCATCTCGGTGAATTTGCCCTTCCCGAGATTGCGCCAGAGCGCGTTGGAGCCTAACTGGGTGGAGAAATAGACATCGAGGAGACCGTCGCCGTCCACATCGGCCACGGCAATGCCATTTCCGTGGTCATAGTGTACCGGCTTGTGATGCTTGCCCGCATCGTCGACCACCTTGTTCTCGAAAGTGATCCCGCTCTCGACCAGGGTATCAGTGAACTGGAACTCGTGGAAGACGTCAAATCGGCTCGAGGAGGCGAGCTGGAGTTGCCGTCGCGCATCCATCCAATCCGGGTGCATGACCTCTGGGGGAAAGGGGAAGGGCTCGGCGGCCCGGCCGAAAAACGTGAACGTGAGCGCCGGCGCCAGTATCACCAGAGCGAGGAAGGCACCCTGGGGGCGCTGCGTGATCGAGGGAAAGAGTCGGCGGGAATGGTTAGGCGATTTCATGGGAAAGTGAACGACTCGATGGAGGCGAAAGCTTGCCGATCGTAAACGCGAAAGACGCCGTGGCGTGTGTTCGGACGACCGCACATTTGGCCGCCGATGAGTTCGAACTCGCCAATCTCGGTGGCGACGAGATCCATTTCGAACTCCAGATCGGGCACAGCGATCTCTCGAAGATTTTCGTGGGGCAGCGCGAAGAGGTAGAGATAGTCCTTGCTCCGAAGGTGCAAGGTGACCGGGATTCCTTGGGGGACGCTGATCTCGCCGGGGGTGAGGAGATCGTCAGCCGTGTGAAACACCCCGTCGCGCCCCGCATAGCGAGCGGTCCATGTGCGGTTTTCGCCGGTGACTTCGATCTCCAGGGAGGCCGGTGTCTCCAGCTTCCCTGGAACGTGCTCCCGTTGGAGGAAAAAGACGGCGAGGCCGAAAGCCAGGGCGGCGGCGAGACCGCCGCAGGCGAGGATGGATTTTCGGCGAAGATCCGGGCTAGGAAATGATGGTGACTGGTGATTCAATAGGGAAGACCTTGACGCTAACAATGCTTTCTTGTTCTTCGCCGCGACGATGCCGACAGCTCCGACGATTTCTTGGGCTTGCGGTGATGGTTGTGGGTATCATGGCAGGTTGCGGCGATGGGGAAAAGCAGGATTCAGGGGGACCGAAGCCGGAGCCGGAAGCGCAATCGCAATCGCATGGGCAGAAAGCTTCGAATGCAGCGACGGAAACGATGGAGAACGTTGTCTCCCCGGTGCCGCTTCCGCCGACGCCGGAGAACAGGGAAGCCGTCCTCTCGTTGAATGCTCTCGGGCTGGAGGACGACTTCGAGGCCAGTCCGTGGCGAGCCGAGGTCTTCAATGAGCAGGCGAGCGAGCAGTTGAATCGTTTGAAGGCCTTCCTCAAGGACAGGGGAGGAGATTTTCCCCCGGACCTCGTTGTCGCGTCCTTTGCCGCCACACCCCTGCGGCCGCCCTCATTGGAGACGGTGTTTGATGATGAGCGATTCCTGATTCAGCGGGGGGTGCCGGGAAGCGAGGAGGAGCAGGAGCAGGTTTCGGGAGTGGGTGTCTTTGGCGATCTAGTGGCCCGGTTTGAACCGGGTACGGTGCGCGCCGAGTTCAAGATCTTCGAGGTCCAGGCGGATACCGGTCCGCTGCGTAGCCGAATGAGAGCCAGCTTGGCCGGGCGGACCGAGGAGGGCCTGGTTCAGGAGACATCCGTTTGGACTTGTGTGTGGGAACCGGGAGAGGTGCCCCTGTTGCGGTCGATTGCCGTGAGCGCCTTTGAATCCAGCTTGGCGAGAAACGGGGCCGAGGGTCAGAGTGCCTTCACCGATTGTACAGCCGGGGTGTTTCACGGTGTCTCTGCCTATGAAGATCAGTTAGTCTATGGCATCGATCACTGGGTGGAGCGCATCGAGGCCGCCTTTGGGATCAATGTGTCGGGGTGGGAAGGTCTCGCGGTGGGCGATGCCAATGGCGATGGGCTGGACGACGTCTATCTTTGCCAGCCGGGCGGGTTGCCTAACCGCTTGTTCATCCAGAAGGCGGACGGCACGGTTTTCGATGCGTCTTCCTTTGCCGGGGTCGACTGGCGGATTCAGACGCAGTCGGCCCTGTTCATTGATTTGGATAACGATGGCGATCAGGACCTGGCCTTGGCCACCACCCTGGGCGTCATTCTCATGGCTAACGATGGGCGGGCCACTTTTGACGTGAAGGCGAGCCTGCTCATTCCGGAAGCGGCTCCGCTGGGGCTCAGTGCGGCCGACTACGATCTCGATGGCGATCTCGATCTCTACGCCGCTTGTTATTCGCGGAGGCGAGCCAGCGTCAAATCTGCCGTCCTGGGGCGTCCGATGCCCTATCATGATGCCAACAACGGCGGACGCAACGTACTCTTGCGCAATGACCGGAATTGGACTTTTACCAATGCGACACTGGAGCTCGGGCTCGATGAGAACAACCGCCGGTTCAGTTTCGCCTCTTCGTGGGAAGACTACGATGGTGATGGCGACCTCGACCTCTACGTGGCCAACGATTACGGGAGGAACAATCTCTACCGGAATGATCGGTCGGCTAGTGGAGAGCATTCCTTTGTCGACGTGGCCCGGGAGGCTGGGGTGGAAGACATTTCCGCGGGGATGTCGGTTTCCTGGGGGGACTACAACCTCGACGGCCTGCCGGATCTCTACGTGAGCAATATGTGGTCTTCAGCCGGCCACCGGGTGAGCTATCAGAGGCAGTTTCATTCCGGGGCCAGTGGAACTGTCCTGGCGGAGATGCGGCGTCACGCCCGGGGCAACTCACTCTTCATGAATGCGGGGGACGGGACCTTTCGCGACGTGAGTCTCGAGCAGGGCGTGACCATGGGAAGGTGGGCCTGGGGATCGAGCTTCGTCGATCTCAATACCGATGGTTGGGATGACTTGCTCGTGGTCAATGGATTCATCACGCAGCCGGATGACACGGGTGATCTGTGAAGTTTTTATTGGCGCCAGGTCGTGGCGCAATCCCCGCTGGAAGTGACACCAGCGGATGCCGCAGAGGATTACATGGCGAACTGGGATGCCCTCAGTACGATGATCGCACAAGGGCGTTCCTTCAGCGGGCGCGAACGCCATTGTGCCTTCCTCAACACCTGCGGGGCGGGCGGGTTTGCCGATGTCTCCGCCGCCACGGGCCTCGATTTCGCGGCCGATGGCCGCGGTCTGGCGGTGACGGATTGGGATGGCGATGGCGACCTCGACCTCTGGATCACGCAGCGCAATGGGCCGAGGATCCGTTTCCTGCGAAACGACGTCTCCGTGAGGAACCGCCACGTGGCCTTGCGCCTGGAAGGGACGGCGTGCAATCGGGATGCCATTGGCGCTCAGGTTCGCCTCACGACATCGTCGGACCGGAAACTTGTCCGGACACTGCGCGCCGGCGAGGGTTTTCTCAGTCAGTCTAGCAAAGTGCTTTTGTTTGGGCTTTTGCCAGATGAAGCCATCGAGGAGTTGAGCGTCGCCTGGCCGGGGAATCGTGCGCCCGAACTCTTCCCTGTAGAGCAGGTGGGGCATCGCTATCATTTGCAACAGGGCAGGGGAATCGCCGCCCTGGATGATCGTCAGCCCGCTGCCATCAGAACGCCTGCTCCCTCCGAGACGTCCGCGGTGGCGCGGACATCGCCGTCTGCCAGCCGTCGCCTGGTGCTCATCCGGCGTCCCGAGGCGCCCGAATTCAGTTATGTCACTTTTGCCGGCGACCTGGCCTCCTTTCCCAATGCCGAGAAACCGGGTCCGGTCTTGATCAATCTCTGGGCGAGCTGGTGTGCCCCATGTGTGGCGGAACTCGAGGACCTGAGCGAGGCGCACGAGGAACTGGCGGCCAAGGGCTTGCGCATCCTCGCATTGAGCACGGACGCGATCACTGAGGACGGTGAAAAGCCCGACCTCTCACGGGCCAAGGCGCTCGTCGCTCGGGGGAACTACCCGCATGCCATGGGCGTGGTCGATGACGGCGCGGTGCAGGTACTGACAAAGGTACTTTATGACGTCATCGCCAGTCAGCGGCCCCTTCCGCTACCCACGAGTTTTCTTGTCGACGCCCGAGGCAAGGTGGGGCTCATCTACTTGGGACCGGTGACGAGCGAGCAACTGCTCAAGGACATCGATCTTCTGAACGCTTCCCCGAAGGCCGTGGAGGCGGCCTCATTTCCCTTTGCGGGGCGGAACGGGATCGAATTGTTTACTCTCACGCCCCTGGCATTCGCACAGGCCTATGAGGCCGGGGGGTATGTCGACGATGCCAGGCGGACCATGAGCGAGCGTCTGGACGCGGCGCCGGGGACCTTGCAGGAACTTTATTTCCTCGGAGCACTCGAGCAGAGCCAGTCGAACTGGACAGCTGCCGTACGGGCTTATGAGGCCGTGTTGCAGCGATCGCCAGACCAATCGGCGATTCATGTGCCCTTGGGCGTGGCCCTGTGGCAGTCGGGCCGGCGAGAGGAGGCGCGGCGGCATTTTGCCGAGGCGGCGGAGCACGCGCGAGACCGCCCAGCGCTCTGGACGGACCTGGGCCGGGCCCATCTGCAGATCGATCTGGCGGATGAAGCGGTGGCTTATTTCAAGCGGGGCGACCGTCGGGATCACGTTGCCGGGGCCCTCATTGCTGCGGGAAAGACCGCGGAGGGCTGCACGCTCTACGAGGCCCTCTTGCGGGAGAATCCTGAGAACCACCAGGTGGCCAATCAGCTTGCCTGGGCGTTGGCCACGCGCTCGGGGGGCGGGCCTGCGGCCACCGACCGGGCTCTGGAGTTGGCGGGACGATTGGGAGAACTGACCGCTTTTCGCGATCCCCGAGTTCTCGACACGCTGGGGGCTGTGCATGCCCTCCGGGGCGATTTCGAGGAGGCGATTCGCCTGGCACTCAAGTCGCGCCGATTGGCGCGGGCCACGGGGCAGAGCGAACTCGTGGCGGCGTTGGAGAAACGCCTGCGCGCCTACGAGGCCGAGTCTCCTTGGCTCGAGAAGTGAGTCGATCGTCGATTGGATAGACGATCGATAAGATCGCCAGCCGCGGCTGGAGGAGGCTGACGAGGGAGCGACGTCTTTTTGTATAGGTGACTGCTGGCGAGACGCCATCGATCTTTTGAGATTGCGCGGGAACATTTTCGCCGGGCTTTCGTAGTAAGCGTTGAAGAAAAAAATTGAACGCCGGGCATCTCGCCTCGCCATGCTGATCTGCCGTGATGTCAGGGAAAGACAACCTGGGGTTGCGCCTGGAGGCCTATCGGGATGATGAGGACGCCTTGCTCGACGGACTATTGCATCATGAAACTGAAACTATCTAACATCCGAATGCCTCTCGTCGTGCGCCGGGCATTCTCCGGCACTTTCTCGTACTCGAGTGCACCTGTGTGGGGATGCGGGTCCAAAGCTGAGCTGGATTGGGGACGCTGTCATTGCTCTAGAGCCATGAGTTTTCTCCTGGCTCTGGCGATGATGGCCGCGTTCTGCCACAGTGTATCGGCTGATCTCGTCTTCACCATCACAGGAGAATCGGGCTCCTCCGCCATGACGATTGCCGGCAGCGGTTCCATCGTCTCGAGTGGCTCGCCCGCGGGAGGCTCGAATTCGAGTTTTCTCCAGGTGCCCGACGGCACGCCCAGTTGGCAGGGGGCGCGGAATAACATTGGGGATTTTCTTGCCGGTAGCTGGACGAGTTCGGCATCCGCCGGGGCGGAACTGCCGTTGGCGGGCAATTTGCGTCTCGTGGGGACGGGTTCGTCCACGTTCAACTTCACCTTTGATCATCTCCGCTTCGACGACGATGCGAGTGTGGGCGGTGATGATCTCGATGTCCGGTTTGATTCGTCCCAAGCCTATCCAGATTATCCCTCGGGAATCACGGTTTCTCTGGCAGGATCGGCGACGTTTACCTTGGGAGACGGCAATACTTTCGACGACTTGATCCCGGGGACCTATGGGCTGGACGGATTCGGGGATTCAGGGAATAGCCGGGTCGAGTTTGTAATTATGTCAGCGATTCCGGAGCCATCGTCCCTCATCCTCATGGGAGTCTTCGCGGCCATCGGTGGGCTTCGTCGTCGTCGAGGATGTCATGGGCGGCGGCAAGTGATCGATATGGGGCGAAAGGCAATTGGAGTTTGAGGCGTGTTCCTCACCTGTTCTGTCTGTCTGATGATGGAAATCAAGATCAATGTCAGAGTAATACGATCGGGTGAGCGGTTTTGCCCGTGTCGTCGTCGCGGGGTTCCCGGGTGTTGGGCGCGGGCCTGGGGTATCCTTGCCGTGTTTCGATTGGTCGTGCCGTTGTTGCTGACGTTCTCGGCCTCGCCGGCATCGGCAGCCTTGGTCTTGACCTTTACTGGTACCCCGGGTTCCGTCGGCATGACGGTGGCTGGCGCTGGTTCCATTACCGCCACGGGATCGCCCTCAGGACCTTCAAATTCGAGTTTTCTGCAAGTGCCCGATGCCTTGGGGGAGTGGGCACCGGCCCGAAACAATATCGGCGACTATCTGGCGCCTTCCTGGACGGCTTTCGGTTCCGAGGGGCGGGAACTCGTGCTCACGGGAGATCTTCGGCTCGTAGGCTCCGGATCATCCACGTTCAGCTACCCGATCGTTCGACTTCGCCTCGACGATGACGTCTCTGCTGGCGGGGATGATCTGGATCTTCGGTTTGCCTCTGTGCGCAGTTATCCGGATTTTCCATCGGGTCTCACGGTTTTCTTGGAGGGAGAGTCGGCGTTTACCCTGGGCGACGGAAACACATTTGATGACCT
>JANQJH010000212.1 GCA_028281705.1 Verrucomicrobiales bacterium
GGCCCCTACTTGGCCCAGGGATTGAACTTGTGGGCTGCGGAGTCGCCCTCGGAGGCCCTTGGATGGTACCGGCAGGCGGCGGCCTCGGAGGATTTCCAGGGGAAATCGCTCGAACAGGAGAAACACATGAAACGCTCGGCAGCGGCGGGCATGGTCAGCGGGCTGTTCAAGAGTGATCCGACCCTGGCCCTGTCATTTTACGAGGAGCTGTCGAATGACGAGAAGAAGCACGCCGCCACCGTGGTCGCCCGTGAAGCTGGCCATGATGGTTCGATGTACCCTCATCTGGAAACACTGGCAAAGACGTTGGAGGGGACCGCCACCAGGCGCCTCGTTCTGGAGTCCTACCTTCGCGACGTCTCCGACCGCGAGGCGGCCAAACAGTTGATCACCGGGCTGGATTTTTCTCCCAAAGATCAGGCGCGGTTGCTCGGTATCGCCGGCATCCGCGTGGGTTCTCTCTCCGCGGAGAGCTTGGCCGAGGGTATCGCCTGGGCAGGTCTCGAAGCTCCGTCCGGCATGGAAGAACGGGCGGTGGCAGAGGGGTTGGCTTACGTGAGCCAGCATCGGCAGGACCTGGGGCACTTGGCCCTGGACGAATTGGACCGGCAGTTGGCATCGGCTAACGACCCCGATGAGATGCGTCGCGTCTTTCTCAAATACGGCGGCGCCAATTGGACTCATCCTGAGAAAGCCCTAACCATCGCCGCACAGATCACGAGTGAGGAAGAGCGATTGCGAGCTGCTGAAAACGTTTTGAGTCGGCAACGCCACCCCCCAAGCAATCCCGCCGAAGCCATGCGCTCGGCCGGTTTCTCGGAAGCCGACATCATCTCACTGGAGGCCAAGCGGGTAAGCCGGGGCACGCGCGTGTTCATCGAGCCATGAAAAAACACCTTCCCAGTCTGGTCATCATCGTAACCGCAATCGCACTGGCCTGGTGGCAGCGGGCCACGGTTTCGTCGATCCGTCAGGAATCGGAATCGTTGCGGCAGTCCCTTGTTGGAGAACAGACCGGGCGTGCCGTGGAGGATGGGTTCGACCCTCGGTCGCCAGGGCTTGAGGATGGGTCCGATTCTCCACGGCGGGTTGAAGACTTCATGACCTTCATCGATCAGCTTGTCGCCATGCAGCGCCAGGGGAAGAGGCCCCAAGAGGAATCCCTCGAGCGGGCCTTGGTTTTGCTCACCGGTCTCACCAAGGGCGAACGCGACGAGATCCTCAAGCGGATTGCCGAGCAGTCGTGGCCGCCCAATGTCGTGGCAGGCGTCCAGATGCTCATGATCCAGTGCCTCGGGCAAACGGAGCCTCGGGCCGCCGTCGAACTTGCGATCGACTTCCGCAATTCGGTCCTGGAACGTGGCGGCGGTTCCCGGCAGGCCAGCATTCCGCTGACACTTGCACTCAAGCCGTGGTTCAAGAGCGATTTGAAGTCAGCCTTGGCCTGGGTCGAGGAGGCGAAGACGCAGAATGTTCTTCCCGCCGACGACCCCGAAATCAACGCCTTGCTCGCTGGCGAGCTGGTTGCGGTGGGGAGGGACGCCGCACTTGAGTCCATTGCGCGTGCTCCCAGCTCCCATTGGCCAAAAATGTTCGCCCGCGCGGTGGAAAAACTGAGTTCCAGGGAAGATCGCGTGTCCTTCGCGGTCTCCCTCGCGGAACGGGCCAGGTCCGAGGAGAGCCTTCGCACTCTCACTCGTGACGCGGCTGCTCCCTTGTTGAACGCGGCCTTTGAAAGCAGCGCACCCAATCTTGAGGAAGTGGAGGCGCTGGTGGGTGCCCTGCAACCGGATCCGAGCATGGGCCTGATCGAACTCGCCATTTCCCAACGGATCAACGGTGCCACCACCGATCGTGTGAACTGGATGTTGGATCACTATGCTACCGACGAAGAGCGGCGACGAGCCCTGAGCATGGTGATTCCGAGCTGGGCGGTCTGGGATCATCGTGCCGCCGCCGCCTGGCTGAACGGTCTGGAGCCGTCCGGGCTCCGCGACGCGGGAGTTCAGGGATTCGTCAGCACCGTGAGCCGCCGGGATCCCCAATCGGCGGTCGACTGGGCATTGACGATCGATGACGAGAAGCTGCAAGAAACGGCGCTTCAATCTGTTTACGACTCCTGGGTGAGTGAAGCGCCCGAAGAAGCTGAAGCCTATTTCGAATCCAAGGTACGGTGAGAAAGTGGGAGGGACTTCAGTCCCTTCGCGAACTAACTCGAGATTGTGCTGCCCATCACGACTACTGCCGCGTGACGCGCAGGCGGACAAAGAGAACACGGCCATCCATGGCCTCGACGGCTTTCTGGCTCCGCCAGATCCGTTTCTTCGGTGTCGCTGGGACGGCATCGACGCTCTCAAAGGTGTTGTCCGCCGGTTCCCAGCTCTCAAGATCCGAGGACACCTCCATGTGAAAGTCAAAATTCTCTGCCACTGGATTGCTCGAGGTTTCGAAGGTCCAGTGCGTGGCCGTCTTGCCATCGATCTCAAACACGTCCTGCCCCAGGACGATGCTCGAGGGGCCCGAGGCGGGATCGGTATCGCTGGTCCCTAGCGCTTCTTCAAGCAGGGCCGTGAGGCCATCGCCATCCGCGTCTTGATCCGGATCGATGTTCCCGGGATCATCGGTTTCCAGGCTCCCGGGCGTACCGCCGATCTTGGCGCTGGACTTCCACTCGGCGGGGTCGCTGCCGCTCATCATCACGGGGTCTTTCAATGTCAGGCTCGGTCCCATGCCATCCGGTTCCTCGGGCCATGGGTCCTTGTCGTTGTACTGCAGTTCCTCCAAGACCACGCCGTCGAGCAGGCTCAAGCGGATCGTTTCACCGCTGTTGCTCAGCTTGAAGCCCTCGAACTCTCCCGCGATCGGCAGGCCCGTTTCATAGCGGTGTTCGAAGGCGGCCCGGTTGCGAACCACAAGGGCGAGACCGCCGGGGGCCAGTTCGGTGACCTCGGTTCCGCGGAACTCGAAATAGAGGCCTCGGTTGAAGGCGACGTCCGCCAGACTGATCACGGAGTCGCTCTTGTTGTAGAGTTCGATGAACTCGAAGAAGCCCCGGCCGTCGAAACCGGCGGCGATCTCTTCATCACTCGGCGCCGCCGGCCGGTAGTGGATTTCCGAAATGACGAGATCACCGGCCACCGGCTTCCGCCCAATGTGGAAGGTGGCCTCCATCAGCGGACTCCAGGTGCCGTTGCTGAACAGGCTCGACCGCCAGGTCCGCGCCTTGACCGTCACCGTATGGTCGAGCTCCAGGCCTGGGCCCGTCCGGTCGTACTCGATGGCGTATTCGGCCCGGTCGCCGCCCGGCAACCGGGGATCGGATCCGTCGAGGGTATACAGGAAATCACCCTTCTCCGGATTGAAAAGGCTGCCGGCGGACATCTTGAGCACGAATCCGGGCTCGATGGCCCCGCCGCGTTGATTGAAGACCGGTGCCTGAATGTTGTCCGGGTAGGCGTCGGTATCCTTGAACATCTTCATCATGTTGTCGGCCAAGCTGGCAAAGTGCTTGTCCATGACACTCTGTTGGAAGGCGAGCCAGGCATCAGGCTTGTACTTTCGCCAGCGCGCGGATTCGGCGATGAAGGCGGTTTCTATTTCATCGATGCGACGCTGGAGGCGGGGGATGGTTTGTTCGGGAGTCATGGCGCCGCCGTTGGTGAAATGTTTGTGGATGCGGTCGGCGAGAAACATTTGGTGGTCGATGTGTTTTTCCGAGCGCAGTTCGGTGTTGAATCGGCCTGGTCCCGCAGTGGTGAAACGTCCCCGGCCGCCGTTGTGGGAGTTGCGCACGAGCCAGCCGTCAGCGTCCTTCATGTAGAAAGTGAAGGGCACGTTGAGCGGCTTCGAACCCACGGCCTGGAACTCGCTCTCCGAGTTGCCCGAGGCGTAGACCATCATGAAGTCGTAGTAATCCGCAAGGTCGACGTGACCCTGCAAGGCCTCCCAGGGGGAGTCTCCGCGGGCCAGGGCTTCGACCTCCTTCCAGTAAACTTGATCACCGTCGAAGGCCTTGGCATCCGAGGTGAAATTATCGTTCCGGTTGATGGCGTCGTAGTCTTCCTCGCTCCCGCCGAAATAACTCGCGTGCATGGCGGCGTTCCAGCGCTCCCGCAAGTGGTACTGCCCGTTGTAGGAGCCGTTGAGATACACGTGCACGAAGCGTCCGTGTGGCGCCATGCCCCCCATTTCCAGCATGGAGTCGTCCACGAACCGGTTCGACATGTAGGCCCCGCGTTGTTTCATGTCGTGGGAGCCCGATCGCAGGTTGAGCGCGTCGAACTCCTCGGCCGGCGCCAGGCCGTTCTCGTGACCGCGGAAGACCGGGTATTTCAGGGTGGCGGTGCCGTACTTCTTGCGAAACTGAAAACGGTAGGAGTACTTACCGTGATCAGTGTAATAACCTCCAAATCGGGAGACGCCGGCATCCACTTGAAAGCCCTCGCTCCCGTCGCCATTGAGCCATTCGACAGAGATGGCAGATTCATAATCATTGACCGTCGTCCCCATGAACCGCGTCTGGCCCTGGCCTCGTTTGACCAAATGTTCGTCGTCATCGATGGCGATGGAAATCGTGGGAATGGCCTTCAAGGCGGCATCCATTTGCGGGCCCCACTCATCGGACTCGGTGATGGCCGTCCACATGTCCGGCTGTTGGGCGACGTCTTGAGTGAAAATGTAAGTTTGAGTATCGATGTTGCTCTGTCCCAACCCATCTTTGAAGGCGGCGGCGCGTAGCACGGTGGTCTTGTCGATGGTGATGGGACCGTCATAGATGTGATCGATGGGGCCGGTAAAAAGGGAGCCCTTGGAGGGATCCCGTCCGCTGGTGCTGTAGTAGATAATGGCGTCGGGTGTCTTGGTGGTGATCTCGACCTCAAAGGGCTCGTCGTAAAAACCGCGATCGACGGTGAATTTGGTATCGCTAACAAAACCCGCAATGGGGTCCTGGTTCGCGCTTAGAGGGGTCGCCTTCTGAAAGAATGTTTGTTCTCCGGCGTCGTCGATGCCGTAGGAAAAACCGGAGCGTTGGTTAGGCAGATCCTCATAGGCGTGGGCGATGGTCTCGCCGTCGGGCTGGACCAGGGCGAGGTATTCGGTGTCGATGGCGAACTTGAAGCTGGCGTGCACTTCAGGCTGAAAGAGGGATCCGAAGTCTTTTCCCGAAACGAAGACCAGGGCGTAGCCCTTGGCCGGTACTTTCCGGCGCGGGATTTTCCATTTGATGAGATCATCGGGATCATTGGTGAGGTACCAGCCTTCGAGGTCGGTGTCTTCATCCGAGGTGTTGTGGACCTCGATCCAGGCGGAAAGGTCGCCATCTTTGTCCTCGGGACCGTCAAGGTTGATGGCTGTCAGCTCAGTGATCGTGAGGTCGGCCGGACTGGAAGCGATCGGGCCGAGGACGACGGCCGCGATGAGGATGACGGGGTGGAGGGAGAGTCTTTTCATCGGCTTCGGGGGGTGGATAAAGACGGAGGCTATCAGGGTATGGCACGAATTCCAAGCCGTAGAATGGCTTTCGGAGGACCCTGATTTGCCCGGCGGAACCGGCGGCGACAGGAGAAAGGTAAAGTGATTGGGCAGGTTGCCGCACGGAGTTTCTGCTAGTTGCGCAGGGCCGCCTCGAGGTGGGAGAGTTCTTGGGCGACCTGGGCGGGATCGGCGAGGGTCTGGCTGATCTCGGCCTTCACGGCTTCGCGAAACTGGCGGCGGAGACGGTGGATGGCGACCTTGGTGGCGTTCTGGCTGAGGCCCAGTTCGAGGGCGGCGTGGGATTGGCGGAGGTTGCCGTTGTCGCCGGTGAGCCAGGGTTTCAATACTTGGAAGGTGGTTTCCTGGCCTTTGGCCGTCATGGATTGGCGGATCTGGGCCAGGGCTTTGGTGATGACGGTGAGGGCCCAGCGTCGGTCGAATTCGCAGTCGGGTGGCAACTGTGTCAGGTCCGGCGGGGTCCAGCCGGGTGAGGTATCGCTATCGCTCCTGCCATCGCTGCCCGGCCCCATGTCTTCGAAGGAGATGGGGGATTCGCCACCGCCGCGCTTTTCGGCGCGCCCGCGGCGGCGGTGGTCGGAGAGGAAATGTTTGACCGCGCCTAACAAAAAAGAGCGGAAGCGGCCGCGCTGGGGATCGGCACCCTCGAAAGCTTGTTGATCGAGGACGCGGGCGAAGAAGGCCTGGGTGAGGTCGCGGGCTTCCTCGTCGTCGCGGACGGTGGCGCGGAGGAAGGCGTGGACGGGGTCGTAATAGGACTCACAGAGTTCGGCCAGGGCGGCCTGGGCTTCCACGGAGCTTCCTTTCGATCGCGCCACCCGGGTCCAGCGCGTGGTGAAGAAGGATCCGGATGAGTCGTCGGCCGTCATCGCTGCATTTTCAGGAGGGGGATGCCGGGTTCGATTGGGTGGCGGGCGCGGAGCTCGGCAGCGAAGGTGGCGAGCTCGCCTTGATTGCGGACGACCATGGGACGGATGTCAAGTTGATGGATCTGCGCCGTCTCATCGATGGTGAAGACACGTCCCTGCCGGAGATCGAACTCTCGGCCGTTCAACCGGAGCTTGTCGGGATAGAGGGCGCGCCGGAGAAAACCCACGGTGCGATCGTTGGGCAACGTTAGGGTGCCCTGGTCTTCCCATTGGCCGGTCCGGTGATTGGACGTGCTGCGGACACTGGTATTGAATTCGCCGGGGTAATGTAAGAGGAAGTCGGCCTCGTTTCCGCGGTAGACGCAGAAGGTGGTGTCCTCGTCGTTGCCCACGGTGGCGGAAGCGGGCGTCTTGAGAACAAGGCTGTTGGCTTCCGGCTGACGTCGTAGAGTCCAGAGGGAGATGAAACCGAGGATCAGGATGCCCATGACGAGGAGGCGTCCCGAGATTCGGCTTTTTGATTTTGGCAGGTTCTGGGACCAGTTCCAGGTTTGCCGGATGGCGCCGAAGCAGACAAGGGCACCGGCGGCGAGGCCGAGGTAGAGTCCGATGGCTCGGGCGCCGGGCGGGTCTTGCCAGTGTCCCTGGCCGACCATCAAGTAGATGAGTGTCAGGAGGGCTCCAAAGAGGAGAAGCAGGGGAAGGAAGAGGGCGGCGAACATGGCCGTTCCGCGGCCACCGGTGACCTCGCCTCGGCGCAGGCATCCCAGATGACGCCAGCCGCGGTGAGTCCCGAGGAGGAGGAGGACGGGCCCGAGGGCGACGAGGGCGAGCGCGAGCAAACTGATCAACGTGGCTGGATGATGGGTCACGCGGTCCAGGCTCGCTTCGGCATCCATTTGTTGCTGGGCGATCTCGGCTTCCAAACGCTGGCGTTCGGCGAGGTGGTTCGGCGTCGCCCCCCCTTGGGCGATCTCTCGCTCGATGCCGGCGAGCGCTTGTTCCGTGTCTTCGATCATCGCTTGCTGTGCACGCCAGCGGGCATCCTCGGCGCTGTTGGCACCGCTCACTTGGCGGGCGCCGGCGAAGACGACGAGAGGAAGGACGAGGCCGGCGATCGCGAGAAAGGCGGCCCAGCCGGGGGAAATCTTGGAGCCTGGCTGCTTCGATGATGCGGGTGGAGAGGGAGCGGGGGGTGGTGTGGATTGCCGGGGCTGACTGGCAACAGTCTCCACCTGGGTCCGGACTTCGCGGGCGCTTTGCTGGCGCTGCGCGCGCTCGGTTTTCAGGGCGCGGAGAACGATTTCATCGACGCGGGCATCCACTTGGGACTTTTGTGAGGGCGGGGCGAACTTGCCCACGGGAAGCTCGCCGGTGAGCATTTCGTAGAAGACCACGCCGAGCGAATAGATGTCTGCCCGATGATCGACCTGGGTGGGATGCATGCGCTGTTCCGGAGCCATGTAGTGGGGCGTTCCCAGGGTGGTGTTGGCTTTGGTGAGGTCTTCTACTTCGCCGGATGCGGGATCGTGGGTCTGTGAGGGAGACGCGACATCCGATTTTCCGATGACTTTGGCGATGCCGAAGTCGGCGATTTTCACGCGGCCACGTCCGTCGAGGAGGATGTTATCAGGCTTGATATCGCGGTGGAGGATGCCCTCGCTGTGGGCGAACTGGAGGGCTTCACAGATTTTGGGTACGATCTCCAGGGCCTGCTCCGGGGTGAACCGGCCGGCGCGCATGGCTTGCCGGAGATTGACGCCATCGACGAATTCCATCAGGAGATAGAAGTAATCACCGCTCTGGCCGAAGTCGTGCAACGTGACGATGTTAGGATGATTCAGCTTGGCGAGAACGCGGGCCTCGCGGGAGAAGCGCTCGGCGAAGGCGGGGTCCGAGGAGAGGCTTGCCGGGAGGACCTTCAACGCGACCCAACGCCCCAGATGGCTTTGCCGCGCCTTATAGACGGCTCCCATGCCGCCGCGGCCGATGAAAGAGTCAATCTCCAGCTGGGGAAAGGCTTTGGCCACCGCATCGATGTCCGGTAGGGGATGAGTTTCCGCGCTAGCGGATGCCGTCTGCTCCTCGATGTCTGGTGGAGGATGAGTTTCCGCGCCTGTGGATGCCGTCTGTTCCTCGATGTCTGCTAGAGGATGAGTTTCCGCGCTGGCGGATGCCGTCTCCTTCTCACTGCGGCCCTGGGGCTCGCTGCCGAGAGAGGCTGCGGAATCACTAAAGGACTTCAATCCGGTCCCGAGAAAACCTAATCCCAAAGGCAAGCCAAAGAGTCCCCCGAGCAAAAGCAATGCGGAAAGAGCGATAGCCTTCTTCGGATTTGGCTCCACCGGAAACTGAGGAAGAGTCGCAGGCGTCATGATATCCACATTCGTGCGATCCAATCTCCCAGCGATCTCAGTCTCGTTGAGCCTATCACGCATGTCCTTGTAATTGCTCTTGAGGATTTCAAGATTGCCAACCATCACCCGGTAATCCACCATAGGGTCGTTGTCGTTCAATGAAGCGTCCTCGGCATCAGCCAGCTGAGCCTCGAGTTCTCTTTGCACCTGACGCTTCGCTCGCACTCGTGCACGAAAGTCATCCACAGCCAAGGCCACATTGTCCCTGAGTTGACGCAGGAGTGTACTCCTTTTGGTCTTGTTTTCGAGAATCTTCGGATGGCGCTCCAAGTACCTTAGCTCCAATTGCGATTGTTCCTCGCGATTGAGCTCCAAGTTTTCCCAAACGGTTGAAACCAAGCCAAATCCCGAGATAACCGGCAAGCGACTCAGATGAACCACATCACCCGGATCGACTTTCTCAATCGCGGCGAGCTGCAACTCCATGTCTCTCAGTTCAAGATTGGATGTGGTGACTTTCCCTGACAAAGTGTCAATTTTCGCTGAGGCTCGCGACTGTGCGCCCTCTTCGGTTTCGACGATTTGATGTTTTTGCCGGTAGCGCTGCATGATACGCTCCTGTTCCACAATTTGCCCCCTCAAAGCTTCGACCTCGTTTCTCAAAAACTGACTCGCGTTCGCATTCGACGCCTTCTCCTTCCCTCCAAGAAAGGAATCGTAAGATCCGATGAGGGCGTGGACCACTTGACGGGCCACCATGGGATCTGGATGCCTGAACGACACATCGATCAGTTGGGATCGTTTTTTTGAACCAACGTCGAGGGCGCCCTCTTCCTGGCGATAAAAATGCTCTCGAAACATTTCGTCAGGCCCTGGCAGTTTGGCGAGTACTTCGGGAGTGGCGTTTCCCCCCCTGAGATGTTGATGAATCAAACCGTCGACGTAGGCCATCTTGAACGCTTCGAAATCCGCATAGCCCTTGAGGAGATCTCTTGGCGCATCATCGCCCGTCACCTCCTCTCGATTCGCCAACCGGGCTTCCACAAATTTTCTAAATGCAGGGCTTTTCAGGCTTTTGACATGCACCTGCATCACCTGCTCCAGGGGCGTCCGCGTGGATCTGTCGGCCTCAAGCGCCTCAATGGACAGGATCTTTTGCTCGTTGAAGTCGATCAAGATTTCCGCCTGGGATTCAAACACCGGCGGCTGGCTCATCATCCAGTAGGCCATCCCAGCCGCAAGAAGCAGACCAACAGAGGAGCCCAAGATCCAGCGCTCTCGCACCATGAAGAACAAGATGGACTGCAAAAGCGGTTTTCGGCTTGAGGTCGGAGCCTCTTCCGGCAGTGAATCCTCATCAGAGACATCCCCTCCGCCGCGATACTCCCCCTTGGGAAGTGGCGTTTCCTCTTTGGTCACAGGTTCAGGGGAACGAACCGTGCCAGATTCCGTGGGTATGGAGACCCTGGCGAGGAGGCAGGCCGGGCAGAGGCCCTCCGGCGAGTCCGGGGCCAGAGGGCTGCCGCATTGCGGGCAGGCGGCGGGCGCGTTCTGAGCTGGTGGTTCGGATTTCATGACGCCCTTTCCTGAGTCTTGGATGAGAAAAGGTTACCAGATTTTTCCCGCGGGAGAAGGAGCGATGAGAACGATCGGTTGACCGCTGCCGGGCAATTGCCTCCTAATGGCACCGTCTCGCCTCGGCCCCCGAGTCGCTTCTCCTGGCGAATATGCGACCCGGGCGGTTGGTTCGCCGTTTGGTGATCGCACAGGGAGGAGTGGCAGAATCATTCTGTCACAATGAGAACTTCGTTCGCCATCACTCTCTTTCGTGATTTGGTGGACAGTGATTGGTTGACTGTGGGTTGTCCACGAACGATACGAAAATCACGAAATCGCTAGTTGGAACTTGGAAGGGCCTTTTCTGTGCTAACAGAATGCTGGTTGGTTTGCATCCTCGCCCTGCGGGGTCTCATCCAAAAAAAAGAAGGGACTGAAGTCCCTCCCACTTTCTCTCAATGTGGGAGGGGCTTCAGTCCCTCGGTTATTTTGGAGGACGGCCTCAGAGGGCGCCCGCAGCAAAATTCTTGATGATTTGCAGTCCGATGGCCTGGCTTTTTTCGGGGTGGAACTGGGTGGCGACGAGGTTGCCACGGCGCACGGCGGCGGCGAAGCGGATGCCGTAGTCGCACCAGGCGCTCACGAGGCTGAGGTCTTCGGGGACGGGGTAGTAGGAGTGCACGAAGTAGACATAGGGCTCCTCCGGCAAGCCGGCCCAGAGCGGGTCTTGCCGGTCCGTCAGGCTCAGTGCGTTCCATCCCATGTGTGGCACCTTGAGTTCGCTCGGGGGGAAGAGCTTTACCTGACCCGCCAAGGTGCCGAGCCCGTCGGCACCCTCAAATTCCTCACTGTGGTCGAAGAGGATCTGGTAGCCGATGCAGATGCCGAGGTAGGGCCTGTCGGCTTCGATCCAATCGCCCAAGGGCCCCCAGAGGTCCTGCTCCTTCAGTTGATTCACGCAGTCGACACAGGCGCCCACCCCGGGAAGGATGAGGCGGTCGATTCCCTCGAGGTCGGCGGGTTCGCGCACCAGTCGAGCCGGTACCTCGAGTTTGGTGAGGGCATTGTGCGCGCTGTGCAGGTTTCCCGCACCGTAGTCGATGAGGCCGACGGTCATGATCCTAGTCTTTTTTTCGAGTTCACCGGGGTGTTGTTCGACGTTTCATCGATCCTAAAACGTCGAAAGGGAAGCCCTTGTGCGGCTTCCCTTCCGTTCGAACAGAGATTCTTGTTGAAGAGAAACGCGTCGTTACACTAGGCGCCGGCGGCCGCTTGGACATGCTCTTCGGCTGCCTTGACGATGCCGTGGAAGCTCTCGGGGTCGAGGCTGGCACCGCCCACGAGGGCGCCGTCGACGTCCTCTTGAGAAATGAGTTCACCCATGTTCGCGGGTTTCACGCTGCCGCCGTACTGGATGCGGATGCGGGAGGAAGTTTCACCATCGTAGAGATCGGTGAGGACCTTGCGGATGAAGGCGTGGGCTTCCTGGGCTTGTTCCGGAGAAGCGGTGCGGCCCGTGCCGATGGCCCAGACGGGTTCGTAGGCGACGACGACGTCGGTGGCGCGGGAGCGGTTGACGTCGGTCATGCCGGAACGCATTTGGCGTTCGAGGACCTCCTCCACCTTGCCGGCATCGCGCTCTTCGAGCGTTTCCCCGACGCAGAGGATGGGGGTGATGCGGGCCTCGAGGGCGGCGGTCATCTTGCGCTGGATGTAGTCGTCCGACTCGGCAAAGAGAGTGCGGCGTTCGCTGTGCCCGAGGATGACGTACTCGGCGCCGACTTCTTTGATCATGCGGGCGCTGGTTTCGCCGGTGAAGGCACCAGCGGGCTCGGGCGACATGTTTTGGCCGGCGAGAGCGATGTTTTCCGAGTGCACGGAGACAGACCGGGCTGCCGGAAGGGAGACGAAGGGGGGCGCGACGACGACATCCACGTGGTCACGGGTGCCCAAGAGTCGCGCGAAAGCCTTGAGGAAGGTCTCGGTTTCTTGGGGCGTCATGTGCATCTTCCAATTGGCCGCGATGATGGGTTTGCGTTTCATGGATGGGATCTTGATAGCGAGAGAATGGTTGGAGACCAAGTGGGGTATCGGTCGAAGGGTAGATGGTCTGGTCGGGTCTAGGATTGGTCTGTGAGAGCGGCGACTCCCGGTAGTGATTTGCCTTCCAAGAGTTCCAGGGAGGCGCCACCGCCGGTGCTCATGAACGTCATTTGATCGGAGAGCCCGAACTTGTTCACCGCCGTGACGGAATCGCCTCCACCGATGATGGTGGTGGCGGAAGAGGCGGCCAGGGCTTCGGCGACGGCTTTGGTGCCTTTGGCGAAGGCGTCGATTTCGAAGGCGCCCATGGGGCCGTTCCAAATGACGGTTTTGGCCTCCTTGAGGACGGCGCAGAACTCCTCGATGGCCTTCTGGCCGATATCAATGCCTTCCCAATCATCGCGGATCTTTCCGCCTTCGGCGTAGGGGGCGATGTTGTTGGTCTTGGCGTCGTCGGAAAAATCATCGGCCTCGAGGCTATCGGCCGGGAGGAGGAGCCGGGTGCCGGTGGCCTCGGCTTTTTCCAGGAGTTCCTTGGCGATGGGGACATCGCTCTCGTTGAGGTAGCTCTTGCCGATGGCATGCCCTTGGGCCTTGCGGAAGGCGTACTGCATGGCGCCGCCGATGAGGATGGTGTCGGCCTTCTCGAGGAGGGCATTGATGACGCCGATCTTGTCGGAGACTTTCTTGCCGCCGAGGATGACGACGAAGGGGCGATTGGGATCTTCCAGTTCGCCCTGGAGATAGCGGAGTTCGCGTTCCACGAGAGCCCCCATGGCGGCCTGGTCGACGTGCTGGGCGATGCCGGCGGTGGAGGCGTGGGCGCGGTGAGCGGTGCCAAAGGCGTCGTTCACGTAGAGGTCGGCCAGGGCAGCCAATTGCTGGGAAAACTCGGGATCATTCGCGGTTTCTCCAGGGAAGAAGCGCACGTTCTCCAGGAGCAAGATCTCCCCCGGGGCGAGTCCGTTGGCGGCCTCCTCGACCTTGGCGCCGATGGTCTCACCGAGGAAATGGACTTTCCCGGTGACGAGTTCGCCCAAGCGTTTGGCCACGGGAGCCAGGGAAAAGGCTTCGTTGCGGGCGCCCTTGGGCCGCCCGAGATGGGAGGCGAGGATGAGCCGGCCGCCACGATCCAGGAGATCCTGGATCGTGGGCAGACTGGCGCGGATTCGGGTGTCGTCCGTGATCTCGCCGTCCTTCAGGGGGACATTGTAGTCGACACGGACAAGGACGCGCTTCCCGTTCGGGTCGAGGTCGCGAAAGCTGAGCTTGGGCATGGAGGCGTTTTTAGACGGAACCGCCGAGCTTGTTCAGCATGTCGACGGCGCGGTTGCTGTAGCCCCACTCGTTGTCGTACCAGCCGACGACCTTGACCATCTTGCCGTCGAGGACGGAGATGGAGGATTTGGCATCCAAGATGCAGGAGTGGGGATTGCCCACGATGTCTTGGAGAACCAAGGGCTCCTCGCTGTATTCGAGGATTCCCTTCAAGGGGCCTTCAGCAGCTTCCTTCAGTTTGGCGTTGGCGGCGTCGGCGTCGGCCGGATTCTTCAGGAGCGCCGTGAAATCGGTGACGGAGCCGTTCGGGGTGGGTACGCGGAAGGCGCCACCGTTCAATTTGCCCTTCAACTCGGGAATGACCTCGCCGATGGCGCGTGCGGCTCCCGTGGAAGACGGGATGATGTTCTGCGCGGCCGAACGGGCGCGACGGAGATCGGAGTGGGGCTGATCGAGGATCCGCTGGTCATTGGTGTAGCTGTGGATGGTGCTCATGACGCCACCCTCGACACCAAAGGCATCGTTCAAGACCTTGACCATGGGCGCGAGGCAGTTGGTGGTGCAGCTCGCGTTGGAGACGATGTGATGCTTGGCGGCATCGTAATCGCCGTCGTTGATCCCCAGGCACATGGTGATGTCGGGATCTTTGGCCGGGGCCGAAATGAGCACTTTCTTGGCGCCTCCCTGGAGGTGCAATCCGGCACCGTCGCGGCTGGCGAAAAATCCGGTGGACTCGAGGACGACGTCGACTCCGAGGTCGCCCCAGGGCAGTTTGGAGGGGTCGCGCTCGGCAAAGGTGCGAATTTTGTGACCGCGGACAGTGATGGAGTCGTCATCGTAGCTCACATCGCCATCAAACTTGCCAGCGACGGAATCCCACTTAAGCAGGTGCGCGAGAGTGTGGTTGTCGGTGAGATCATTGATCGCGACGACGTTTTCGACCATTTCTTGAGGCATCGCCCGAAGAACCATCCGGCCGATGCGGCCAAATCCGTTGATTGCAAAAGTTGCCATAAGTCTTGTAATAAATCAGTGCGTATTGCGGAGCCTCAGAGGCGACGAATTCGGACCGCTCCCCTGAGAATTCGGCGCTACTTAGCAGGTGCCACGGTGGCCGTCAACCGCCCCTTTTGGGTAATCCCGGCGGAATGAAAGGGCGATTTCGTCACACTTCGGGCGGGCGAGAAGCGTGATTCGGTGGCGAGGACGACGCCGGGCTGGACGTGACTGGGAGGAAGATCTTACACTCCTCGAACAGGGCGGCCTGTTGCGTTTGGACAAAGCTGAGGCATGTTTGAAGCAACCCCGTTTTCAACCGATAACCGACGTTATGAATGATAGCCAAGTAATGGACCCGGAAAATGGGGCTGATCTCAAATCGCAGGCCGTACAGGCAGCGGAAGAGTTGCGCTCGGCGGTCTCCTCGCATGCCAGCCAATTTGGCGAGGCGGTGGAGCGCGAAGCCGGTCAGGCCCAGGATAGTGCGGCCGACAAGGCGGAACAGCTCCGTCAGGCGGCAGAGACTGGCTGGGAAGAGGCCAAAGTGAAGTTGCAAGATCTTCTTCAGGAAGGGGAGGTCTATGTGAGAGAGCATCCAGGAAAATCCGTGGCGACGGCCCTAGGGGTTGGATTTATACTCGGTCTTCTCTTCCGGCGGTAGATCTTCCAGGCCCGGCTCGGGGCCGAACGACGCATCATCCCTCTCTTTTTCTTTCCGTGGGGATGGCCGGCTTTCGTTGGGCCATCCGGTGTTGGACGATTTCGATTTTTTGAATCACGCGTGAACTCTCCTCGCGAAGGCAATGGCGGCGGCGCTGGCGGTGGTGGTGGCGGTGGTGGTGGCGACGACGCCTCTCTACAGACCCGTTTCCATCAAGTCGTGCGTGGACTGGTGGTCTACCTCCAGGCACGCCATCAGCTCTTCCTCATCGAGGGACGCGAGGCGAGCGAGTTTTTTACCAAGAAACTGGTCCTGTCGCTCATCGCCCTCGTTTTCCTCGTGGTAGGCTACGGGCTCTTTCTCGTCGGCGCGGTGATGACGGTGAGCCTCTGGAGCGGGATGCCGTGGCATTTCGCCTGTCTCCTGGCGGCCGCAGGACATCTCTTTCTCGGCGTCGTCTTCCTTCGGCTGGCCAGGCGCCGTCCAAAGACCCCTCTCTTTGAAGAATCCACGAACGAACTTGCTAAGGATCGCGAATGGCTATCGAATCCCAGAAAACCGTGGAAGTGAATAAGCCGGAACTGATTGCCCAACTCGACAGCGCTCGCTGGCAATTGAGCCGGGACTGTCGGGAACTGGGGGATGATTTTTCGGGAAAATTGAGCGTCAAAGGCCAGTTGCAGCGCTCGATCCAGAATCGCCCGTCGGTTTGGGGACTCGGGGTCTTGGGCTTCGGGATTGTCGTCGTGCGTCTCATCTTTCGGAAAAAAAGCCGTGCAAAGGACGAAAAGGCTTTCTATGAGAAGCCGCGATCCTCACTCTTCAAATCCATAACGGGCCCCATCCTGAAAACCGTGTTTTTAGCATTTGAACCTCTCATTGCCAGCGTGCTAAAGGAGCGCATCTCAAGCTCCGAGAAGCCCACACAGCCTCATGTCTGAAATCGTCAAGACCCTCGATCACGTCGACAACTATCTCAAGATCGGCCAGGAGTACGAAGCCTCCGACATTCATTTGCCGGTCAACAGCAAACCGCACTGGCGGCGATTTGGTTCGCTGACCCCTATCTGGGAGGATGCGGAGCCGCTGACGGCCGCCGATACGGAGCGCTTGGCCAAGAGCTTTCTCACGGAACGCGAGTTGACCCGCTTGGAAAAGACCGGCGACGTCGATTTTGCCTATGCCAATGACCTGGGCCGCTTCCGCGCCAGTGTGGTGCGCCAACGCCTCGGGCTGGACATGGCGTTCCGCATCATCAACACCACGGTCCGCTCCATGGACGACCTGGGGCTTCCGGAGACTCTGAAGCCGCTGACCCAGTATCACAACGGCCTCGTCCTCGTGACTGGGGCGGTCGGTAGTGGAAAGTCGACGACCCTGGCGGCCATGGTGGACGAAGTGAACGGAGCTCGCCAGGACCACATCATCACCCTGGAAGATCCCATCGAGTACATTTTCTCCTCCCGCACCTGTCACGTGAATCAGCGTGAAGTGCACACCCACACGGCCTCGTTCGCCGCGGCGCTCCGGGGTGCCCTGCGGGAGGATCCGGATGTCATCATGGTGGGGGAGATGCGCGACTTGGAAACGATTCAGCTCGCCATCACCGCCTCGGAGACGGGTCACTTGGTCCTGGGAACCCTGCACACGGGGAATGCGCCTCGAACGCTGGACCGGGTGCTGGACGTGTTTCCCGTGGATCAGCGCGACCAGATTCGGATCATGGTGAGTGAATCGTTGAGAGGGATTGTCAGTCAGCAGCTGGTGCCGCGTCTCGACGGCACGGGGCGCGTTCTGGCCTTGGAATACCTGGTCAACACCCCGGCCGTTTCCAACTGTATTCGGGAGGGTAAGACCTTCATGCTCGGTGGGATCATGCAGACTGGTAAGAACGTCGGCATGATCACGATGGATGACTCGTTGAAGGAGTTGTACAACCAGGGCCTGGTTTCCCAGGAGGAATGCATGAGCCGCGCGGCCGATCAGGTAGGCATGCGCAAGCACTTCGAGATCTGAGCAAGCAGGCACGCAGCGCCGGCAAGTAAGCAACACATTTTCCCCTCTACTTTTAGTTCGTAACCTTTTTCAAGATTCATGGCTGTCATTGACCAATATTTCCAAATGCTAGTTGAGCAGGGGGCATCCGACCTTCATCTGAGTGAAGGATCGCCTCCCAAATTGCGGTTGCACGGTAATATCAGCGCGATCTCCGACGAGATCCTGACCAAGGACGTCATCCATCCGATGTTGCAGGAGATCTGTGACGAGAAGGCCTGGGAAAAATTCATGAAACGAGGCGACTTGGACTTCGCCTACGAGATGGATGAGGAGTCCCGTTTCCGGTGCAACTACCTCAAGCAGAGCCATGGCATCGCGGCGGTTTTCCGCTTGATCCCGACCAAGATCGCCAGCTTGGAGCAGTTGGGCATTCCCTCGGTGGTCAAGGAATTCGGCCACTTGCGAAGCGGTCTCGTGCTCGTCACTGGGCCCACGGGCTCGGGGAAATCGACGACGCTGGCGGCGCTGATCGATTACATCAACATCAATTTTGCCCGGCACGTCATCACGGTGGAAGAGCCCATCGAGTTTGTGCACTCGAACAAGAAATCGATCATCACGCAGCGTGAAGTGCCGATTCAAACGCCGACCTTTGCCGATGGATTGCGGGCCACCTTGCGGGAGGACGCGGATATCGTGCTCGTGGGTGAGATGCGTGACTTGGAGACCATTTCGCTGGCCCTCACGGCGGCGGAGACCGGCTTGCTCGTCTTCGGGACCTTGCACACCAACAACGCACGCAAGACGGTTGACCGTATCGTCGACGTGTTTCCCTCCGATCAGCAGTCCCAGGTGCGGACGATGTTGGCGGCCTCCCTCCAGGGGGTGGTGGCTCAGCTCTTGTGCAAGCGTTGCGATGGTGGCGGCCGCTGTGCGGTCAATGAGATTCTCGTTTCCACACCGGCCGTGGGCGCCATCATTCGCGAGGGTGCCACGCAGAAGCTCTATGACGTCATCACGGGCGGCAAGAGCCGGGGCATGATCTTCATGGACGAGGCCATCAACGAAAAACTCCAGGCAAAGATGATCTCGCCCATGGAGGCCTACATGAAGGCCATCGACAAGAACCGCTTCAAGCAGTATCTCAGCGAAGAGGAACAGGCGGTGGGACACGCGTCGGGCGGCGGGCTCGAGCAGGGCAGCTAGGGAGGTAGGTTGTATGTAGGAGCCGGCGGACGACGGATAGGGACCGAGGGGAAGGGAGCCGTCTCCCAAGTCCCCCTGGTATTCTCTTCCTGGCGCGCTAACCTCACGCCATGAATTTGTGGCGTCCCTTCCTACTCGCTCCCCTCATCATTGCATTCGCCGGCCCAGGGCTGGCGGAAGAGGATTCTGTGTCCCCTGGGCAGCCGGTCTCTCGTGGAGAGGCGGGCTGGCGCTACTGGGACGCCGCGGAGCCGCCTGAGGGGGCTTGGGCGTCGGTGGCGTTTGACGACGATGGCTGGGATCAAGGCGAGGCGCCGCTGGGTTATGGTGAGAACGTGATCGCCACGGAGCTCGATTTCGGGGGCGATGCCGAGGACAAGCATCCCGCGGCCTACTTCCGTCTGGCCTTTGAAATGCCCGATCCTGCGGCGTTTCCCGGATGGCGGGCAGAGATTCGCTGCGATGACGGCGCCGTCGTCTATCTCAATGGCGAGGAAGTCTATCGTTATAACATGGCCGAGGGAGACCTGGAAGGAGCGACCTTTTCCGCGGGCAAGCTCTCGTCGTCGGGCAATCGCGAGAGCCGCTATCATGCGGTCGTCCTGGATCCGGACGATTTCCAGGAGGGTGCCAATCTCTTGGCGGTGAGCGTGCATCAATCGGATCGGGGAAGCAGTGATCTGATCCTCGATCTCGCGGTGGAAGGGCTGACGGCGGAACAGTTGGAAGCACCAGAGCGGCGTCCACTGGTGGTGGACGGCATTCTGGAGGACGACGACCGGGTGAGCAACTACATCGATGTCTGGGGAAAACACATCCTGCAACGAGACCGGTCTCCGGCTCCCAATCAGTGGTTGCAGCAGTTGCGGCGGCGTCTCTCGGACACCGCGGTGGTGGACGTGCAGTCGGGTTCTCGCGAGGCGCTCTCGCCCGAGGAGATTTATCGGCGTTGCGCCGCGAGTGTCCTCATTCTCAGCGGCGTGAGCGAGGCGAAGGAGCGTGAGGCGAGTCATGCCGGCGGCTTCGTCATCAGCTCCTCGGGCCTGGCGGTGACCAATCACCATGTGATCGCCTCCTATGGGCAACAGGATCTGATCACGGCGACGACTCTGGACGGCCGCGTGGTCGCGGTGCGAGAGATTCTGGCTTCGGATCCGGCGGATGACGTGGCTCTGATCCAGCTGGACGGGGACGGTTTCCAACCCGTTTCCCTGGCTCGCGAGGCCCCGGTGGGCGGTGACGTGGTGGCGATTTCGCACCCGCGCGAGGCCTTCTACACCCTAACTAAGGGGCACGTCTCCCGTTATTGCCAGGTGGACGACCGGCCCCGGCTGATGATCACGGCGGAGTTTGCCATGGGTAGCAGCGGTGCGCCCGTCTTTGACCGCTTTGGATCCGTGGTCGGCATGGTGGAAATGACGAGTTCCGTGGCCTACAACGTGGTCCCTCTCCACGAAGAAGAAGGCAGTCTCAGGCTGGGCTCCAAGCGCGGCTCAGGCCTCTTTCTTCCCATGAATCACCAGATGACTTTCCGCTACATCATCCCCTGTCAGTCCATTCGCAGTTTTCTCTTTCCTCAGTTGGAAGTCGAAGAGTGACTGGCGAAAGTGAGAACGTGGGGCAGGCGTCTCGCCGGTCTCACGTTGTTCAAAAACTCTTGGCGAAATCGTCGGCCGAGGCGCCGCCCTGTTGGCGGGGCTGGCGTTTCTTGAAGGACGATTGATCGATGCGATCCTGCAGTTCCGCGGCGTAGGCGCTCGAGTCCAAGGGGAGCTGGATGGTCTGGTTCGTCCAGGCCGAGTAGAGCACGGCATTGGCGAGTTCGACCGAGTGGATGCCTTCGACCGCTGGTGAGATCAGTTTTTCGTCATGCAGGATGGCGTTGGTGAAATTCCGCAGAATCTCGAGGTGCTGGCCGGCTTCTCCGGTGACGGGGACGTCCACTTCCCACACTTCCGGCTGGCCGAAGGAGGAGAAGGTCTCATCGCTGAACTGGCTCATGGGGACGCGGTTGCGCCGGAAACGAATGGTGCCGCCCTCGATGGTGACCAGGCCTTGTTCGCCGACGACTTCGAGGCGGTTCACGCCCGGGGCTTCGCCCGTCGAGGTGACGAAGAGGGCATTGCATCCGTTGGCGTAGCGGAAGTAGGCACTGACATCGTCTTCAACTTCAATTTGGTGGTAGCGACCAAAGTTACAAAAGCCGTGGACCTCGCTCGGCATGCCGAACATCCACTGGAAGAGATCGAGATTGTGGGGACATTGATTGAGGAGCACGCCGCCGCCTTCGCCCTTCCAGGTCGCGCGCCAGCCACCGGAGGCGTAGTATTCCTGGGAGCGGAACCAGTCGGTCACGTTCCACTGCACGCGCCGGATTTCACCCAGTTCTCCCTCGTCGATCAGGCTCTTGAGTTTCCGGTAGAGAGGGTCGGTGCGCTGGTTGAACATGGCGGCAAAGACCTTGGTTTTGTCATGGTAGGCGTTGATCAGCTGTTCACACTCGGCCTTGTGCACGGCGAGAGGTTTCTCCATCATCACGTGGAGACCCGCCTCGAGAGCCTGGCAGCCGATGGCACAGTGGAAGGGGTGCGGGGTGGCGATGTGAATGGCGTCGACCTTGCCCGAGGCGATCATATCGCCGGCGTCGGTGAACTTGGCCAAGTCCTCTTCTTCCACGCCCTCAAGGGCCGCAGGGAGATCGCAGATCGCAGTCAATTCTAGCCCTTTTACCTTGCCGGCGAGGATGTTCGCTTTGTGAGCGCGTCCCATGTTTCCAAGGCCGACCAGTCCTAGTCTAACGGATTTCATGCTGCCTAGGAGAGCAGGTGCGATTGATTTGTCAATCCCCTGCCTGGCCGGGTGATTTGACACCGAATCGCTCGCACGCGTAGGATCGGCAGATCCCGCCATGAATGAGAATGCCGATGCCGTTTCGTCCTCGCCGCCGAGTTCTCCCGCGCCGTTTCGCAGCGGCCTCATTGTGATCGTCCTGGTGTTGGGGCTCTTGGGAATCGGCCTGACGACCTTTGTCCTCAGTCGGGCAGAAAAGCAGCGGGAGGCGGCCAAGACGGCGGAGGACGAGGCGCTGGTGCTCATGGAACGCGCCCGGAAAGTGATCGCCGAGGCGGAGGAAGCCAGTCGGCGCCGGCGGATGGCGGATGAGATGTTTCCCCTGCCGCCCAGTCCCTTTGGGGGGCCTCCGCAGTCGGGCATGGTCATGGCGCAGATCCCGCCACCTCCGCCGAGGATGCACGAGATCCCGGGATCGAAGGAACTCGAAGCGGCGGAGGCCGAGATGACCGATCCGGATTTGTTGAAGATGCGGACGGCCGAGGGAGCCAAGGCTCTGGAGATGGCCAAGGCCAAGGAAGTGGACCAGGACGTCATCGGCGCCTTGAAACACCTCGAGCTGGCGGATCAATTGGAGCCCAATCACCCCGAGGTGCTCTACCGCATGGGCACGCTTTTCGACAAGTTAGGGAACAAACGTCGCGCCACCTCGTACTTCCAGATGGTGGCGGCGATGGACGAGCGGGCAGGTGAACTGGCGACCCTGGCGATACATTATCTCAATGGCGAGGCGCCGGAGCCCCTGGCGGGCGGCCTCATGCACCGCCCGTTGCGCATTGGTCCCGCCTTCGCCGAAGTGACCACCGATGATACGGAAACGCGGACGGTGAAGCTCTCCCTCAGTATCCGGGCGCAGGCCGGGGAGGAGATCGATCCCCAGGCGGTCGTGCCCTACATCTATTTTTATGATCTCGTGGACGGCCTAGAGATCATGGCCTGCGACGGGGAACAGCCGCCGGTGGATGAGGTCAATCCCTGGCGGTCGGAAAACCCGGATTATCTCGAGCCGGCCGAAGAGCTGCTGGACGTCACATATCACATTCCCAAAAAGGACGATGGCGCGGAGCGGACCTTCTTCGGGTATGTGGTCAAGCTCTACTATCGGGATGAGATCCAAGATGTGCTTGTCGAACCCCGTATCCTGATCGAACTGCTTTCCGAATCGAGTGATGGCGCCTCGGAGATGGAGTTGGATGCCATCCTGTTTGAGAATTGAACCCATAATCGCCCCTCTCCTGTCTTGATGTCCGATCACACGCCCTCTCAACTCGGCGATTACGATCTTCTGGAAGTGCTCCATGAGACCGAGGACACCCAGACCTTTGTCGCGCGGCAGCGTTCGATTGACCGCAAGGTCGCCCTGGTGCTCTTGAAGCCGCACCGTTGCGAGGACGAGCGGGCGGTGGAGTCCTTTCGCCAGGATATCAAGGCCAAGGCCTGTGTCACCCATCCGCGGATCGCTGCGGTTTATGAGTCGAGTGAGCAGGATGGGCGCATCTTTTACACGCGGGAAATCGTCGCGGGTAAGGACATCATGGAACTGCGTGCCGAGGGGCATCGATTCCCCGCGAGTTTTGTCTGGAGCCTGCTGAGGACGCTGTGCGAGACGTTTCTCTACTACGAGAAGAATCAGTTAGGCTACCGGCCCTTTCAGCCGGCGGCATTGGTCTTGATTCACGAGGAACCTTACGTGGCCAATCTGGCGACGGCGGAACCGTCTGATCCCGACGTTTTCGAGAAATCGCTGGCTGCCATCCGGGAGAGTTTTTGGCGTCTGTTTCGTGCGGAAGACACCCATGTGGAAGACGTGCGGCGGTTGTTTTCGCGGATGGATCCGGATCACGCGCGCGTCTACCGCGGCTGGGAGGAACTGCAGCGCGCTTGCAATATTGTCAGCCAAGCGGTGACAGCCCCGGCGGGGGTGGCGCTGCCGGCTGGCTCCCCGGTCTCCACGGGCGCCGGCGAGGCGGCCGCGGCGTATAAGGAGGAGCGTTCCTACGCCGCGGCGCAGGCGACGAGTCGATTCTTGACCGTGATCACGATGCTCCTGCTGGGCGTGGCCGCAGCTGCCGCCTGGTGGTGGTGGTATCCCGAGCGCGCCGTGGAGCCGGCGGAGAATCCCATGGTGCAGGTTCCGGCGGGGCCGTTTGTCTATCAGGAAGGCCAGACGCTGGATCTGGGAGAGTTTTGGATCTCCAAGTACGAGATCACCATCGCGCAGTATGCCGCCTTCCTCGACTACCTCAAGGGGAGCAAGGCGTTTGATCACGCGGATCAGCCGGACTCGAAAGAGGGTCATATTCCCGAAGACTGGGAAGCCTACTACGCGGCGGCTGAGGCGCAGTCCGCATATCGCGGACAGCCGCTGAATATCAATTGTCCGGTCGTCGGTGTGGATTGGTGGGATGCCTATGCCTATGCACGGTGGCGCGGCGGGCGTCTCCCGCGGGCCGATGAATGGGAGAAGGCGGGCCGGGGTGGCGAGGGGTTTCTTTTTCCGTGGGGGCGCGAGCCGGACTCCTCCAAGGCAAACACGGGACTGGACTACGACAAAGCGGCCGGCGCCGGGGGAACCCTGGATGGTTTCAATGCCTGGGCGCCGGTGGATCAGTTAGGCGCCGATGTGAGCCCGTTCGGAGTGGTGGGCATGGGAGGCAATGTGTCCGAGTGGACGGCGACCCTGGGAACGGATCCTAACAATCCCGGCCGGGAGGTGCCGGTGGTCAAGGGCGCCTCCTTTGTCACCAAGTCACAGTTGGACTTGACCCATGGACGCCTCCCGTCCCCGGACAAGGGTGCCATGAGCCGCGGATTTCGCATCGCGGCCGATGCCGTGCGGTAGTGGCGGATCGACGGGGGACATTTCCTCCAAAAAGATGTCCAGTTTATCGTCTGGTGTTGGGTTTCTTGGTGAAACCAAAAAAATGCCAACTCTGGATTCCAGACATGAAGATACCCTCGCGCAGCCTTGCCCTACGACCCGCGTCCCCGATTGCACTGCGGCAGAACCCGTTCTCTCGTGTGAGAGGAATGGCAGATGCCGGATAGGGAGATGAACCTGACGACAGATTCCCAGGCTCTTTCGAGCTACGCGGTGAGTGGGGATGAGCGGAAGTTCACTGAGTTCGTCGAGCGAAATCTTGGAGGAGTCTATGCCACCGCGCTGCGGTGTACCGGTGGGCACGCCATGGCAGAGGATGTCACTCAGCGCGTGTTTGCCATTGCGGCTCGAAAGGCGAAACGCCTCGGGCAGCATCCGCGCATCGCGGGGTGGCTCCATCGAACCGCGATCTACGAATCCAAGAAGTGCCTGAGTTCGGAACGACGTCATCAGAGAAAACTCGCTGCCTTTGCCATGCATCAAGAGACACTGCGACAGGATCACTCCGAGCGGGACGGCGTATTGCCCATCCTCGATGAGGCGATTTCGAAGCTGCCCGAACCGGACCGGCTCATCATTCTCGCGCGCTTCTTTGAATCGAAGAGCGTTCGAGAGATCGCGGGCGAGCTGGGTAAGTCGGTCGAGGCGTGTCACAAACAAGGCCAGCGTGCGCTGGCCAAGCTTGCTTCTCATCTGGCGCGCAGAGGCATTGCGGTATCGACCACGACTCTGGCCGCTCTCTTGGCGAGTCCTCCATCATCGGCGCTTCCGGTGGGCATTGCGGTCTCCGTTTCCAAGGCTGCTCTTGGTAATGCGGGGCAACTCACTCAAATCCATCTACTAGCAAACTCCCTGTGTCATATGAGCTATCCCAAAATCCTTACGGCGTCGGTGGCGCTTGTCGTCGCCGCCATTCCAATCACTTTTCAGGCGAATCAGCTCGCTTGGGAGTCCACAGAACTCACGCGATTGGAGGCACAACGGAAGACCCTCGTCGAGGAGCGCAACGGCGGACTGGGAACCGATTCTCAGACGTCGCCAGTTCCGCAGGCGGCCGCATTGGACAACCTGCCCTCTCGGGTGATGGTGGATGTGTCAGGAGACGATGACAGCCGTTTGACGCCACAGTCTTTGATCGATCTGGCATTGCGCAAGGAAACCTCAGTGAACCCGGAGATCGCCGATATGGAGTACATGAGGGCACTCACCCAGCTTGCCCAGTGGAGTGCCGATGAGATCGACGGATTGGTGAAAGGGATTCATGCGATTCCCGGTGGCAATAGCCCAGCAAAGAGGAAACTGGAGGAGCAGTTGGTGAACCTTCTGTTGGCTCCAAAAGACCCGGAGGCGGCGCTGGCTTTCGCAGCGGAAGCTGGACTGGGGGAATCTGTATGGCGGCGCAGTCTGCAGCTGTGGGCGGAACGGGCCCCGGATGACGCCGGCGAGTGGATGGAGGCCGAACTTGATCGTGGGCTGAATTCTCCGAGGCTGGCGGAGGATTTGGAAGGGGCCTTGGTTGAAGGATTCGCCGCAGGGTTGGCCAAGGTCCAGCTGGAGGACGCGTTCAAGTTGCTGGAGGGGGTGGATCCAAGTTCGACGGTTCGGGCAGTGATGGGGATTGGTCGCGAGCTGGCGAGGCAGGAACGGCACGCGGACTTTCTCAGGTTGGCAAACGGACTTGAGTCCCCGAGCGATACCCTGGAGGCGTTGCTCTCCTACAACCGGAGTTTCCGAGATGATGTTCGAGGGGAGCATCTTCGCAACCTGTTGGAGATGGAAGGTTTTCCTAACCGATTTCGGGACGATGTCATCGTTGACGCCGCCCTTCGCCATCCGGCTGAGAGCCCTCCCGCCGCTCTTGAAACCCTGGCTCCCAATGGTGATCATCGGGCGGAGCTCTTGTCCGGATTGATCACGCGATGGGCTGAAGAAGATCCCTCAGCGGCCGCCGAGTGGTTCATTTCTGATGCTTCGGAAGACGATCGGAGGACGATCTCCGAAAGAGCGGGCCAAGGGGAAACTGCCTGGCGAGAAAACTGGCTTCACGCGACCAAGGACCCCGAACAACGTCAGGCGCTGACCATCCGCCTTCAGAGCAAACTCTAACGGACTCCATTCTGATGCGGCATCTGTTCTCCAAGAAGATTGCGGTCATCATTCTCGTGGTGATGACTGTCGTGTTGGCCTGGCAATACCTGGCAGTGACCAAATTGCGGCGGCAAAACGCCCAAACCAGAGTGGCGATTGCAGTTTTGTCTGCGTCTCTCAATGAGGATTCGAGTTTATTGCTAGAGAATTTGAATGCGCCATCGACGGAGCTGGGGGGCAATATTTCTCCTCAGGGTTTGCCGGACGGCGTTAAGGCCTCGCACGGGGCGGGACTGCTCGACGCGATTTTGAACAGTTTGGCTGGGCATCCGAACGCGCTCGTTGAACAGCCGGGCTCCGTTGCTCTGAGTGCGGAGGGGTTTCAACTGGCATTGGATGCACTCAAAGGGCTTTCAGATGCCCAGTTAGGTTCCATCAGCGCCTACTTCCTGGCGTTGACGGAGGCCGATGGTGGGGAAGTGCCGGGCCACCTTGTCATTGGCGCTTGGGCTGCGAAGCTCTATGCGGATCGTTCTCCGGACAAGGCCTTGTCGGTCAGTGCGTCGATCCCCGTTCAGGCGACGGACGATGCTTCTGAGTTCAGAAGGGCAGCTCTTCGCAGTTTGGCTGCTCGCGATCCCGATGCGGCCATGAACTGGATACTCAGCCGTGATCTTGACCCGGAGGCGGCTGCCGAGTTCACGGTGACGGCCATTGCCGGCATGAGTAAAACACGCTTTTCCTCCGCCGTTGAGGTTGTGAATACTCTGTCAGGGAAAGTTCGGCGGGAGGCCCTTGAAGTCATGCTTTCCAGCGCCCGGACGGCGCGGCAAAGAGAGATGATGGTTGAGGCGATCGCTCAGGAGGCTGACGTGCCGTGGCGGGATCATGCCCTGGGGGAACTCGCCACCTCTCACGGTAGTTTTCAGGATGAGGCAGCGTTCTTCGAGACTCAGATTCCCGCCGAGATGCGCACTGCGGGATTGGCCGTGGCGATTGCGGCGGGCAATCTTTCAGATCAACCGGAGAAGAAAATTCGTTGGTTGCTTGAACAGTCCCCACCGTCCTCCATCGGCGCCAACGCGTCTCGTTTCATCGAGATGTGGGCCAGAGAGGACTTCAATGCCGCGGGCAAATACATCGGAGAACTCCAACAAACCCCCTGGAGAGGGGATGTTGTTTCCGCTTTTGCGAAACGCGTCGCGGTCATCGATCCTGTCGCCGCGGAGGCCTGGGCGAGTACGATTCGTGAAGCGAGTCTTCGTGAGCAAACCCTGCGATCGATTCGCCAATGAACGATCCGATACCGCAGAGGTAACCCAATCGGGGTATTGGGATCGAACTTGAAATGTCATGATGAAATTGTTGATCATCGGTGGAACGGCGTTCTTGGGCCGCTTCCTCGTCGAGGCCTGTCTGGAGCACGGACACGATGTCACCCTCTTCAACCGAGGGCTGACTAATCCCCATTTGTTCCCGCAACTCGAAAGGATCCGCGGTGACCGAGCCTGCGATCTCGATCGCATTGTGAACCGGGCCTGGGATGCGGTGATCGATACTTGCGCTTTCTATTCCCCACACGTTCGAAGCAGCGTTGAGCGATTTCAGGATTCGGGCCGATACGTCTACTTTTCGAGTGTCGCCGTCTACGATCGGCCTGTGATTGGGGCGAAGGAGGAGAGTCCGGTCGCCAGGTTGGCAGACGATCAGGTGGAGGACGAGCTGGACGATGAGACCTATGGTGAACGAAAGGCACGATGCGAGGATGTCGTGACCGAGGTGATGACGGATCGTGCATTGATTCTCAGGCCAGGCCTGATTGTGGGGCCTCATTCTCCGATTGATCGTTTTCAGTACTGGCTCCGCGAGCTTTCTCAGGACCGGAAAATTCTTGCTCCCGGGCCCAAGGATCGCCAAGTGCAGATCATTGATGTGCGTGATTTGGCGAATTGGACAGTGACGATGATTGAGCAAGGATCGAGCGGCGTCTACAATGCGGTGGGTCCCGCGTGGAGGATGTCCATGCAAGAGTTTCTGCAGACGTGCAGGAACGCCATCGATGGGCGGGCGAGCCTTGTCTGGGTTGACGAGGATTTTCTATTGCAGCGGGGAGTGAAGCCGTGGTCTGAGCTTCCCTTATGGCTCCCTCAGGAGACGGAGGCGTTCATGGCCGTGAATGGGGACAAGGCGATGCGCGCGGGGTTGGTCTTTCGTCCCCTGGAGATGACTGCCAGGGATACGTTCTCATGGGATCGGTGTCCGGCGACGGATGACGATCAGTTCGCTCCGCGAGAAACCGTCTTGGCGGAGGGGCAGATCGGCTTGACGAGAGAACGGCAGTTGTGCCTGCTTCGCGAATGGAGTACATCAATCGATACGAAAACAAACTAACATTCACTAAGATGAAAAAATATCAAGCACGAGCGATGATGAGATTCACGATGATGGCGTGCGTGGCCGCCACCTTGACCCTGTTTGGCGGCTGTGCCTCGAACTCGATCTGGAAGGCCGTCGAGCGGAGAAACGCAAGTGTTCTCCAGACCTTGGAACTTTCCGGGACTGAGGGGGCGGAGATTAGCGGGTACTACATTGTTCGAGGGGAGAAAGTGCCTGTGTCCGGCCGACTGCCGCTGACCATCAGCCGGGTGGGGATCACCGAGTGCAAGTTTCGCAAACGGCGCCTGGAGGACACCCTGGAGCTGCGTGCCGACGATGGAACATCCCGTCTCAGTCTGAACGCGGATCCGGGCGTGGCGGGCATCGCCGCAAAGCTGGGTTTTGGAGGCAGTGTTCGGCATCTCTGATCTTGAGTCGTGGCTGGGGCGCTGTGTTTCTTGCCGGCAGGGGCTGCCCGAATTGAACCGAGAGGCGTGCCCGAACTCGGACAGTCACGTGACGCGGGCGAACATCGACTGCAGCCTGGCCTCGTGGGCTGTGAGCCTAAGGGCCTGATGAATAGGTGCTTATAGTCCGATCTCTCCGTGGCACGGGATTTGCCAAGGAAGAAGGTGAAGCAGGCTAGATCGAATCCGGTCGGGTCTGAGCACCGACACCAAGAAACAGCAAGTGACCATGATGGCTTTTCTCAGGGATCTAAAGTATGCCGTAAGACAGCTGCGGCGGAGCCCCGTATTCACCGTGGTGGCCGTCCTCACATTGGGGCTGGGCATCGGGACGACGGCGACGATATTTAGCGTTGTCTACAACGTGCTTATCCGACCGCCGGCTTTTGTGGAGGATGCGGGTCGGCTGGTCTTTATCTGGGAACACAGTCCCGAGTCCATCAACCCCAACCGGCCGGAGCGTGTGCATTATCGCAATTTTCGCGCCTACGAGCAGAGGGCGGACGCTTTCGAGAATCTGGCGGCGTTCCATAGCAGTGGGCGGGTGATCATGCGGGAAAACAACGTGGTGGTGGATATGCAAGGGCATCGTGTCACCCGAAATCTGCTGCCCACGTTGGGTGTGACGCCGGTTCTGGGAAGGAACTTCTCGGCGGAGGAGGATTCCGTGGGAGGAGAAAACGTCTTCATCATCAGCCATGAATTGTGGCAGTCGCAGTTCGCCGGGGATCCTGGGATCGTTGGCAAAAATGTCAATGTGAATGACCGTTTGGCGACGATTATCGGTGTGCTTCCCTCACGGTTTCGCATGCCGAGCTGGCCTTGGCCGGCCGACCTCTTGAGTCCGATGCAACTCGGGGCGGATGTTCCTTCTGACCGCGATGCTCGAGTCCACGTTTTCGGCCGGATGAAGCCGGCTGTTGCCCGGGAGCAGGCCGAGTCGCAGGTGAAGTCGATCGCTGCCGATCTGGCAGAAAACGAATGGAATCTCTCTAGCATGACAGCCATGGTAGAGCCGGTTCAGGAACATATCGTGAGCAAGGTCAGGCCACTCATCCTGCTGCTCTCCGGCGGGGTCGGTTTTCTTCTCCTGATCACCTGTTGCAACATGGCCATCCTCTTGGTCGTCCGGGCCACCGCGCGTGAGCGGGAGATTTCCATTCGCTCGGCGGTGGGCGCCAGTCGCTGGCGCGTGACCTGGCAATTGGTGACGGAGTCGGTCACGCTCTCTCTGTTGGGCTGTGCCCTGGGCCTTTTCTTGGCCCAGTGGGGCTGCCGTTCGCTCGGGTGGCTGGGCCCCAACTTCGTGTTCGTGCCGCGCATGGGAGAGATCGGAGTGACGGGGCAGGTCATCGCCTTTGCCCTCTTGGTTTCAATTGTGGCGGGGATCGCCCTCGGATTGATTTCGGCTTGGAAATTGAGAGCCGTGGTACAAGTGACAGAGCGTTCCAATACGGCGTCCTGGGGCTCGAGCCGTTTTCGGAGCGGGCTCGTCGCGGCTCAGATCGCGTTGGTGTTTGTTCTGCTCATCGGAGCGGGACTGATGACCAAGAGCATGCGGAGATTGCTCACTGTCGATCTGGGCTTTGATCCGGCGAACATCACATTCCTGGATGTTAATTTGGAAGACGAGCGGTATCCGGAACGTTCGCAAAAGGTTCAGTTTTACCGTCAGTTGTTACCCAACATCAGGGCCTTGCCCGGGGTGGACCGTGCTGCCCTGATTCAGTTCCGGCCGTTGTTGGGGACAGCAGCGTTCAATGTCGCCATCGAGGGACAACTCCCGCCGCCTAACAGTGCCTTTCCCCGGGTACCGTACCGCCCTGTCAGTGAAGGCTACTTCAAGACGATGGGGATTCCACTGGTGGGTGGGAGGGCCTTTGCCTTGGACGACATGCGTGAAGAGTCCACCGCCGTCGTGATTAATCAGGCCATGGCCAAGAGATTCTGGGGCGGCGAGGGTGTTTCACCGATTGGTAAGCGGCTGATGATCAATTCGCCGACGTGGTTGACCGTGGTGGGTGTGGTGGGTGACGTGCGCAATGTGGAGGTCGACGAGCAACCTGAGCCCACCCTCT
>JANQJH010000224.1 GCA_028281705.1 Verrucomicrobiales bacterium
CCCAGGAGCCTCGCCATCAAGGGATCCGCCATGGCCCGGAAATAGCCCCGTGGCGCACTCAAATGGTGAAACCGCTCCTCCGCCAGGATCCCGCCCAGAGGGCGCCGGGCAGCCCGCACCGGCTCCGAAATCCGGTCTGGGAGCAAGTCGAGCCGAATCTGAATGGCGCCAAACTCCACCGGATCCCCGGAGTCCTCCCGCCTCAGAATCACCTCGCGAGTCAACCGCGGTTCTTCCACGTCGAGGGCCAAGACCTCCAGGGTCAACGGCGTCTGGTGAAAGTCCTGCAACGTGGGCGTCATGTCCGAATGATGCACCAGCAACCGCTTGTAGGGCTCGGGCATGACCTCGCCATGAATGAAACTGACCTCGGGAAAGGTCTGCCCAGCCTTGTTGTAAAATCCTGTCAGAGGAGCCAGATAGACGGCCCGCTTGGAACTATGTATAACGGGCATGACTATGTTGGGGGAGAAAAAACTCGTGCAGCAAACGATCCACCTGAAGCAGTCCATCCCGGCTGAGAACAAGGAGATCCTCCTCCACGTTGATGAATCCCTCGGATTCCAGGTAGGCCAATGGCTTGGCAAAACGCTCGAGCACATCGACGCCAAACTTGTTCTTGTAATAGGATGGCCGCACCCGACCGAGCTTCAAACGCAGAATAAACTCGCGCACCAGACGCTCCTCAGCGCTCGTTTCATAGGCCCGGAAAACGGGACTCTCACCGCGGTCCAACGCCTCCATGTAAGGCCCCACATCCGCCTGATTCTGATAGTGGACATCCCCCAAGATACCGAAGGAGGCCACCCCCAGGGGGAGCAGATCGGATCCCTCCCAAAGAGCATCGCGGTAGACGAACTTCACTTTGTCAGGATTCTTCACCACGGTGTAGGCGCTGCTCACCCCATAGCCCGCTTTCTCGAACTCGGCGAAAGCGTAGTCCACCCAGCGACGCTTGGTCTGCCAATTGGCCACCGGAGCCGTCAGCTTGCCGCCCTCCTTCATCTGTTTGTAAATCGTGGTATTGAACGGCACCTCCATCTGGTAAATGGTGACGCACTCCGGCTCCAGGCTGATCGCCTTTTCCACCACCCGTTTCCAGTTGTCCTCCGTCTCCTCCATCATGCCCGCGATGAGATCGATATTGATCTGCGGGAAATCGAGCGATTTTGCAAAGCGATAGGCCCGTTCAATCTCCTTCCCCCGGTGGGCCCGGCCATTGATCTCCAAGATGTGGTCGTCGAAATTCTCCACCCCCAGACTCAGACGGGTCACTCCGATCTCCCGGATCTTTTCCAGCTTCTTCTCGCTCAGGGTTCCGGGCTCGCATTCGAAGGCCACCTCCTCCGCCTCATCCCACGGCATGATGGCTTTCATCCGATCCGTGAGATCCTGCAATTGGTCGACCGAGAGATAGGACGGCGTCCCGCCGCCAAAGTAAACGAACCGCGGCTTTCGCCCCTGGAGGTAGGCGCGCTGAGCCACGATTTCATACTCGCGAATCCCCGCATTGATATAAGCGCGGATCTCCGCCGCATTCTTGTCCGTGTAAACGCGAAAATAACAAAAATGACAGCGCTTGCGGCAAAAGGGGATGTGAAAGTAAACCCCCAGCGGCACGTCACGCGGCGGCGGCCGGTCGAGCACGTCTTCCACCTTCGTCTTGTATTCCGGTTTCCAGAATGAGAAGGGAGGATAGTTGGCGACAAAATAATTTCCCGCCTCGGTCGCCTCCTCCTCGGCGGGCTTTTGCAAGGGGTGGTTGAGAACCGTTTCTTCGGATGATGAAGACATCTGCGTGGGGTTGAGCCAGGGGGTGGGGTTGGGGTTGGGTTAAGCTAGAGCCGTTCGTTGTTAGGGTTGGGCAGATTCAAAGGCGTAAACGAAGCCGTCTTGTCCGCCGACAACCAATCGGCCGCCGGCCACCGCCGGCGCCGCCGTGATGGCGTCGCCAATCTCGTAGGACCAGACTTCTTCGCCCGCATCGAGCGAAACCGCATAGAGCCTGCCGTCATCACTCCCCACGTAAACCAGGGAACCTGAGACCACGGGAGAACTATCAATGCTGCGACGCGCACGGAAGCTCCACTTCACACTGCCATCCTTGGCATCGAGCGCGTGGAGCCTCTTCCCCCGATCCGCCACCAGAACCGTGTCCTCCACGACCGCGGGTGAGGCGAAGTAGGGGAAATTGCGGTCCTGATGGACCCAAACTTGGCGCTTCTCCGCGATGGAATAGGCCTCCGCCTGGTTTCCATAGTGCGCCGTGTAGACCAGGCCGTCCTTCACCGCCACCGAGTTGGAAATGTAGGACCCGATCTCGATCTGACCCCGATCCTCGCCCGTCAGCGCGTCCACCATGTAGAGAATCGCATCGCACCCGCCAAACATCACCTTGCCCTCCGCCACTGCCGGCGTGCCATGGACATAGTTCCCTGTTTCCACCGTCCACACCTGGTCCCCCGTGGCGGCGTCCACACAGTGCAAGAAATTGTCGTAACTCCCGACGTAGAGATAGGTTTTGTCGCCCTCCTTGAGAAAATTGACTCCGCCGAGGATCTCACCCTCGGTCTCGTACTTCCACAGCTCCTCGCCCGTCTCCCCCTTCAGCGCGTAGAGAAACCCATCGCCAGATCCGACGTAGACATTCCCGTCCAGGACGCAGGCGGAACTCTCGATCGTGTAGCCCAGTTCCCGCATCCATTTCTCATCCCCGGACTCCAAATCGATGGCGCGAAAATCCCCATCCTGGCTCCCGATGTAAACCGTCCCTTGAGAAGAAATGGCCGCCGTGGCCACCACCGGACCGGTCATTTCCGATTTCCAAGCCAGCTTGAGCGGGGCCGCAAGCGCCTCCTGGGCCACCCCGTTGAGCGCCCCGTTCCCTCGGAAAACGGCCCATTCGCCCACCGTTCGCTCGGTTCCAGCCGCGCCCTCAACTGCGGCAGGGGCCCTGACGTCATCCGGGACCTTGGCTCGATTGACAACGAGAACTCCCGCAAGAATCACCAGGCAAACGAAGCTTATCTTTTTCATGGCACCGAATTTAACCGGTTCAACCCTCGGCTCAACGGAAAGGCTCACCCGCGCCGCCCCAGGCCGCCCCAAATTCGGCCTCACGTCACGAATTTCGCCCCCACCAACCATTCGGCAGGGTCAAGATCAACACCCGTGCTTACTTTTGCTCTCGCCCCCAATTCCCCTCTCCGGTCCCCAATTTCGCCCGTCCCTAGTCCTCTCGCGGCCCATATTCCCAGTCTCCCAAGCCCCCGGCCCCGAGGCCTCAGACGGGCATGATTTCGCTGGCAATCATTGCCCACTCATTCCAAAGACTTCTGGGTCAAATCGACTTCCCGGTGTCGCCGTCTCTCTTCGGTCAAGTCTTGTGTCCCTGATTCCGTCCCCCATCCGCCGGAATCATCGAGATCCCATCTCGCATGATGAACGAGCGCCCAAGAGTCGAAGGGATCCCCGAAGTGATATCGGCGCCCGACATCACCACATTTCGCGCCGGTCCCGTCAGGCTATGCCGTAGCGACACGCGTTCTAGGAAGCCAGATCCTTAGCAATAGGACGGAAATGTTGTGGATTCGATAGCACAGCGCTGAGTTTCGCCACTCTATCGTTAACGCGATTTCAGACACCCTCACAAGCTGCAATCCGCTATCCATCAAGGATCAACGGCACAGTTCCACTTAACCACACACTACTCAAATCAGAACACCCTCCCTCAAAGCTTCCGCCATCCCTTCATTTCATTTTTGAACGATCATTAGGCTAGCGGCATGCTCGCTAGTGATAACGCTATCTTTATTCAGAAAGCCAGCCGCCACCCTCTTCTTCATCTCGTGGATTGCTTGCCCGGCGATCCAAGCTTCCTTGCAGGTGGGCTGGGGAGGGCATCATCAATTCAATACGCTTCCCGCCATCCGGGAGGCGATGGTTGTGTCTGACGGCGTTGAGATCGATGTCCGAGCGACGAAGGACGGCGTCGTAATCGGACTCCATGACGCCACTCTCGATCGTGAAACCAGTGGCTCTGGACCGATCTCCGAAGTCATGTGGGACGAACTTGCTGACGTGACCCACTACACCGGCCACCCTCTTGCCAAGCTCGTGGATATGCTAATGGAGGTGGACGCCCATGACGGCTTTGTTATCCTAGACGTGCGTGACGTGCCCGCGCCACTTGTCAAGCAAGCCCTGGACGCCGCCGATTTTCCGTATCATTTCACGAAGATCTCTGTTTTCGACCACAGCCAGGGGGGCTCCTACATCGAAACACTTCCCGGCACCCAAGTGTTTCTCAAGTCCTATGGCCTCCCCAACGATCTCGCTGACGACACTCAGCTTGCTGAGATTGTCGCCATGGGCTATTCGGGCGTCGCCTTTCCCACCTGGATCGAATTTCCCTCGCACGCCACCATGGAAAAGATCCGAAGTCATGGCCTTTTTACCTTCAGTTTTATCGCGCAAACGCAGGCCGATGCGGAAGCTTCGGAAGCTGTCGGCATCGACTACGTGATTTCGAACGCCAATCTTTCCTTCCGGAATTCCCGAGGCCGACCACCTGCACTAAGTGACAAAGCCATCGATTCCCAAACTCTGTCTTTCACAACTTCCACTCCACGTCTATTTCGGCGGCTCTTTCTCGAGGAATATGTCTACGACACTGAGCTTCAGATTTATGAATGGAGGATGAACAGGAATCTGATGCCCGTGCGCCTCGCACCGACTTCCTATCGATTCGACATTCCGCTGAGTGAGAAAACGCGAGGAATGTACAGGGTCCGGGTGGTCGAAGCCAAATTCATCGAGGACACCGGTAGCCAGGCCCACAATGAAGTGTCAACGTTTTGAGGGTCTTTGCGGATCCAATGAACCCAGCCCGCCAAGCTGGTTCAGCCAGGACCGAAATCTCGTCTCTCGAAACCGGTCGGAGATTGGAGCGCTGCGCCTCGCCGAGTTTGTGTCGCCGACTCCTCTGGATCGTTCTAGGATGCCTGTCCATGACCCTCGAAGACATCAAGGACGCCCACCACCGCATCGCCAGCCACATCCATCGCACCCCAGTGCTCTCCAGCGGGCTCCTCGATGCCCAATCG
>JANQJH010000284.1 GCA_028281705.1 Verrucomicrobiales bacterium
GGCCCCGGTCGCGCGGACGACGGCGCCGACGAAGATGAGGAGAACGATCGACGCCCAGGTGGCGAGCACTAGTTTTTGAAAAGGCTCCAGGCGCTCACCGGAAGTCGTCGTGGGGATCGCAGGCTCGTTCAACGTGGGGTGGAGGCGATCTCCAGGGCTCCGTTCAAGGCGCCCCCGTCTTCCATGGAGACGGCCTTGGTTTTCAGCGGGCCGTTGATCGCCCCGTGCTCGTCGATTCGTGTCGTGCCGTCACATCGGAACGCCTCGGCGGTGATCACGCCGTCGATTTCCAGCTCCTTAACCTCAACGTCACCCAAAACGTCGACGGCGGCGTCGCGGCCAATCATGAGCCTTTGACAGCGTAGTCCACCGGAGATGATGGCGCGAGAGCGGATCATGACATCCCCGCCGGCGTGGACGTGCGCCTTGAGGTTGCCGTAGGCCTTCAGATTTTGACAGATGAGGGATTCGCATTCCAGCTCCCCCAGTTTGTTGATCGTCACATTGCCGCGGGTGGCGATGTCTTCCTGAAGAGGCTTGTTGATCTCGTAGTCGTTGAGGTTGATCTCCGCCCCGCACTCGGGGCATTTGGCCATCTTGGCGGCGTAGCTGACCTCCACGGTCCCGTCGCATTCGAAACAGCCGACCGGGCGGGGTTTGTGGCGGTTGGCGAAGGCGCCAGCGCCATTGGTCCGCACGGAGCGCGTCATGCGGAAACTCTGGGTTTCGTGTGCCGGGGGCGGTTTGACGGGGGCGGTTGGCGTCCGAGCAGGGGCGGACGCAGGCGTGGGAGTCTTCGACGATGCCGGCTCGGGCTGGGCAGCGCTCGCTGGGGTCACCCCCGGCGTCACCCCGGGTACGGGATCCTGGACCGGGCTTGAGTTCTCGGCTTCGGAAGCCGGAGGTCGGGGGGGGGGCCCTTTGGCGGTGTTTTCCTCGCCAACCTCGCGGCTGAGGCGGCGCAGTTCTTGGCGCCGCTGAGGAACAACGCTCCGGCTCTTATCAATCTTGAAGTGTTGCCCGCATTCCCGACAGAACGTGGACAATGAAATCTTGGGCTCGAGTTGTGTCGACTGACAATGAGGACACTCGACCTCGACCTTCTTCCCGCGATTGAGTTGTGTGAGTCTGCTGAGCGAGGTTTTACTCCGATAAATGTTAGGTCTGTCGCTAGAGGAGGTGCTCCGCTGGGAATAAAATGGATGAAAACGGGGTTAGGAAGCCTTCTTCGCGGCGGCGCTGCCGCTACTGCCGCTTTGGCTCTTGGCCTTGGCGACCGCAGCACTTCCGACGGAAGATTGGCCCATGAAGGCGGCGCCTTCCTCAATCGACAAGGTGCCGGCCCGGATGTCGCCCACGATTTCAGCGTCGGCCTTGAGTTCACAGCGCTCCGTCACGGTCAAGTTTCCGTCGACCTTGCCGTAAACCACGACGGCCCGGGTGTTCACCTCTCCCTTGATGGTGGCATTCTCGCCCACGGTCAGATGGCCCGAATCTGAATTGATCTCGCCTTCGACGGCGCCGTCAAGAACGAGTTCGTCTCCAAATTTCACGGAGCCTTTAATCTGAACATCGTTGGAAAGAATATTCTTACTCATTTGGGAAGGGGAAGACGAATAGGAGGTTTCCGGGTAGGATGGGGTTGAGGCGTAGGACATCGGAACCGCCGGTTCCGCCACGGGAGCCTCATACGATTCCTCGAGGTCGACACCGGCTTCCTCAGCAGGTGCGTAATCGTCCTCTTGACTACTGGAGATGATCTTCTTGAGCACGATTCGACGATGACTTTGGGAGTCCGAAAGTCAATGGAAATCGCTTGTGCCATGGGTTATGAAGTCGCGCAATGCTCTGCCAGTTCTTCGGCAGGGTAGGTCCAAATTTCGCTTAAGGTGGGATGATAGTGCGGGATGGCTGCCAGCTGCTGGGCCGTCGCCTTGAAGGCCATGGCCACAGTGATCTCGTGAATGAGTTCGACCGCATGTGGGCCAATCACTGCACCTCCAACGAGTTCCCCAGTTTCTGCGTGGGCCAGGAGTTTGACGAAGCCGTCGACGGCGTCGCTGATCATCGATTTGCCGTGGTCGTCAAAGGGATAGGTCGCGGCTTTGAAAGGGATGGCGGCCGCGGCGGCTTCGCGCTCGGTCATCCCAACCATCCCGACCTCGGGTTCGGTAAAAATTCCAAAGAGTTTTAAGCGATAGTCGGTAGATTTTCGTTGGGCCCCGGGGAGTCTGCCGAGGTGAAGGGCGGCGTTGTGGGCCGCGTGTTCGCCCTGGGTGATGGCGATGTGTACCACCTCCAGGGGCGAGCCCGCATCGCCCGCGGCGAAGATGTGAGGCTGGTTGCTGACTTGTTCCGGGGTCACCTCGATCCCGCCTCGCCGGTTGGTCGCGATGTCGGCATTTTCCAGGCCCAGGTTGGCGGTGTTGGGGGAGCGCCCCGTGGCGAGAAGAATTTCCTCTGCCGAGCACTCGCGCTCGGTGCCCTCGTGCTCAAACCGGACGCAACGCCGGCCCTTGGCGTCCCGCGAGGCTTGGAGGAGCCGAGTTCCGGTAAAGAATCGAATGCCGAGTTTTTCCAGCGCGGCCTGCAGGGCATCGGCCACATCCTTGTCGGCGCTCTTGAGAATCTGCGGGCTTCGTTGGATGACCGTGACCTCGACCCCGAGCCCTTCATAATATTGCGCCAGCTCCAGAGCGATGGCACCGCCACCGAGAACGATGATGGACTTGGGGAGACGGGCTAGATCGAGGACGTCGTCACTCGTGAGGTAGCCCACGTCTTCCAGCCCGGGTACCGGCAGTCGGGAAACGACGCTCCCGGTCGCGATCAGGATGGTCTTGGCTTGGATCTTCTCCGTGCCGCCCTCAGGCGAGGTTACTTCAAGATGGTGGGGGTCGAGAAACCGGGCACGCGCACGGATGAGATCAAAGCGTTTGGCCTCCAGTTGCTCCCTTCGGTAGGCGGCGAATTCACCAATGAGGCGCCGTTTCCGGTCAATGATCTCCTGCGGATGGACCGCGATGTTTTCCGCCCGAAGGCCGAACTCGGAGGCTTCCCGGATGATACGGAAGCGATTCGCCGATTCGATCAGAGTCTTGCTCGGCATGCAGCCGCGGAGGATGCAGAGTCCGCCGAGGGTTTCCGAGCCATCGACCACGGCGGTCTCGAGGCCGAGATCGGCTGCCGTTCTCGCCCCCGCGTAGCCCGCGCTCCCGCCCCCGATGACGACAAAATCATAAGTTCTCATGAGGCCCCGACCGTAGAGACGTCTCGGTCCAATAGCGAATGCAAACGAGATGCCACTTGCAGTCTGGCGAGTTTCTGCAAAACTTGGTAATTGTGAAATTTAAGATATGTTTGCTATCGACGGTGGCTTGTTTGTTCGGGCCTATGGTTTCTATGGGAGAGACGAAGTTGCTTCGCTTTCCAGATATCGCTGGAGATCTGGTTGTTTTCTGTCATGGCGGGGATCTCTGGAAGGCCTCCGTCGACGGCGGAACCGCCGCCAGGCTGACCGCCCATCCGGGCCAGGAGCTGTTTCCCAAGTTTTCCCCTGACGGCCAATGGATTGCGTTCACCGGCCAGTACGACGGCGACGAACAGGTCTACATCATGCCCACCGCTGGGGGCGTGCCCAAACAGCTGACCTACTACCCCGCGGCGGGGCCGCTGCCTCCGCGCTGGGGCTACGACCACCAGGTCTATGGTTGGACTCCCGATGGCGAGAAGGTGCTCTTTCGCTCGTTGCGCGATGCCGACGGCGGCAAGACCCTCACCGGACTCTACACCGTGAGCACGGAGGGCGGCCTTCCGGAAATGCTTCCCATGCCGACCTCGGGTGCCGGCGATTTTTCGTCCGACGGCAAGAAGATCCTCTACTCGCCCCTGTTCCGCGATTTCCGGACGTGGAAACGCTATGAGGGCGGCTGGGCGCAGGATCTCTACGTGTTCGATCTGGAGGCCAACCGGGCGACGCCGATCGAAAACAGCGTGCGCACGGAGCGTGATCCCATGTGGATCGGCGAGCATGTCTACTTTGCCTCCGATCGTGGGGGCCGCTTGAATCTCTATCGCTACGATCTGGAAGCCAAGGAGGTGGCGCAGTTGACCGACCATGAGGACTGGGATGTCCGCTGGCCGTCTTCCGACGGGAAAGGCCGCATCGTTTTCGAGATCGACGGTGTGCTTGCAATTTACGATGTGGAAGACGAATCCACCGAGCGGCTGTCCATCACGGTGCCCAATGACGGCCTGGCCATGCGGCCCTCGCGCTATCCGGCGGAGAAGAACATCGAGGGCTTCGGCCTTTCTCCCAAGGGAGAGCGCGCCCTCTTTGTCGCCCGCGGGGACGTCTTCACCGCACCGATCGAGAAAGGCGCCACCAGGAACCTGACGAATTCGTCTTCGGCTCACGACAAGCATGCGCGCTGGTCTCCCGACGGCCGGCGCATCGCGTTTGTGTCGGATCGCAGCGGCGAGGAGCAACTCTATCTCATCGACCAAGACGGGCGAGGGGAGCCCGAAGCCCTGACGACTGGTCACCGCGTGATGCTCGGTGCCCCGGAATGGTCGCCGGACGGCAAGCGCATCGCCTATTCGGACAAGGACGGGAAGCTCTTCGTCCTCACGCTGGAGTCGAAGGCCGTGGTCGAGATCGTGGACGCTCCGCGGGGCGGCATCTTCGACTACACCTGGTCGCCTCACGGTGGTCATTTGGCGTTCACCATGGGTGAATTCAATGGATTCAGCCGGCTCCATGTGTGGACCGTTGCCGATGGCCGGATGCGAGCCGTTTCGGACGCTCTCTTCGATGTCGGGTCACCCGCGTGGGATCCCGAGGGCAACTATCTCTACTACCTCTCGCGCCGCGAATTCGCACCCCAGATCTCCAGCATCGAGTGGAACTACGCCGGCAGCCGCGACGTGCAAGTGTATGCCCTGGCATTGCGAAAGGACGTGAAGAACCCGTTCGCTCCCGAGAGTGACGAAGTGAAGGTGGAGGAGGACAAGGAGAAAGAGAAAGAGAAAGGGGACGAGAAGAGCGAAGAGGCCGAGAAGAAGGACAACGAGGAGGGAGAGGAGAAGGAAGACAAGAAGAAGGAGAAGAAGGAGAAGAAGGAGAAGAAGGAGAAGAAGGAGAAGAAGGAACCCGAAGCGATCGAGATTGAGTTCGGCGGTCTGGCAGCCCGCTCCATCCGCGTACCGATCGAGGCGAATAACATCGGCGCCCTCTCGGCGATCAAGGGGCATCTGTTCTATCATACTTCTGGATCTTCGTATTATGGTAGGGGAAGCGGCGTCAAGCCCACCCTGAACATCTTCGAGATGAAAGAGCGCAAGACCACGGTCTTCGTCGAGGGCGCCAGCGGTTGGGCCCATTCTCAGGACGGCGAGAAGATCCTCGTGCGCGCCGGTGGCGGATACACCCGCTACGATGCCAAGCCCGGCGCCTCGGGCAAGAAGGCCGTGTCCACCAGTGGACTCATGGTCGATCGTGTGCCCAGTGAAGAATGGATCACCGTCTTCAACGAAGTGTGGCGCCGTTACCGCGATTTTTTCTATGTGAGGAACATGCACGGCTTCGACTGGGAGGCCATCGGGAATCAGTATCGGCCTCTGGTGGAACACGTCGCCCACCGTTCGGATTTGAACTATGTCATCGGTGAAATGATCTCGGAGTTGAATGTGGGTCACGCCTACATCGCGGGCGGCGACTACGAGATTCCCGACCGGCCGAAGGTGGCCTTGCCCGGTGCTCGCTTTGAGCTCGATGGCGACGCGGGCAAGTATCGCATCGCGCGGATCCTGCGTGGCCACAACGAGGAGGCCAAGTATCGCTCGCCCCTAACGGAAGTGGGTGTGGATGTGAGTGAGGGCGACTACGTGCTCGCGATCGATGGTGAAACCCTGGACGGCAAGGACAATCCCTACCGCCTCTTGCAGCACAAGACCGATCCCGTGGTGCTCACCGTGAATGACAAGCCGGAAGAGGATGGCGCCCGCGACGTCACCTATCGCCCCATCGCCTCGGAGGGTTCGCTTCTCTACCTCAACTGGGTGTTGGGGAACATGGCCAAGGTCGATGCCATGACCTCCGGCAAGGTGGGTTATCTCCACATTCCGGACATGGGCGGTCCCGGCATCTACGAGTTTATCAAGTGGTTCTACCCGCAGATCCGGAAGGAGGGCCTCGTCGTCGACGTGCGGAGCAATGGCGGCGGCAATGTCTCCCAGTGGATCATCGAACGGCTGGACACCAAGTTGTTAGGCACGCGCTTTGGTTATTCCAGTGACGAGCCCCGCACCTATCCCTACACCGTCTTTCACGGGCACAAGGTTTGTCTCATGAACGAAACCTCGGCCTCCGATGGCGACATTTTCCCGCACCGCTTCCGCGAGTCGGGCCTGGGCCCGCTCATCGGCAAGCGATCCTGGGGCGGCGTCGTCGGCATCTCCAGCCGCGGGCCTCTCCTGGATGGCGGCACCGTTTACGTGCCCCTGCAGGCGACGAATGATCGAGAGGGGAACTACATCATCGAAGGTCACGGCGTCGATCCCGACATCGTGGTGGAGAACGACCCCCAGGCCGTGATCGAGGGCCGCGACCCCCAACTGGAGCGCGGCATCCAGGAAGTCCTCCGCATGATGGCCGACCAGCCCATGAAACTACCCAAGCGCCCGGCCGATCCCGTGAAAACGGAGTAGGAAGCAGGCGCCGGCCCGGTTTCGTTTTCCTGCTTGCGCAATCGGGACGAGCCGCCCACATTCGCCCCAGCCCTTACCCATCGTGAGCGCGGGTAGCTCAGCGGTAGAGCGACTGGTTTACACCCAGTTGGTCGGCGGTTCGATCCCGTCCCCGCGCACCAGAGGGGTCCTCAGCTCGGTGGCGGCGGTGGCCACCACCGGTTTTCGCGCATGCAGGCAGCAATGAGACGGGCAAAATAGATGCCTGTGTGTGCACGGCGCAGCTCGGGCTTGAGATTGCGCTTGTGGAAGCAGTGGAAGACGGCGTGTGCCATGAACATGACCAGCCAGAGAACGAGAATGGAATTGGGATGATGATGGAAGCAGTGACCGGAATGCCAGCGAGAAACCAGTTCGTTGAAGCCTTCGTTCTCGATCTTCCAACGTTGGTGGCCGAAGTCGAAGATCGTCCTGGCCTCGACCAGCGACGAAGGCATGGTGGTGGCCCACCACCGAGACAGCTGCGCAACCCCGCGGGCTCAATGCGCTCGGAGACGTAGGCGAGTTCGTCAGCGCTAGGTAGGTAAGGGATGGTTGTCGAGCCAACGTGTCCAACTGCTCTTGTTTCGGTGCTGCTCAAGTTCGTTGAAACTTGGCAACCGGCAGCAGAACATGGCGAAGAAGGCTGTCGGGAAAACTTCGGTGGGGATCTGTGGTTTGGGCCGAGAGTCACGCACCTGCAGCTTCCACTCTTTGCGGAGGCTGAAGATCTTTTCCGCGTAATTTAGCAGTCGTGTTAGGATCACCTGGGTGGGTCAATTTATCTGAGCACCCCTGGGTCAATTCTGGTGAGCGCTATAGAGAATCGGAGCCACGCCCTGAGCAGGGAGTCACGACGCCTCTGGCTTGGTGCCGAAGCGGTGTTCTTCTGAGCCTCCTCCTCAATCCGGGCATCTTCGGGCCGCGGTTCCTTGAGTTCACTGAGTCGGTCGAAGTGCGCCTCGACGGCGTCCACCTCAATCGAGCGATAGGGAAAGAAGGTGTCCAGGAGGACACTGAGCGTTCTCTCCGTCAGCGTGCAGAAGAACCTAGCCCAAGTTCGTCAGTTAACGGGAAAAATCGACAATTTTGGGCCTTCTGAGCCCCGCAATCCCTGATTCTATCAGGGTTCTGATTTCGGATTCGCGATG
>JANQJH010000316.1 GCA_028281705.1 Verrucomicrobiales bacterium
GTGACCGAGGTCGGGACCCTGACAGACCCACATAAAATGAAATTACCCAGTAAGCTATGGGGCTCGAGTTTTGGTGCGCTCGCAGTCTTCGGTTATCTAGGCACCTGTTTGAATGTATCGGCCTTTGAGATCCTTGGGGAAGGTACGGAAGCCCTCCTCGGAACAACGGATGAATTCGAGGATCTGACGGATCCGGAGAATGATGGTGATCCTGAGGCCGATGAGAATTATAATGCTGTGTTTGCGGCGAGCGAGGAGGAAGGCTTTGCGGGAGGCGAGAATGCCTTCAACGTTTTCGACAACACGCTGGGGCCGGGCAACGACAAGTGGTGCTGTGGTAGCGATCCGTTTCCCGATGAACCTTTGTGGGTTTCGGCGACTTTTGAGGATCCCATCGCTCTCTCTGGCTTCACCATTTCCTCGGCCAACGATATTCCCGGCCGCGATCCACTTACCTGGGAGATCCAGGGATCCAACGACGGCGAGAACTTTGACACCATCTATCGGCACGAGGAGGACACCGCCGTGTGGGACGCCCGCCTTCAGGTCGCCTTCTTCGATGCCAAGCTGGATAATTTTGAAAACGTCGGCAAAGGCTACACCACGATCCGTTTCATCTGCTTCAAGACCGGACTCGACACCGGAGCGCGTTTCCAGCTGGGGGAATTGGAGTTCTTCGGCGGGGCGGAGTCCACGCTGACGAACGGCCTTCTTGGATACTGGTCTTTCAATGACCTCAGGCCGGGCTCGACGACGGCCCTCGATGCCTCGGACAATCCCAACGACGGGATCGTGAATGGGGAGCCCGAGCTTGTCGAGGGACCTGCCGGTGAAGGCGACGTTGCCATCAGTTTTGACGGTGTCGATGATTCGGTCACGACCGAGGGCGCCATCATGAATGACATCGACAGCTTCACCATGGCGGGTTGGGTTAAGTTCGAGGAACAAGGCGGCAATCGCATTGGCTTCTTTGGGCAGAACGACGCCATCGAGTTTGGCATGATCAATCCCAACACGATGCAACACTGGTCGGCCGCCGGTGGTGGATTCAACGTCCCCTTTGGTCCCGCGGTCGAAGAGTGGACGAGTATCGTTCTGGTGAACACGCCTGATGAACGGATTCTCTACGTCAACGGTGAGGTCGAGGCTACCGGCGGAGGCACCAACCCGACGAATTCCGGGTTTACTTTCAACATCGGCGGCGATGGCGTCTATGATGCCACGGGCAACTTCTTCACCGGCCAGATGGACGATATCGCGGTGTGGAACCGGCCATTGACCGCTGAAGAGGCCTTCCAGGTATTTGAGGAGCGCGCCATCATTCGTCCGGACGTCATCGATACAGACGGTGACGGCATGGGCGATGAGTACGAGAAGGAGAACGGTCTCGACCCCTTTGACGCTTCGGATCGCGACACCGATCTCGACGGTGACACGCTATCGAACTTTACGGAGTTTGATCAGCGGACGGATCCGAACAACAAGGACACGGACGGTGATGGGCTCGACGACAATGTGGAGACAAACACGGGGATCTGGGTGAGCGCGACTGATACTGGAACGCACCCCTCACGGCCGGACACGGACAAGGATTTGCTCAATGACGGCGCGGAGACCAATACTGGTGTCTTTGTCAGTGCGACGGATGCGGGGACGGATCCGCACAATCCCGATACCGACGACGATGGGGCCAAGGACGGTCTCGAAGTGAATGGCGGTACCGATCCTCTGGATCCGTTCAGCGTGGTCTCGGCCATGTTTGGCGGGGCGCCTTTCACCACGACGCACGTTCACTCATCGGGAGATCAGATCAGCGACATCGATTCCGCCAAGGCGGCGATCAACGGTGAGATTGATGGGGAATCCATCACGGTGGAGACGGATTACATCCATTTCCATGACAATGCCAATGCGCCCGTTCTGCAAGACCTGTCCCGGCCCTATCCGCTATGGGATCCGGCTTATGTCGAAGGGGCCGCAGGTGCCGGGAACCGGGATGATTACGCCATTTTCAGCACGGGTGAGATCTTCATCCGCCAGGCTGGCTTCATCACTTTTATCGTGAACAGTGACGACGGCTTCAGTCTCGAAATCGATGGCACGGAGATCGGTTCGGCGGGCAATCGCGGCCGCGGCAATACCGTCATGACGGTGGAACTCACGGAGGGTGTCCACGAAGTCAATTTCTGGCACTGGGAGCGTGGCGGTGGCGCCGGCGTCTCCGTCTACATCTACCGTGGAACGGAGGAGAATCCTCCAAACCTCAACGACGCCGACTACGAGCTGCTCCAGAGTTTCGATATCTTTGAGATCGTCACGGAAGACACCGACGAGGACGGCATGGATGACTTCGCCGAGACATTTTTCTTCGGTGATCTCAGCCGCGACGGAAGCGGTGACTTTGATGAAGATGGTCTGACCGACGCGGATGAACTGGCCAATCGCGCCTTCCCAGACAACAAGGACAGCGACAACGATGGACTGGAAGATGGTCCTGAGGTCAACGAGCACGGCACCAGGCCCGACAATGCAGACACCGATGGAGATAGTCTGGCAGACGGACAGGAGGTCAACGATCTCAACACGGATCCAACCAAGACGGACACCGATGGGGACACCTTCGATGAAAACGTCGAGCTGGCTCTCAACACGGATCCCTTGAATCCGGACAGCAAACCTGATGCCATCATCGCCGTGGCTCCGGGCGCTTGGGATGATCCCGCGACCTGGTCCAACGGCGAAGCCCCCAGCGCGGGGAACAACTACGTGGCGGTGGGAACCGTGACCAACAAGTTGATCAGCTCCAGCGGCACCTTCAACGGAGATACCCTGACGCTGATCGGCCCTGACATGACTCTCGAGCTGGACCACAGTGGCGACGCCCTGGCCAATATCACCTTGAACAATGCCAATGTGAGCCTGGCGGGCAATGCGAGCCTTGGCGGATCGCTCGATCTTCGCGGCACGGTGCTAATCGACGTGGGAGATGACAATCTCACCTTGAACTCGACGCTTTCCGGCGGCGCTCATCTCACCTTCCAGGGTGGGAGTGCGGATGACTTCCAAGGAAACGTCGAACTCACGGGGGACGGCAGCACCTTTGGCGGTCCCATCGATATCATCGGTACCGACGTCGCCGGATTGGCGGACGGTTCGCTGGGTGATGGTTCGATCCTCCTCGCCAGTGGCGGGGTGGCCTATGGCTACGACTCCTCGAGCGACATTTCGCTCCTGAAGATCCAGGGGGACAACTTCCGCTTGGTTCTCGGCGGCACCATCCAGGTGGCCGACATTATCGGGGTGGATCCGGATGGCAACGTGCTCTTCAGCTTGACGGAGCTCGGTGGCCCCGGGCCCTATACGGCGGAGGACTTGTTGGCCGTGTTCCAGCTCGACGATGGCATCTCCGGTGCCGGCACCGTGGAGTTGTTAGGCACGGCGGCGGACATGGATGGCGACGGTCTGCGTGATAGCTGGGAGAATGACAACTTCGGCAATTTGGATGCCACCGCCGATGGCGATCCCGATGCTGACGGATTGACCAACCTCCACGAGCAGAGTGGCGGCACGGATCCCAATGTCTTTGACGGTCCCGAGCCTCCCAAGCCGATCGCGCGCCTGATTGCCCACTACGACTTCAACGAAGGTGTGGGAACGGTAATCAACAACGCGGTGCCGGGTGGTCCGGCCGGTGAATTGGTCAACGCGCACGCCGGCGCCTGGGTGGCGAGTGGCGGTGTGGGAGCGACCGGTTATCTCAACTTCACCCAGGACGGGGCCACCAGTGCCGATTCCATGCATGTCCTGACAGGCATCCCCGCCCTTGAGGTCTCGCATCCCGATGCCGGTGGTGACTACACCATGATGGCCTGGATGCGCGCCGATACGGTGGCTCCGGGTGGCGACAGCGAGGACAATATGATCTTCGGTCAGTTGACGAATGGCAACGTGCTGCACAACGGTCTCCGCGGTGCCGCCTATCACATGGGCCACTGGGGGAACGACATCAGTGGAGGCACGGTGGTCGTCGGTGAGTGGCATCACGTGGCCTACCGCTACAAGGAAGGGACGCAAGCCATCTATGTGGATGGGGTCGAGGTCGCTTCCGATGCCAAGGGCAACTTCACCGATCCTGGTGATCTTGTGATCGGTGCCACGCGTGGCGATCAGGACCGCGACTTCAGCGGTGATCTTGACGACATCCGCGTCTATGACGGCGCCGTGTCCGAAGCCGAGATCTTGAACATCGCCACCTCGCCTAAGCCTGGCGGTGGCGGCGGGTTGCCATTCTACGCGCAGAACTTCGATGGTTTTGCCGATGGCACTGACGATCTCAATGACGGCTCCACCATCTCAAGCAGTGACGGAACCAACTCAGTCCAGGGTGGCGCCTTGCGCATGACCGAGGTCAATGTCGGTGGCACGGGGGCCGCGTTTGTCGCACCTGAGTTCGACGCCTCGGGCGGTTGGATCGCGACCTTCGACTTTGTCATCGATCACACCGACGGTGGCAACACCCCGGCGGACGGTTTTTCCTTCAACTACGGGGCCATCCCCGGCGCGGACAACTACGGAGATCCGGCCGAGGAAGGCTACGGTGCGGCAGTGCCTCACGTTTCCTTCCAGGTGGACACTTGGAATTGGAACGACCCCGCCCAGGATGCCGGGGTGGGCATCGAGGTTGCGGGAGATGAAATCGCTTTCACCGAAGCGTTAGGTGAAGACGGGGCTAACTTCAAGCCGGGCGAGCGCGTGGAGGCTTCGGCCACCATGTCCTGGAGCCCGGACACCGGGGCCAGCTTCAGTACCACCGGCCTGGTGAACAACGCGGACTTCGTCGATGTGCCCACGCCTGGGTTCGACGGGGATCCTTCCCATGGATTCTCCATCATCGCGCGGACCGGTGGTCACACCGAGACTTTGCTCATCGATAACCTCGTCATCAGTCCTCCTGGCGGAGGCGGTATCGAAGGCTTGCTCGGTTACTGGCGCCTTGATGAGGGTGCCGGTGATGTGGCGGCAGACGCCAGCGGGAATGGCAATGACGGGACCATCTTGGCGCCTGCCGGTGCCTGGGTCGAGGATGGCGATCGCGGCACGGTTTACCAATCCGGCGGCGGTTCCTACATCGACTTTGGTTCCATCCTGCCCGTCATTGATGTGGAGAAGGACTTCACCTGGTCGTTCTGGGTCAATCCGGATGAGACGGACAACAATAACATTGTCTTCGGGAACCGCTGGAGCCCGGATGGGACGGACTTCGCCCCGCGCGAGTTCATCAAGTTCACCCCGCGCGTGTTCGAGTGGCACTTCGATGGCGGTGGCGAGAACGTGCCCGGTGACAACACCTTGTTTGAAGTCGGCGTTTGGGCCCACAACCTCGTGGTCAAGAGCGGGGAGAACCTCACCTACTACCGGAATGGCGAAGAGGTGGCGACGAGCACCATCACTGGTGCCCCGGTCAATCCGCAGCCGCTCTACCTCGGTGGTCAGAATGGCAACGAGAACTTCAGCGGTCTCTTCGATGAGGTGGCGATCTTTGATCGCGCACTCAGCGCCGATGAAGTGGGCCAGGTCTACCAGGCCGGCGTGGACGGATTGCCCTTGGTGCCTCCCGGACCGACGCCACCAACGCCAGGCGACAGCTTCGACATCGGAGACGTCTTCATCTCCGTCGGAGGAAACGTGTCCTTCGATTTGCCTGACGGCGTCACGGCGGACATCCAATACTCGACCAACCTCATCGACTGGGAAGTCATCGCTACTGGTGTGACTGGCACGTATGAGGACACGGATGCCGCTCGCGGCGCGCTCGATGTGGGTTACTACCGCGCTGTCGAGTAATCGAAAACAATCCAAGCCATCGCCGATGGCTTGAGATGTCTTGTTGATTCGTTCGTAGAAAGGGCGGGGCTTCGGCTCCGCCCTTTTTGTCTTCAGTGGCGTCGACTCATGCTAGAAGGTGAAACCGGCGTCCCGCTGGTTCCTTGGCATGCTGTCGCTGCGCGGCCCGACAGGCGTCCCGCTGCCCCACGTTGCCTCATGCAGGAACGTGAAACTGGCTTCTTGCCGCGTGACACCCGGCAACTGTCGCTGAAAAAGAGTTGCCTTTCGGCTGGCAAGATGTGCAAGATGGCATGTTTGAGAGGAATTGAAGTCCTCGGGAATAAATGGGCGCGTATCCGATCCCTCTCTTACTTACTGGCTGACAACATTTGGAGAGTAAGGAAGCAATAGTATCATGAAGGCATCGGATCTGTTCATCGCAGCGTTGGAGAATGAAGGGGTGGAATACATCTTCGGGATTCCTGGGGAAGAGAATCTCGATATCCTCAATTCACTGAAGGACTCCAAGATCCAACTGATTCTCACGCGGCATGAACAGGCGGCGGGCTTCATGGCCTCCACCTACGGGCGGCTCACCGGGAAAGCCGGGGTTTGTCTCGCCACCCTGGGACCGGGCGCGACCAACTTTGTCACCGCAGCGGCTTACGCGCAGTTGGGCGCCATGCCCATGCTGATGATCACGGGACAGAAACCCATCAAGCGCAGCAAGCAGGGCCAGTTCCAAATCGTCAACATCGTTGACATGATGCGGCCGTTGACGAAGTACACGCAGCAGATTGTCGCCGGGGACAACATCCCCTCGCGCGTGCGTGAGGCCTTTCGCGTGGCCGAAGAAGAGCGCCCCGGGGCGGTTCATTTGGAGCTGCCGGAAGACATTGCCGCGGAGGGAACGGATGCCAGTCCGCTAACCAAGAGCTTGGTGCGGCGTCCCGTGGCGGAGGAGAAGGCCATCGGAAATGCCGTGGAGCTTCTGGAAAAGTCCAACCACCCGCTCCTCATGGTGGGCGCCGGCGCCAATCGTAAACTGACGGCCAAAGTGCTCCGTCGCTTTGTCGATCAGCAGAAGATTCCCTTCATCACCAGCCAGATGGGGAAAGGAGTCATCGATGAAGAACACCCTCTCTTCCTTGGCAACGCGGCGCTTTCGACCGATGACTTCATTCATCGTGCCATCAGGCGGGCCGACCTGATCATCAACGTGGGCCATGATGTGGTCGAGAAACCGCCCTTTTTCATGGAGGATGGCGGGGTCCAGGTGATCCATGTGAACTTCAACACGGCGGCGGTCGATCCCGTTTATTTTCCTCAGGTCGAACTCGTGGGCGACATCGCTCACAGCATTTGGCAGTTGAACGAGCGCCTCAGTCCGAGCGAGAACTGGGATTTTTCTTACTTTGAGCGCGTTGCTCAAGCGATGAACGCGCATCTCTGTGAGGGCGCCGACGACGAGCGTTTTCCCGTCTATCCTCAGCGGCTGGTGGCCGATGTGCGCCAGGCCATGCCCGATGACGGTATCATCGCCCTGGACAACGGCGTCTATAAGATCTGGTTCGCACGCAACTACAAGGCGCGTTGCTCCAACACCGTCCTCCTCGACAATGCATTGGCGACCATGGGCGCAGGACTTCCTTCGGCCATGGCGGCGCGCATGGTGCATCCCGATCGTAAAGTGATGGCCATCTGTGGCGATGGAGGGTTCATGATGAATTCTCAGGAATTGGAGACCTGTGTGCGTTTGAAGCTGAACTTGGTCGTCCTCATCCTCAACGACAACGCCTACGGCATGATCAAGTGGAAACAGGCGAACATGGGCTTCAAGGATTTCGGTCTCGATTACGGAAACCCCGACTTCGTGCAATACGCAGAGAGCTACGGCGCCAAAGGGCATCGCCTTCAGAGTTCCGGGGAACTCCTTCCGCTCCTGAAATCGTGTCTCGATAGCGAAGGCGTGCACCTCATCGACGTCCCCGTCGACTATTCAGACAACGACCGCATTCTCAATCGCGAGATCGTGGAGAAGAGCAAGCTCGTGTGATTGGGTGCTACGCGGATGTTAGGAAGATCTACCTATCTAGAGATGTCATGAAGAAAAAGTTTCCCATGATGGTTGTCGGAGCCTTGCCTGAAGGTGAAGACCTGGTGGTCCGGGCTCCCTTTGATGGCAGTGAGATTGCTGCAGTGGCGACGGGAGGCCGTGGCGCCGTGGAAATGGCTCTAACCACTGCTGAATCGGCCTTTCTCGATCGTGCCGCCTGGTTGCCCGCTGCCCGCCGTATCGAAATCCTGGATCGCGCGGCAGCGATCATGTCAGAGGAAGCTGAGGAACTCGCTATCGATGCCGCGAGGGAGGGAGGCAAACCTCTGGTGGACTCCCGGGTCGAAGTGGCGCGCGCCATTGACGGGATGGCGGTCTGTGTGGAAACCCTGCGCACGCAGGCGGGCCAGGAGATCCCCATGGGATTGAACGCCGCCTCCTCCAACCGTCTCGCCTTCACCCGTCACGAGCCCATCGGGGTCGTCGTGGCGGTGAGCGCCTTCAATCATCCTCTCAATCTCATCGTGCACCAAGTGGCGCCAGCGGTGGCTGTGGGTTGTCCTGTCATTGTCAAACCCGCGGGAGACACGGCGCTCTCTTGCCTCCGGTTTGTCGAGATCCTCCGTCAGGCTGGATTGCCGGAAGTCTGGTGTCAGGTTTTTGTTACGACGGATCGAGGGGCTGCGACTCAGCTGGTGACGGATCCGCGCGTGGCCTTCTTTTCCTTCATCGGCAGTCCGGGTGTCGGCTGGAAGTTGCGTTCGCAGTTGGCCCCGGGAACGCGATGTGCGCTGGAGCATGGTGGCGCCGCTCCCTCGATTGTGGCGGCCGATGCCGATCTGGACGACGCCATCCCGTTGCTGGCCAAGGGCGGTTTCTATCATGCCGGCCAAGTGTGTGTCTCCGTGCAGCGCGTGTTCGCTCACGAGTCCATCGCCTCCACCGTAGCCCAAAGACTGGCAGAACATGCGAAGTCCATGATCGTTGGCGATCCCACCCTGGCGGATACCGATGTCGGCCCGCTGATTCGGCCCGCGGAGGTGGACCGCGTCGAGGCCTGGGTCGCGGAGGCCGTGGAGTCCGGGGCGAAGATCATCTGTGGGGGCCAGCGAATCAGTGACACGTGTTTCGACTGCACCGTCCTCTTCGATCCGCCCGCCGATGCCAAGGTGAGCCAGTTGGAGATCTTCGGACCCGTCGTCTGCGTCTACCCCTATTCGGAGATCGACGAGGTCATCGCCCGTGCCAATGCGCTTCCCTTTGCCTTTCAGGCCGCCGTTTTCACCCGGGACATCGATTTGGCGATGAAGGTCTATACCGAGATTTCGGCCTCGGCCGTGATGGTGAACGACCACACCGCTTTTCGCGTCGACTGGATGCCCTTTGCCGGCTTGAAGCAGTCGGGATTGGGCACGGGCGGGATTCCCCACACCATGGAGGACATGCAGATCGTGAAAATGCTCGTCCTCCGGTCCAAAGAACTTTGATAGAGCCCTAACTCGAACCGAAATAGAGACCATCATGTCCACCAGCAGTAGCAATTCCGAGGTTGAACAGTTCATGGCGGGATTGGTGAAACGCAATCCCCATGAAGACGAATTCCATCAGGCTGTCCGGGAGGTTGCCGAATCGCTCATGCCCTTCATCCTCGACCATTCGGAATACCGCAAAGCACAGATCCTGGAACGCATGACAGAGCCGGATCGCGTGGTCATCTTCCGGGTCACCTGGATGGATGACGCGGGGAACATTCGGGCCAACCGGGCCTGGAGGGTGCAGTTCAACAACTCCATCGGCCCCTACAAGGGCGGGCTCCGCTTTCATCCCAGTGTGACTCTCAGTATCCTCAAATTCCTCGGGTTTGAGCAGACCTTTAAGAATAGTCTGACGGGCCTGCCCATGGGCGGTGGCAAAGGCGGCTCGAATTTCAATCCCAAGGGGAAGAGCGACGGTGAAGTGATGCGCTTTTGCCATTCCTTGATGACCGAACTGCAGCGATTCATCGGTGAAGACACCGATGTGCCCGCGGGCGATATTGGTGTCGGTGCGCGTGAAATCAGTTACCTTTTTGGACAGTACAAGAGGCTGAAAAACCGCTTCACCGGGATTCTCACGGGCAAGGGGCTTTCCTTTGGCGGCAGTTGCGGCCGGCGCGAGGCCACGGGCTACGGGTGCGTCTATTTCTGCGAGAACATGTTTCAGCAGCGCGGCGAGAGCATCGCGGGGAAACGCGTTCTCGTGTCCGGATCGGGAAACGTCGCCATCTATAGCATCGAAAAGGCGATCGAAATGGGGGCGAAAGTCCTCACGTTTTCCGATTCCTCCGGATTCATTCACGATCCCGATGGCATCGATGCGGAAAAGCTTGCCTTCATCAAGGATCTCAAGGAGGTGCGTCGCGGGCGCGTGATTGAATACGCGGAGAAATTCAAGGGAGCCGAGTTCCACGAAGGCAAGCGGCCGTGGCATGTCCCTGCCGAAGTCGCTTTGCCCTGTGCCACCCAAAATGAGATCAGCGGAGAGGAAGCCCGGGCCTTGCTGGACAATGGGATCCAGGCCGTGAGTGAGGGGGCCAACATGCCCACCGAACTCAACGGCGTACACGCCTTCGTCAAGGCGAAGATTCTCTTTGGTCCGGCGAAGGCCGCCAACGCCGGCGGCGTCGCTGTCTCGGGTCTGGAGCAGAGCCAAAACGCCCTGCGTCTCTCCTGGGATCACGACGAGGTCGACGGGCGTCTCAAGGGTATCATGAGAGACATCCATGCCAAATGCGTCGAGTACGGCAGTGACGCAGACGATGGCTCGGTGAACTACGTCAAGGGGGCAAACATCGCCGGCTTCATCAAGGTGGCTGACGCCATGTTGGCCTACGGCGCGGTGTAGTTTTTTCAGTGAGTGCGCACGATGCGAGAGACAGTTGACGCCCTATCATTCGATGATGAGGCATGACACTAGCGCCTTCAGACGAATCGGCACGGGTCGACGGGATCCGCTTGTTCCTTACGGTGGCCAGCCAACGATCTTCCCTCTTGGGGGGCATCAAGGTTGCCCTCATTGTCGGCACCGTGGTCAACCTGATCAATCAGGGCGAGCATCTCCTCGGCTTGCACTGGTCCCAGGTTTCCTTGCCCAAGCTACTTGTTACCTTCTGCGTTCCTTTTTGCGTGTCGGTTTACAACGCCACCGCCACGAGGCTGCGGTTCGATCCCGGAGTTCGCGCGGCCTTCAGTGCCACCTTGACCTGTCAGAAATGTCATCGCGAACACCAGGTGGAAAAGGGTGCCCTGGTCCCCGATTGCGGCCATTGCGCCTCCTTGGGTGAACGCACGCGATGGTCTCCGAAAGAAGCAGCCTCAACGAATTCATCGAACAGTTAAATTTGTTAGTTAGCACAGCAAAGCTTAATTGGAAGCTGCCAACCCTATGGATCTCAATTCAGTTAACGGAACATGAACATGGATTTTTTCGAACGCTCCCAGGTGATTCACGAGCAGCTCCGCGGTAAGGTCGCGATCACGCCGAAGCTGCCGTTGGAGAACCGCGATGACCTGGCCACCGTCTACACCCCGGGCGTCGCTCGGCCGTGTGAGATCATTGCCCGCGATCCCGCGCAGGCGAGACATTTGACCATCAAGCACAACACGGTTGCGGTGGTCAGTGATGGCTCGGCTGTCCTTGGATTGGGGAATATCGGCCCTCTTGCCGCCATCCCTGTGATGGAGGGGAAAGCGCTGCTCTTCAAACACTTTGCCGACATCGATGCCTGGCCCATTTGTCTCGACACTCAGGACACGGACGAGATCGTGGACACGGTGAAGCGTCTGGCCCCCGTCTTTGGCGGGGTGAATCTCGAGGACATTGCCGCACCGCGCTGTTTTGAGGTCGAAGAGCGTCTCCAGGATATTGGCATTCCTGTGTTTCACGATGATCAGCACGGCACGGCGATTGTCCTCTTGGCGGCCATGATCAATGCGGCCCAAGTCGTGGGACGCGAACTCCAGGAGATGCGTGTCGTCGTCAACGGCGCCGGCGCCGCCGGCACAGCGATCACCAGTCTGCTGCGTTGTGTGGGGTTTGATTCGGATGTCTGCGTCTCGGTGAAGGACATTATCGTGTGTGACAGCCGGGGGGCCATTCACCCTGACAGATCCGGTCTCAATCCGCAGAAAGAAGGCCTTCTCAAATTCACCAATCGCGAAAACCGCAGTGGTTCGCTCCAGGAAGTGTTAGAGGAGGCCGACGTCTTCATTGGCGTGAGCAAGGGCAATCTCTTGCAGGCCGAAGACATTCAGCGCATGGCGCCGGACCCCATCGTCCTCGCCATGGCCAATCCGACCCCGGAGATCATGCCCGAGGACGCGAGGCGTGGTGGCGCCGCCGTGATCGGAACCGGTCGGAGCGATTTTCCCAATCAAGTGAACAACGTGCTCGCCTTCCCCGGTATCTTTCGGGGAGCCCTGGACGCCGGGGCT
>JANQJH010000329.1 GCA_028281705.1 Verrucomicrobiales bacterium
GGGCATCAAGAGGCCTTCCTCGACGTCTTGAAACGGGGAGGGGCGGTGGCCACGCTGCGGCGCGAGAAGGGGCACGACATCGATGCGGCGTGCGGGCAACTGCGCTTGAAGGAGGAAGGGTTGACACCAATGCAAAATTGAGGTGCTGCAAAATAGCCGAGGGACTGAAGTCCCTCCCACATTGTGAGAAAGTGGCAGGGACTTTAGTCCCTCGATATTATTGGGTTGAGACCTGTGGGGTTTCGGACGCTAACTGATTCTTGCGCCGGTGGCGACGGAAGAGGGGGATGCCGGCGATGGCCGCGAGGAGAAAGGCACTTGGTTCGGGCACGGCACTGGCATTGATAAAGCTGTTGATCGCCGCCACTTGGTTGCCCGTGTAGTTGATCGCGCTTCCGGGCGGGAGTCCGATTTCGGGCGGAAAGGTGAAAGTGAAAGCGGCCGTACCGAGTAAGAGGAGGTTTCCACCCTGATTGAGGAAGGCCGGAGCTCCAGAGTCGTTTGAAGCGTACTGCGCTTCATAGTCAACTTCGTCCGGGGGCATGTCGTCCTGGAAGAACACAAGGGCGTCATTGTCGGTGTTCCCGAGGACGTCGGCGTCTTCCACGTAGCCGGCGATCTTGTTTTGCCCCACGGCCTGGTCATTGACGGCAGAACGAGAGGGATCGGGATCCACATCATAGGGCGAGATGCCAAAGAGGAAAGCCGTCAAGTCTTGGAAGATGCCGGCATCCTGGATGGTGTTGTCCGGAGCGCCGAAGAGCGGTGTCGAGGCAATGTCGTAGTGGGTGATGCTGTTCGGCAGGTTGGAGTCGAGAACGCCGAGATAGATATCCGTGTTCGCAATCGTCGTGCCGGACGTGATGGTTCGGGTCACGGGAGTAGCGGTGGGGTCATTGCCAGGATAAAATGTGACCACACCGCTGGGGGCGAAATGCGAGGCCGAGATGATCACGTTGCGGCTGATGGCGGTGGCCCACCGGCTCGAACTCGTCTGGCCGACGCCGCTGACATCGAGGCCGGACATGATAAAGCTGCCACTATTGGTGAAGCGATCGTTGTCGGCGTCCATGTAGCCGTCGATCATGATATCTCCGCGGGAGGTGCCCAGCATGGCGATGGTCACGGCGAGAAGGAGACTGATCGGGCGAGTCGGGCGCATCAGCATAGACCATCACTATTGAATGATGGCTAGACGTTGCGAGCACTTTTTTTTCAGACACAGGCGAGTTGGCCGGGGTCCCAGGAGGAGATTCAGGAAGCGCCCGTTCTGGCATCGGAGGGCGAATCCACAACATTCCGGGGAATTCCGCCGTCGCCGTTATCCTGGCGGTGGATCCTCCCTGAGCTGCGGGAGGGGCCGCTTGCTTGCTAGGCGTTACGGGCAAGCGTCCGGGGCCCGCGTCGGCGGCGGAAGAGCGGGATGCCGGCGATGGCGGCGAGGAGGATGGCACTCGGTTCGGGCACGGCACTCGCATTGATAAAATCAGTGATCGCCGCGGCATGGTTGCCTGAGTTGCCCGTATAGTTGATCCCGCTACCGCCCGAGAAAGTGAACACGGCTGTGCCAATGAGGAGGAGATTCCCGCCTCCTTGATCGAGGAAAGCAGGCGCCCCCGAGTTGCCGCTTCTGTAGTGGGTCTCATAGGGAACCACGTCCGGTCCGCTGGTGTCGCGGCGGAACACGAGGGAGTCATTGTCTGAGTTTCCGCGGAAAGGCGTGTTTTCGATATAGCCAGCGATCTTGTTCTGCCCCACGGCTTGATTGTTGGTTTGGTTGCGGGAGGGATCGGCATCGACATTGTAGGACGATTTTCCAAAGACGTAGGCCGTTGGGTCTTGGAAGATGCCCGCATCCTGAATGCTCCCCGCCGGAGATGCACTGAGCGTCTCCGTGGCGTAGTTGTAGTGGTTGATGCTGGCCCTCCGCGCGCCTTTTCTTTATCACGCCGCCAGGCTCCGGCCTGTCCGGGAGGGGGATTCTCTATTGGTCCGCCGCCAGGATAATCGTGGTGACCGGCCGATGGTCGCTGGCGGTGAACCAAGCGGGATCCGACACGATTAGGCTCTTGTTGGTGGCGATTTCCGGGCGTAAGCCGCGATTGACGAAGAGGTAGTCGAATCGGGAATACTGGTCGGCGAGACTCCAATGGTAAGTCCATGTGTAGCCCAGAGCATCCTCGGCAGGAAGAGCTTCGAGGTAGCCCTCGGTACCGTATTTTCCTTGGATGGCTTTGATGGGGGTCTCGTTTCGCGTGTCGTTAAAATCGCCGAAGAGGATCAAATTGGTCTCGGGATTTTCCGAGAGGATGGTGATGACGTACTCCCGGGTGAGATGGGCCTCGTGGCGGCGCATGAGGGCTTCATCTGCTTCCAGCAGCTTGCGTTTCGATTTGAGATGCACCCCGAGGACACGCAGTGTGTAATCCGGGTGGATTTCTACGGTGGCGTCGAGGATGCCGCGCCGGTGGGCCCATTGGCGTTGCCCCATGCGGTAGGTCAGCTTCGTCTGGTGGTTGGTTTCGGTGATGGGAAACCGACTGATCAAGGCGGTCCTTCGATCGGTGTCGAAGGCGCGATTGATGGTGGCGTGAGGGAGATTGAGCCCGCGCTTTTTGAGTCTCTCCTGGAGATCACGGACATCGTCGATGGTACCGATCTCGACAAGGCCGAGCACGTCCGGCTGACCTTTGAGCACCATGGTGAGGATCGCCGCGATCTCCGGCTCGGGCTTGGGGGCGTTTTTCTGGAGCACGCCGTCGACGCGGCGTTCCATTCGGAGGTAGTTCTTGAGGTTGTACCCCATGAACACGACCTCGGAAGAGGCGGCGGCATGGCGGTCCTCTGGCACCACACCGGAGGACGGCGGGGCTTCCGCCCTCGAGAGGGTGACGCTGACCAATAGCGCCGTGGCGGCGAGTGGGAGGAGTGCTCTAGCTCGACTTCTTCGAGACGTCGATGTCATCCTGAGCCCGCGTGATCTCGTCTTCGAACTCTTGGCGGGCCTTTTTGAACTCGCCCATGCTCTTGCCGAGCCCGCGTGCCAGCTCGGGGAGTTTCTTCGCGCCGAACAGAAGGAGAATCAGAACAAAAATGAGGATTCCCTCCTGGGGTCCCAGATTCATGAACGCGGGATAAGCTTGCATCTTTTGAGCCTAATCAGAATCCAGAAACCTGCAAAGGGATCTTTTATCCCTTCTTATCGATGTCTTTGCGCCCTTCTTCTTCGCCCTTGGCAATTTCTTCCTCGAAGTCTTCACGGGCCTTCTTGAATTCGCCCATGCTTTTTCCCATGCCGCGGGCGAGTTCCGGAAGCTTCTTGGCTCCAAAGAGGAGAAGCAGGATGATCAAGATGATGATCGTCTCCTGAGGGCCCAAGAATGCGAGGATTGGGTTCGTCATATGAGGAGACGCTAAGGGCTGATTTCGATGGGCGCAATGGAAACTCGCACTGGGGTCTTTTGGCTCTATAGGCTCCTGCATGGCCAATGAACTCCCGATCGACGAGTTGCGAAGTCCCATCCGGCGAGCTGCAGGGCGGGCGGGAGCGGCGGTAATTATCCAGGCGCCCACGGGTTCGGGGAAGTCGACCCAGGTGCCACAGATGTTGTTGGAGAGTTCGCTCGAAGGAGAGATCGTCGTGCTCCAGCCTCGCCGCATTGCCGCCCGCATGCTGGCGGCCCGGGTGGCCTGGGAACGCGGGAGCAAACTCGGGGATGAGATTGGGTATCAGGTGCGATTTGAGCGCGTGATCGGTCCGCGGACGCGGGTCCGTTTCGTCACCGAAGGCGTCCTTCTGCGGCAGATGCTCAGCGATCCCCAATTGAAGCAAGTGGGTGCCGTGATCTTCGATGAGTTTCATGAGCGTCATCTCGATGGTGACGTGGGACTGGCTCGCTGTCGGCAGTTGCAGCAGACGAGCCGTCCGGATCTGAGGTTATTCGTCATGTCGGCCACCTTGGATTCAGAACGGCTGGAGGCTTTTCTCGCGCCCTGCGAACGACTGGAGTCGGCCGGGAGAACCTTTCCGGTAGACATTCGCTACCAGCCTCAGGGTGGGCGCGACATGCCCATCTGGGAAAAAATGGCCCGAGCGGCGCGCGAGGTCGTCCGGAAGGACGGGATCCAGGGACACGTGCTCTTCTTCCTGCCGGGCAGTTTCGAGATCAGGAAGACGGTCGATTGTCTCCGGGGAGAGAAATGGGCCCGCGGGATGGAGATCTTACCTCTCTACGGGGATCTTTCGCCCCAGCAACAGGATGCCGCAGTGGCTCCCAGTAATCGGCCAAAGATCATTGTGGCGACCAACGTTGCGGAAACCTCGCTCACCATCGATGGCGTCCGTCTCGTGATCGATAGTGGTTTGGCTAGGATTCCCAACTTTGATGCCAATCGCGGATTGAATACCCTCACCATTGGGCCGATCTCCCAGGCTTCGGCGGATCAGCGAGCGGGCAGGGCTGGTCGGACGGCTCCCGGTATTTGCGTGAGGATCTGGAGCGAGACGCATCATCGAGCGCGGCACGCCCACGAGAGACCTGAAATCCATCGCTTGGATCTGGCGGAGACCGTTTTGCACTTGAAACGGTTGGGGCTCACAGATTTGGATGGCTTTCCGTGGTTCGAGGCGCCGGAGGCGGCGACGCTGGAGCACGCCTTGATCTTGTTAGGCGCGTTGGGGGCATTGGAAAAGGACTCTGGTGAAATCACCGATGTGGGGCGGCGCATGAGTGACTTTCCCGTCAGTCCGAGGTTCGCCCGGTTATTGGTCGAGGCAGAGCAGAGTGATGATGCCCATCTGTGGCTGCCAGCCTGTCTGTTAGTGGCGCTGGCGCAAACGCGTCCTCTATTTTCCAAGGGCAAGGCGGGCGAAGCCGCGCGGCAGCGGTTTGTCGAGCCGGGGGACAGTTCCGATTGGTTTCCTCTCGTGCGCGCCTATGAGGCGGCGGCGGGTGCCGGGTTTCGAGTGGAGCGTTGCCGGGAACTGGGTGTCCATTCCGGGGCCGCCCGCGAAGTGGAGCGCCTCCTGCGCCTCCTGGCGCGGCGCGGCGGGTATGAGGAACTGCCTCGCGAGCGATTGAGCTGCCCGTTGCCGGATCTGCTCTTGCCGGCCTTTCCCGATCAGATCGCGGCCCGCCGCGGTGCGGGAAGCAAGGTATTTCAGGTGATGGGCAGCCGGCGAGGCCAATTGAGCCAGGGGAGCGTGATCCCTAGTCAGACGGAGATGGTGGTGGCCGGCGAGATGACGGAGATCGAGGGGAAGGACCTTCAAGTCATTCTTGGATTGGCCACGGCGGTGACATTGGAAGACCTGGAAAGGCACTTTCCCCATGAGGTTCGTCATGAAGTCGGAGTCCGTTATGATGCTAGAGAGCGCCGGGTGGTGGCCGAGCGGAGAAAGTG
>JANQJH010000371.1 GCA_028281705.1 Verrucomicrobiales bacterium
GCGGCCGGACCCAGGCTGGATCGAGAGGGAACTCAATCGCTACTATGCCGCGGCTGCCGCCTGGGCGGCGAAAACCGGGGTCCCTTTCATTGATCTCAATCGCGAGGAAGTCCTCTCCAAGAGCATGGAGAACTTCGTGGACGACGTCATGCTGACGCAGATGGGGAGTACCCGGGTGGCGGAGGAAGTCGAGCCCGTTTTCGACCAGGCAATCGTGAAATTTTTAGCGAAATAATTGGCATTGATTGCCGAGTTGTCCTCTGGTGAGGGGGACGAGATTCTCGTCGCTTTTCACAGAAAGCCCCTTTACCGGGGTCGTAATCTGTTCTAGACCAAGCGAGTCCTGATTCTCCGTCGGGCTCACCCAAATCTGAACAAAACATCAATCCCCCCGAAAGCACCATGCCTCGCACGAGCCTTCAACGTGGTTCCTCCCAACCTCTCATCACCCTCGGCATCGTCTTGATTGCTGGAACCGTCCTGGCCCCTGAACTCCTTGCGCAGGACGCGGAAGTCGCGCCCGAAGCCAAGATCACCGTCTTTGACCAGATCAAGGAGGGCGGTTGGGCCATGTATCCTCTGGGAGCATGCTCGCTGGCGATGGTGGCGCTTGTCATCTACAATTTCATTCAGCTGGGGCGCTCGAAGTTTGTCCCGGACGATCTTCGACAGCAAATCCATGAGTACATGGCCGGCTGCAAGGTGCGCAGTGCTATCGAGGTGGCCTCCACCAGCCCTTCTTTCCTCGGGAGAATGTTGGCGACTTCATTGCCGCACGTCGATGCCACGGAACCTGAAACCCTGGGGCGGGAGCATGTGGAAGATGCCATGGCGGATTTTACCGCGCGGGAGAACCGGGCCTACATGACGATGATCGGCTACCTCGGCGTGGTGGCCCAGATCGCCCCCATGATGGGGCTGATGGGAACGGTGTCCGGGATGATCGGTGCCTTCAACAAGCTCCGCGGTTTGGAGTCGCCCGACGCCTCGGTTCTGGCGGAGAACATTTCCGAGGCCCTCATCACGACGCTCTCAGGCCTCGTGATTGCGGTTCCCGCCATCATCTTTTTCTTTGTCTTGCGCAACCGGCTCAACCGGCTGGTGGCGGATTCTCACGAGGCAGCGAGCGACATGATTGACGCCAGTCTCAATACGCTGAACGCCGACCAGCAGTTGGCCAAGGTGCCGGAAGGACTCGCCTCCTAGGCACCAACACCAGCTCAAGACCCCGCTTGCCATGGCTTCGAAACGACTGCGAGCGCTCGCTGCAGGGGAGCAGGAGCAGCCCAAGATGGACATGTCGCCCATGATCGACATGGTCTTTCTCTTGTTGATCTTCTTCATGGTGACCTCGCGCCTCATCGTCATCCGGCAGGACAAGAGCGTGCAGCCCTCGGTGGCCCTGGAATCCAAACCGCTGGCGGAGGCGCGCGGCCGCATCGTCATCAATCTGCTGCAGAACGGGACGATCAAGGACATCAGCGGAAAAGTGATTACCCTGACGGACGTGGAAAACCTTTGCCGGACACGGAAAGAGCAGAATCAGGTCGCCGGACTGCAGACCAAGTTGCACTTGCGAGCTGATCGTCGAACCGACATGCGCGAGGTCAAGAAGGTCGTCACCGCCGGGGCCAACGCCGGGGTGGCCGACGTCGTTTTTGCCACGTTCCGTGTGAACAAGTACCAGGACTAACCAAACGCGAACCATGTCGCGACGATCTTATTTACATCTGGAAGAGCCGAGCGATCCCGAGTTGGACATCGCCCCGCTGATCGATGTGAGCTTTCTCTTGCTCATTTACTTTTTGGTCACATCGACCATGCAGCCCAAAGAGGGCGACCTCGACATCACCTTTCCCGCGACGCAGACGGATCAGGTGGATGTCCCTCCGGTGGATCCGCTGAGTATTCATCTGCGTGAGGACGGGGTGATCCTCGCCGGGGTGGGCGGTGCGGAAGAGGAACTCGAGGCGGACATCACCTCTCGCAAGTGCCCCCGTCTACTGGAAAAGCTGCGCGAATACAAGTCGGTGGCCGATACCGGGGGATCGACGCCGTTTGTCGTGGTGCGTGCGGATGACGGGGCGAAGCAGCAGCGATTCATCGATATTGTGAACACGTTGAGCATTGTCGACATCAGCAACGTGACGATCACCGGCTTCCGCGAAGAATAATCAGATTGGCTGGACCAGCTCTCTCGGTTTCGATCATGAAACTTCGCCTTGAGCTGGTTCCCGCTCTATCTTTGGACACTGAGAAAAACCCAACACAAAAATGAGATCCCCTCACTACCGCAATCCCAACGGGTGGCGCCGTCTGTTGCTTTCGGCCGTGGCCGTCGCGCTGTCCACCGTGTCTCCACTTGTCGCGCAAAAAGGTGTCAATGCGATTGATGCCGGAGCAGAGAAGGCGACCCTGACCGCGGTCGGGATGATGCGGCAGGGGAAATGGGAGGAGGCCCACGCGCTCTTCCAGCAGATTGTGGGGGAGTGGGGCAATGATTCCTACTACCAGAAGATGCCGGCCTTCGGGACGGTCTACTACAATCGGGGATTCTGTGAGATGAGGCTGAAGCGCTACGACGACGCGATCAGTTCCTTCAAGACGTGTCACGAAGATTTCGACAACACGACCGAGGATGGAGAAGCCGTGACCAGTAGCAATGTCTATTGGAAGACGGCTGTCTTCCAGTGGGCGGCGGCGGAGCAGTATCAGGAGAACTATGAAGAGGCGGTCAAACGCTACCTCCAGTTCATGAGCCTCGAGCCCACGCCGGTGAAGGATCATTTCAATCCCGCGGTGTATTACGTGAATTTGGGGATTTGTTATGCCAAGCTCGATGACCGGAGCAATGCCGAGAAAAATGTGAGTCGAGCCTTCGAACTGGCGGCGCGCTATCGGGTGGGGGTCGCCTCTCTCTGGCCGGGATTTCTTGCGGTGCTGGAAAGTTATGTTCGGGCCGAAGGCGAGGAGGAGACGGCGGGCGTCAATCAGTTCGTCGATCGCTTCAGCCCCGTTCTCCTGACGGAGCCCCTGGCTCATGGTTATTACTCGAGCCGGCTGCTCAAGTTGGGTCAGGATGCGGTGGCCTCCGGTCTCATTGGATTGGGATGGCGGCTCTATGGGTTGGTTCCGAAGTCGGATGCCGTGCTCTTGGCGGGGCGCTTGGCCGATCCCTCGGAACTCTCCGCGGCGGAGAAGCGCGCCATCGAAATGTTCCAAAAGAAGGAGGAGAGTGGTGAGCCTCTGGAGATTGCGACCTACTTCGGTCTCTCCAAGCTCTATGAAAGTGTCGGGGACACGCGGGCCCAGTTCGCCATCTATGACTACATGGGGACCCATTTCCTCAAGACGCAGTACCGCCCGTCGATTCTCTACTTGGCAACGAAGACGGCATCGGACATCGGCGAGATGGCGGATGCCCAACAGCACGGATTGAATTTTCTCGACGAGTTTCCCGATCATGAATTGGCGCCCGACGTCTCGGCCCTGCTTCTGAGTTCCATGTTCTTCAATGGGGAGTACGAGCGCTGCATTGAAATCGCGGGGGATCTTCGGCCCAAGCTGACCCTGGGGTCGGCCCGTCGCGACCTCCCCGATTTTGTCTACGCGGGATCGCTCTACTATCTCGGGCGCTACAAGGAAGCGCAGCCGGAGATCGACAGCCATGTGAAGCATTATCCCGAGAGCCCCTACAAGGAGAATTCGACGTACTACCAGGCGAGTAATTTGATCAAGCTCTTCGAATGGCAGCGTGCCGCGACCCTCCTCGACGCCTGGCTCAAGATCTATGAGCCGGAGGAATCGGCCTTGTTAGACGTGGCCTACCTCGACCGGGGGACCTGCCATTTTGCGCTCTCCACGCCGCAGAACAACGGCAATGCCAAGGCCCTGGAGTTCGCCTCCAAGATCATCGACGACTTTCCTCAGTCGGCGGTCCTCGATCGGGCGCACAGTCTTCGAGGTGATGTGCAGCAGAATGACGCGAACTTTAGCGGCGCCGAGATCAGTTATCAGACGGCGATCAAGATCGCCGAGGCCGAGGATCATTTTTCCACCGCGGCGTCGGCCCTGATGCAGCTTGTGGCGGTGGCGGCGGCCCAGGAGAAGCACCGGGAAGCGATCGCCTACTACGACACCTTTTTCGAGAAGTACCCCGAGACGTTCTATGCGCCCAACGCCGCGGTGGCGGCCTTGGCCTCCTTCAAGGAGGAAGCGCCGCAGCGGCTCGACGAGGTGCTCAATCGCATCCGTGACATCATCGTCAGGCTGGGACAGTCCAACGACTCTGACGGCGTGGAGGCGACTTTGAACGCCTACACCAATTTCCTCTTGCGGGAGAAGCCGGCCGCCGAAGTGATCGATATTCTGGATCGTTTCCCCAACGAACTCGGGCTCAAGACCATGCAAGCCTGGCTGCTCATTACTAAGATCGGGATCATCGAAGAGCGCCTCACCGAGGACGGC
>JANQJH010000384.1 GCA_028281705.1 Verrucomicrobiales bacterium
GGGATGCCTCACGCAAAGTCGCCAAGGCGCAAAGATTCAACCTTCTTTTTCGGATTCACGACATCACTGGGGCCGTTTTTCGCCAGCATAGACTGGGGCCAAGAATAGAGCTGGGCACCATTTCCGAATCGCGCAAACGGGCCAGACCTTCGCGACTTTGCGACTTTGCGTGAGATTCAGATTCGAGGAAAGTTGCAGTGGGAATTTTTTGATGCCTAACTATTCGCTGAGTTTCACGCCGGCCTCGATCAAGTTGTTAAAGCGGTCAACGGGTTCATGTGCGGCCCAGGCAATGCCGCGAAGCAGCAGCGTGCGGAAGAGGGGATCGTCAAAGGTCCAGGAGTAATGTCCGGGAATGGAAACGAAGAGGCGTCCTCGTTTTTCTCCGGTTTTCTCGGACTCGCAGACCCAAAAAAGTGGATGCGTGCCTCCCTCTTCCTCACAGGTACCCAGGGCATGCATGGGCGGGGCGTCGCCTCCCTGAAGTTCCCAGTAGCTTTCGTCGTGAAACCGCGTCTGGGAAAAACCGCGGCTGATGGGATGGGGTGGGGACTGCCCAAAGGCGACGTCGATGAGGCCGTGCCGGTAACGGGTGGCGGCGCTGTTCGAGGCCAATCCGATGATTTCGGCCAGGGCTGGTGCGTGGCTGTCGGCTTCACAGGCCCAGTGGATGAAGACGCTGCCGCCACCCCGGCGCTGGTAGTCTCGCAATTGGGCGATGCGATCGGGCGTCCAGTTGCCGCGTTTGAAGAACACCAGGACATCGGCTTGCTGCCACTGGTTCTGCGAGGGCCATTCCCAGGCGGTGGAGACCCCGGTGTCCGCCGCCATGGCCAAGAGATGGCTCCAGACGTGTTGCCATCGAGGGTAGTCGTGCTCGCCCCAGCCGTGGTCCTTCTTACCGGCGACGAGAACCAGCTTGATGGGGCGGGTGGCTTCCGGCGGGTTGGGAGCGCCTGCGAGGACGGCCTGGAGCTCGGCGCGAGAACGCGGCTTCGGGGCGTGTTCCACGCCGTCGCGTGGGAGGGTGGGGTAGTCGCGCATCACCGGAGCCTCGTGAAGAAGGAAGGTCATGAGATCGCGGAGTTCCTCCGCCGTCAGGGTTTCTGTGAGGCCCTGCGGCATGAGTGAGTGCGCCAGTGGGCGGGAGGACACAATGGCCTCCGCCTTGACGCTCATGACCGTGCTGGGCCCGATCCCGAGTCTCACGGTGCCGTCGGTGCCATCCATGCGCGTGGCGATGACGGTCTCGCCGGAATCGAGAGTGACTTGGTGCGTGGGATAGTCCGGATTGATCGTGGCCGAGGGTTCGGTGAGATCGCGGTGCAGGGAAGCGTAGTCGCGGAAGGGAAGCTGGGTTAGGTCGGGACCGATGTGGAGGCCCTCGCCATTGCGTTGGTGACAGGACGAGCAGAGGGCCTTGTTGCCAAAGAAGAGTTTTTTGCCCCGGGCCCAGTTCCCGCCCTGAATCTCGGGGCGGGAAGGGACGAAGGCGGTGGCGGGTTCACCCAAGGTGGTCCAGGGTTGAAGAAAACGCCGGGTGGGGAACGCGCGGTGGCGCCGGTCTTCCGAGGTGGACCAGTAGGCCGTGAGTTGGGCGGGCTGAGGCTTGGAATGTTCCAAGGTGAATTCGATGGGGATCCACCGCTTCTGCGGGAGCTCCACGGTGAGACTGACATCGTGACTCACATGACCTCTGGTGGAGGTTTGGAATCGATTGCCCCACTTGAGAGTCAGGGGGCCGGAGGTGGAGCTGAAGGTGACGGTGACGCGTTCGGGCGGGTATTGATAGTCCAGCTGGGCTCCCTTCTGTACGGTCGGTTGCAGCATCTGCCAGAGGTCGAGCTGGGTGGCGAGCCTGAGCGTTCCCGGTTTGGTTAGGCGGGCGAAGAGATTTGCGTGATGCGCGCTCGGTCGGAGAAAGCCGCGGTTGACCTCGAGATCGATGTGAGGGAGCCAACCGCTCCAGGGCTTGTCTTCGTCATCCTCCCAGGTGGCGGCGAGACCGGCGGCGTCGGCATCGAGGAAGTAGCCGGGGAGATCCATGCTGAACGAGGTTTGATCAGAGAGGGAAGTGGCGGTGGTGATCGCGAGTTGGTCCGGCGCATCGGGAGAAAGGGCGATTCCGGACACGGGGACGTCGAGGCGGCCTTCGGCTACCTGGCGTTTGACGACTTCGTAAGGCGGCCGCATGGTTTCAAAGCGGTCCCCCGCGCGGGCGTCTTCGCTCGCTTGGATCGTCGCCGATTGGGCAGTTTCGAATCCGGGTGGCAATGTCCTATCAAAAGCCACACGAATTTCGTTAGGACTCTGGCGCCAGGCCATGACGGGCTGAGGAGCAGCGTGTTCGGGGTCATAACGCAGGCGCCAGATTTGCCCTCTGCCTTGGGGGCCGGTGCCCCAGTCGGGATCACCGGAATGGGTGCAGATGCGGACTTCTCCCGCGGGGCTGACGCAGGGATCGATGGCGAGCATGCCGAGACAGGCGACGATCTCATTGTGGGCCACATAACCGGCGCCGGTCTTGACGAGTTTGGTGCGGTAGAGTTTCCCGCGTGATTCGGCCGCGACCAGGGCGTCGCCGCGCCACCAAGCAGGGCCAAAGACCGGGCCACCGTTGACGGGCTCGTTGAAGTTCATCCCGCAGGTCGACTGGTGTTGGGGGCCGTAGTCGAAGACGCTGGGTTCGTCGATGACGTTGGGCAGGTGCTTGGGATGCCTTGGAGGAAAGCCGTAGTGGCGGCCGGGCTGGATGTGGAGGAGTTCGTCAAAGGGGTTGCCGTTGGGCAACCAGGTGGCGCCTTCCTGGTCGGTGCAAAAGAGATCGCCCAGGGCATTGAAACGGAGGGCGATGGGCCAGCGGATGCCGGTGCAGATCTTTTCCCGGGAAGAAAAGTCGGGGGCGATCCGTAGGATGCTTCCGCGTTCTCCGCTGAGATCGTTTTGTGCCGTCCCCGTCTCCTCAATCTCATAGGCGTCGTTGTAGAGCCGGACGCCGAGACCAAACCACACGGAGCCGTCTTTCGGATCCAGGGTGAGACCGGTGACGTCGACCCCGGCCCGGGCCGGCGGCCATCCTTCGGCGATCGTCTGGACGACTTCGGCGCGGTCGTCGCCGTCCTGGTCGGCGATCATGAGGATGCGGCCCTTGGCGGCGAGGAAGACGGCGTTTCCATGCGGACTCCCCTTGGGCGCCAAGTCCATGCCGATCTGTCCGATGATGCGGCCGCGGCTCTCCCAGAACAGTTCCACCTTGTCTTCCGCGCCGTCGCCGTCCGTGTCGGTCAGGAGATAGAGATCGCCGGCGTAGCCCAGAACGACGAGTTTACCATCGTGCCGGTAGAGCAGGTTATTGCAGTTGGGGAGGTCCACCGGCAGGGGCTCGGCGGTGAATCCCGGCAGGAGCGGATGCACGCGGCCATCGGGCTTTGCCTGGGCGCTGCAGAGGAAAAGGGCGAGGAGGGAAAAGAGTGCCAATGGACGCATGGAGTCATCGAATCATGATTGCGGGTCGAGGTCGAGTTTCCCGCTTGGTTCTTCCCGGGGATCCGTTTAGACAAGAAGACCCATGACGATGAAGAAGACGATTCTGACGGCGGCGTTCTTGTTAGTCACTTGCCCGTTCTTCAGGGCGGGTGCAGCCGAGGCTGAGGCTGAGGCTGAGGAGAAGAAAACACCCGTCGCCAGCCGCCGGCCCAACATTGTGCTGGTGATGACGGACGACCAGGGCTGGGGGCAGACGAGCTATTACGGGCACCCGGTGCTGAAGACGCCCCATTTGGATGCCATGGCGGCTGCGGGCGTGCGCTTTGACCGGTTCTATGCCGCGGCTCCGGTGTGCTCGCCCACACGGGCAAGTGTGCTCACGGGGCGCTCAAACATGCGCACCGGTGTGGATAGTCATGGCTACTCCTTGAGGAGGCAGGAACGCACCTTGGCCCAGGCTTTGCGTGCGGTCGGTTATGCCACGGGGCATTTTGGGAAATGGCATCTCAACGGTTTGCGAGGACCGGGCGTGCCCATTGTGGCGGAGGACACGCATCATCCTGGCGTCTTTGGTTTCGATACCTGGCTTTCGACGACGAATTTTTTCGATCGCGATCCGATCTTGAGCCGTGGCGGTGTGTTCGAAGAGTTTCGTGGGGACTCCTCCGAGATCATCGTCGATGAGGCTCTCACATTCATCAAGGGAAACGCCCGGAGTGACAAGCCTTCCTTCACCATGATCTGGTATGGGACGCCCCACGATCCCTTCAGGGCGTCGGCGGACGATGCGGCGCCGTTTGCCGAACTCGACGGCCCTTCGAAGGAGCACTATGGCGAACTCGTGGCCATGGATCGGAGTGTGGGCCGGCTGCGACAGGGTTTGCGGGAGGCCGGGATCGCCGAGGACACGCTGCTGTGGTTTTGCAGTGACAACGGCGGTCTGGGAAAGATCAAGCCATCCACCGTCGGTGGGTTACGCGGATTCAAGGGAACGCTTTACGAGGGCGGTTTGCGTGTTCCGGCCCTTGTGGAGTGGCCGGCGAAGATCGAGGGTGGCCGGGTGACGAAGTTTCCGGCGGTGACGATGGATCTCTTTCCCACCATCGCGGAGATCGTGGGCCTGGGCGAGGCGACCTGGCTGGCGCCTCAAGATGGACGCAGTCTTGCCCCGCTGCTTTCCGGTGAGGAACCCTCCAAGCGTGAGAAACCCATTCCCTTTCATTGCTTCGGCAATACGGCCTGGCTCGACTACCCCTACAAGCTGCTTCACGTGGGGAAAAAGGGCGACGGACCGAAGGAGTATGAACTCTATCACTTGGAGGACGACCCCGCTGAAGAGGAGAATCTCTATGCCGCGCAGCCCGAGATAGCGCGCCGGCTGCAGATGGGGATGGAGGCTTGGTTGAAGTCGATGCGCGCGAGTGTGGCCGGCCGGGATTATCCCGAGGGAAGACTCTTGCCGGGAGATCCGGAGCCGCGGTTTTGGATGGGCGAAGACGTCTATCGGCCCTATTTCGAAGCCTGGAGGAAGCGACCGGAGTACGGTGGCCGGCTGCGGCGGTTCGAGAGAAATCGTTGAGTTGACCTCTGCCCCTTGCGTATGGAGTGTTAGGCGTCGATGCTGCGCTTTCCTGTTTCCCCCAGCAAATCGGAGGATCTTCGGCGTCGCATGGCGGCGTTGAAGTTGGAGGAGAATGATTTGCGGGAGAGTTTCTTCTGCCCCAATAACGGTCGATTTCGCAAGCGGGGATCGCAGGTGGGGGTGCATTTGCGGCATGGGGCGAGTGGCTTGGAGGCGCGTTGTCATCGATCGACGAGTCAACCGCTCAATCGCTTTCTGGCGCGGCGGATGTTGGTTAGGCTGCTGGAAAAGCAACGGGAAGGCCGGGATGGCGAGACGCGGGCCAAGGCGAAAGCCAAAGCAAAGACGGGCGCTAACGTGCCGTCGAGGGAGACCCCGGAACAGCACATGCAGAGGATGTTTTCCCGGAGTTTCGAGAAGGATATTGCGCAGCCCTATCCCATACCCTCGCAGAAGTTGTTAGGCGCCGGGAACTTGCCTCCCCGATTGATCGGGATCTTGGGAGAGCGCGACGGGGCGCCGTCGAAGTCGAGAAACGAGCGCCGCTCCGGTTGATGAGATAGGTTGGTAATGGGTCAGGGACGTCAGCGACCGGTTTTTCCCGCGGGGTTGGTTCTTCTCGGGTTCGTCTGCGTCTTTGTCTTCGCGAGCTGTGGCGGCGGGGGAGGAGGCGGAGGCCTTTTGGGGTGGCTCGAAGCTTCGGCCCAGGCCTCGCCCTGGATGATTGTGGTAGTGCTGGCGGTGGCCACGGTCACGAGCGAGGACTTGGCCTGTGTCACGGCGGGGGTTTTGGCGGCCAAGGGAACCTTTCCCTTCTTGCTGGCGGTGACCGGGTGTCTCACGGGGATTGTCCTGAGTGACGTGGGCTTGTTCTTGCTCGGCAAATGGTGCGGCGAACGGATCATCAGGTACCCACCCATCTCGTGGTTTGTCACCGCCAGGCGGCTCGAGATCGGCAAGCAATTGTACCGGCGCTATGGCGGTGCCCTGGTGATCTCTTCCCGCTTTCTTCCGGGAACCCGGATGCTGGCCTACATCGCCGCCGGGATGTTGGGCTATCCGTGGAAGCGCTTTGTCGTCTACATGAGTTTGGCCTGCTCTCTCTGGACGCCCCTGGTCGTGGGCTTCTCCATGAAGTTTGGCGGTGCCATTTTGCAATGGCTGGAAACGTACCAGCGATGGGCCATGCTCGGTTTTCCCGTTGCCGTGATCGTGGTCTGGCTGGTGTTGAAGGGGTTCTTCCGGCTCACGGAGGCCCTGCACCAGAAAGGGGAGAGCGATTGAGATGCCGGGATCTTTGCAAAGAGCTTGTCAGCAAAGGCGGGCTGTAAGAGGCTGAGCCCATGCCCACATCTTCTCCTCATTCTCGTCGCCAGGCCCTCAAGGCCACTGTGTTGTTAGGGGCCAGTGCCGGCCTTGCTCAACAAGTCGTTGGCAAGTCAGAGCCGGTCACCCCCGCCCAGACGGAGGGACCGTTTTATCCCGATCTCGATAACGATTTGACCTTTGTCGCCAGTCGCGAGAAGCGAGCCAAGGGGGAGCATCTCTATGTGCACGGGGTCGTGCAGGACACGGAGGGCAAACCGATCGCCAATGCCCTGGTCGATATCTGGCAGACCGACCACCAGGGGATTTACGATCACGCTGGCGATCCGAATCAGAACAAGAAAGACAAGAATTTTCAGTCCTTTGGGCGTTTTGTTACGGGTGAGGACGGCCGTTACTGTTTCAAAACGATCAAACCGCGGCACTACGGGGACGAGAATTTCCAGCGGACCCCGCACATTCACTACAAGATTGCGCGTCGGGGGTATCATGAGGTGACGACGCAGTTGTACTTTGCCGATGAAGCGAAACTGAATGCCAAGGACGGGCTCTACAAGAGGCTCTCGAAGGATGAGCAACAGTTGGTCACCGTGGCCCGTGGGCCGATTGAGAAGGCGTCTCCCGCGGTTCAAGGAACGCTGAAGAAAGTGTTCAAGGAAGACTCCTGGCCGGAGGCCATCACCGTTTGCCGCTTTGACGTGGTCATGGGGGCGGTGTGAGTGAGGCGTTGGAAGAGGTTACCACCGATTCCCATTGATGGGAAAGCGTGAGTGTTGCTGAAGGACGGATTTCGTAGAGGAAGCCGTGAGGCTTCCACTATGGTTTGGACATATTACGCAGATGTTAGTCTTCAAATTTCCAGAAATTTTAGCTGGACTCAGAGCGCATCGTCTGCTAGGCATTCTTCATGGATT
>JANQJH010000385.1 GCA_028281705.1 Verrucomicrobiales bacterium
GTCATGGATGGTTGGTTTTTTGTATTTTGGTGCCCCCGTCCTACGACGGGGCGCCAACCATCCACCACCTCTATTTTAACGATCTACGGGACGTCTCCGATTCCTCCCCTTCAATGGACAGAGCCCACTGGGCAGCTGCGACAGGTTGCCTCTCCGCCCAACTCGTTGCGATCTCGCGAAGAATGCGAAAATGCGATCCGGAATCGCCAAGAACGCGATGGTCACGGTACACGGCATAGGCCTTCTCTGGGTCATGGAGCGCGAGCTGCCGGCACAGGGGTTCTACCATTTTGGCGCGATCCTTCTCTTCCAGTGACTTGAAATAGTCAACGGCGCCGGTGGCATCGCGTTCTGTCCAAACGCGCATGAGACCATTGATCGCGGAGCCTCTCGATCCGAGTTCCACGTCATTTAGAATCACGTCAGCCATGGCAGCCGGTGCCGCTTGGGCGATGACCTGGATGGAATCATGTGGGTACAGTTGATAGGCCGCCATGACCGCCAGGGCCGCCCGTGGATCCGAAGCACCGATGGTTTCGGTGATCCCCGCGACAAGTGCGTATTTCAAGTCACTGTTCTTCGTGTCTACTGGAAGAAGCGTCTCCAGCTCGGAAAGACTGGCGTCAGGATCGATTGCCGCCCATTGACGCGCCCACTCACGGAGAGCCGCCTTCCGGTGCCGAGGTTCAACCATGCCCTGACAATGCTCGAAAGCCCCCAATGGATCCTCCTCGATCCACTGGGCCAACAAACACCTCAGAACAGGATTGGTCCGGTAGGTATCTTTCTGCTCCTGGAGAATGCGCTTCAAGAGATAGGGAAACGGTTCCAGGTTTTCTCCCGCTCCGTTCGTTGCCAGCGCACGGAGACGCAGGTATTCAGGCGAGGTGCCATCGAATTGGTCACCGAGCCACTCCGGAATATCGCGACGCTGAGCTTCCCGGCGACCTAACAAACTCCCTCCCCAAACCTCCACCTCTTCTCTGGGTTCATCCACCCTGGAGAACACCTTCACCACGCTCCATCCCAGGGCCAATCCCAGGATCGCCGATAAGCCATTCCGGATCATCATGATTCGGGGGGAGCCAGTAGTTTCTGCCTGAGTTCGGGTGACACTTCCGCCACGGCAAGCGCCTCTTCCGCGACCTGCGGCTCTCTCCGACGCCATTCCGACCAGGCGTGTTCAAGACGGTGGTCCCGACCCGATCGGGGGCCGTGACTCAACTGCTGCGCCCATTGAAAAGCGGCCTCAAAGTCGGGGGCATCTCCCGACATCAGATAGCCCACCAACTCATTGACCACGGCGTCTTTGCGAGGGCCCACGGCAAGTCCTCCGGCCCATTCAGACATTGCCAGGGAATCCTTTCTCACCCATGAACGAGCAATGTCCTCGTAGGCGTCCGCACCCACGTCGTAGGCTCTTTGGTTGGTCAGCGCATCGATCGAGTCGAGCTGGGCGGTCAGATTCAGAGCACCCATGGGATCGTCTTGGGCCAGCGCTGATATGAGCCGACGGCCCAGATACGGTGTCGCCGGTCCTGGCGGACTCGAAGTGAGATAGCGTTGGGCCGCTTCCAAGTTGTCGTCACTGCTACCCCTGAACATATTGCGCGCCAGAGGATCGGCACGATCAGGGTTCGGAATGGTTAGGGCCCACGCCATGGCCTCTTCGGGAGAGCGCCCGAACCATTCGCCCGCAATGACGTGAATCATCCCGCTCCAACCATCTCCGCGCCCGTGCAAACTGCCTACCCGAGGAAACTGAGCCAGTTTCTCGAGGGCCGCTCGCGGGTCCTCTTTGGCAAGCGACTGAATGGCCAGGTCCACAGCCCTCGACATCCGCCCGTCGGAACCTGTTCCCTGCCATCCACCGCCCGGGTAGCGCACTAACGAAACCTTATCAAGCGGATAGGTGGCGTATTCCCAACCAACCTCCTCAAAGAGCGCGAGGAGCTTCTCCGGATCAGATCCCGCAAGTCGTTCGGCCGCGAGTCCGATGGCGAGATGCCGATCATTTCCCAGAGGCAAGTTGCGCGCCCATTCCCACGTCGATTCTGGATCATCCTGCGCCTTGAGCTTCACCCATTCCGTGAACAGCTCTGATCTCGTTTTTCCATTGGAAAGACGATTGATATAGGCTCCCGCCGCCGCGGCATCTTGCTGAAGCCACTCCTTGACGACCTCAACCGTGGCGCGATGGCGCCGCTCAGTCGAATCCATGAGATCGACCAACTGCAGAGCGCGCTCTTTGTCTGATGCCGCCAAGGCTTCGATCAAGTATCCCAACGCGGCACTGCGCATGTCAGGCGGGCAATTTTCCATTGCAGCGATGGCGGCATCCGTATCAACGATGGCCCAAGCCTCGATCAGAGACCGTTGCAGTCCGGGTGCTTTCTCAAGAAACGTCAGTCCCAACTGGGGATCGCGTTTCATCACCTCCGAAATGATCCTGTGATAGGGCGGCTCCTCCTCCCCCAAGGCAGATGCCAAGGCGGCCGGATAGTCGAGATGAATCCAAGTTTCATAACAGAACCCCCTGACGGTGTAGTGATTGACGCGCCCCTCGATCGACAGAGCCTCATGCGGATCCAGTTCGACCCAACGTGCCAGAAGTAGTTTCCACACCAAGTCCGGATAGCGCGGCTTCTCCACTCGATAGGCCCACGCTTCGGCCAAGACTGCCAGTTCGTCCGTGGTGGCGTCTGGCAGAAAGGCTCCGAGCGACCGAAAGAGTTGCCACCCCGTCGCCGCGAGAATATCGTCAAGCGCGGGCCTCGGTGTCTGCTCCGACACAAGGGCGTGCGAAACTGGCACCTGTCGCGATTGGAGAGATTCGGCACCTGCTGCGTCATCCTCCTGCTTCCGTCCCTTCCCTCCCAGCAAACCAAGGCCGGCACCGGTCAACGCGGCCGCAATCACGACCAATGTCTGTCTGGACCTAAGCGGGATCATCTCACTTTAAACGCTACAATTATAACCCCAACAAGTCACTGGGAAATTCATGAAAACGCCGTCTGAATGCTACGGCAACACACGACGCGTCACATCACGCTTGCTCTGCTCGTCCGCGAGGGTGAGAGATCACTCCACGAGTGATCGATCGCAGATCGCGAACGGATTCTCTGCTAGAGATACCTCACTATCCCGCCAGAGCTGCATCGCACGATCGCTCGTGGCCACCCCTCAAACGAAGCGAGCGGCGGAAATCTCCGCCACTCTTCTCCTCATGCCCTGTGTTCGATACTCCGGGATCCGTTGCCTTCAGTTCCCATGGAGCCCAGGGGGCAGTGTCACCCGTCAATGTTCAAGGGCGCGCTCCACGTGGACCTTCTTCCACCACCTCGACGGCTCCTCCCTTCCGGCTCCTCACTGTCAGCGTCGTCTCTTCGCCATCAGCTGAAACATGCGTCTGGGTCATCGTCGAGAAGCTGACGGAGATGGAGATCGCAGACGGCGTGTCGGGTCCGTCGGCGGTCGAAGTCGCACTGTAGGAAGTGATGATGATATCCGTCATGACAATCTTCAAGTAAGGCTCAGGGGCCCGGCCGCTGGCGTCGGCCCGGTAGAGCTCAATCTCCAGCTTGGGAATGATCTCTCCCTGGAGGCACTTCTCCTGCAGCTTGGGAGAGGCCTTGTCGTACTCCATCGTCAGTCTCATATCCTCGACGACCGCCCCGCCCCGGCGCCGCGATTGCCCGGTGGCCCCACCCCCGGGTTTGTACGCCGTTTGATTCACCGAAAGCAAATTGATCCAATCTTTGTGTCCGTTGTCTGTGGATTCGCCTTCGATATTCCCCAATCTCAAAAAGGCGGCCCCATGCACGGCGCATTGCAGCCCCAAAAAGGCGATTCCGATCGCCAGGAGGGAGTAAACGTTTCTTTTCTTCAGTGATGTCGTCGTCGTTTTCATTGATGTGATTTGGTTTCGGTTTTAGTTGTATTGTTAGATATGCGGGTACGTAGGTATGCAAGGATTCGTTCGCTTACACCTCCTGCGACGCCGCCCGCCGTGGTGCGACCTCAATGGCCACCGACGAACGGTGCTTGTCCCCCAAAGCACCGTTCGAGACCAGAAGGTGCCAAAAAAGGAAAAGAGCCCGTATGGATCGGGATTCACCTCTGTCTTGCGGGTCTCCGCATCCGCGTTAAGGAGGGTAGTGCCATGAGTTCGTCGACCAATCTAGAGAAGCCATTCGCCACGACGGGATGCGAGGTCGCCTTCGATGAGCTGTCGCGACAGTTGTACGCGACCGATGCCTCGATTTACCGAGTCGAGCCCGTGGGCGTGGCCTATCCGCGGGAAGGGGCACACGTGCGTTCGGTCATCGAGAGGGCCGCGAGCGCCGGTCTTCCGATCATTCCTCGTGGCGCGGGAACGGGCCTTGCCGGAGGGGCCATTGGCAATGGAGTGATCATGGATTTTTCGCGACATCATCGCGAGATCTCGAACCTTGATCTGGACCGGCGGATAGTACGGGTCGGTTCCGGCGTTGTGTTAGATCAGCTCAATGCCTACCTCAGGCCTCACGGGTATCGTTTCGGCCCGGACGTGGCCACCAGTTCGCGGGCGACTTTGGGTGGCATGATCGCGAACAATTCCTCGGGATCTCACGTGCCGGTCTACGGAACCACTCGGGGGCACGTGCGTTCCACGGAGGTCGTCTTCGCCGACGGCCGGTTGGAGGTGATCGGGGCGGGAAGAGAGAGTCCTTCGTTGGAAAAGGAACGTCAGCGTCTTCGTCACCTCATTCAACCTCTTCAATCCGAGATTGAAGAGCGGCTGCCGGCTGGATTTCTCAAGGGCTGGCCCGGCTACGGAATTGATGCTTTTCTCCGGGAGCCGGATCATCTCCAGCATCTCATTTCGGGAAGCGAGGGCACCTTGGCCGCCATTGTCTCGGCGGAGTTGGATATCGTTCCCCTGCCCTCCCGGAAGGGACTCGGGTTGTGTTTCTTCCATTCGATTTCGGAAGCGATGCAGGCCACGGTCGAATTGCTAGAGCTAAAGCCCGCCGCCATCGAACACATCGACCGGATCTTGTTGGATCAGACTCGAGGAAAGCTTGCCTTCCAGAAGGCACGCGATCTCCTTGGATTGGAGGACCGCTGCGAGTCCATCCTTGTGGTGGAGTTTTTTGATGAAGTCGAGGAGCGCCTGGCGGCTTTGAGCCAAAAGAAACTGGGCCTGGGAATCAAAGTTCTGAAAACGGATTCGGAGATGAACCTGATCTGGGCGCTGCGCAAGGCCGGGCTCTCGCTTTTGACAGGATGTCAGGGAAGTGCCAAGCCGGTTGCAGGCATCGAAGACGTGGCCGTCCGGCCGGAGCAGCTCCCGGGCTACGTCGCTGGATTGCGATCGGTGTTGGCGTCCCTCGACCTGGAGGCCAGTTTTTATGGGCATGCGGCCTCCGGTCTCTTGCACGTTAGGCCGGTGCTCGACTTGCACTCTTCCAGCGACCTCGTGAAATACCGTCAGCTCGCCGATGAGGTATCCGCTCTCACCCTGCAATTCAAGGGTTCCTTGGCCGCTGAACATGGGGTCGGCATGGCCAGGACCGAGTTCATGGAAGCGCATTTGGGCAAGAACTTGCTCGGAGTGATGAGAGCAATCAAGGACTTGTTCGATCCGCACGATCGGATGAATCCCGGCAAGATTGTGGGCCAGAGTGAATTCAGGATCGATCGGAATCTCAGGCTAGGAGAGGACTACGAGCTGAGGCTGCCTTTTGAACCGCGAATTGCCTTCGCCGCGAAAGACAAGTCCTTCATCGGCAATCTGGAGCAGTGCAACGGCTGCGGTGGTTGCCGAAAGAACACGCCGACGATGTGCCCGACCTTCATCGCGACGGGCGAGGAAAGCATGTCGACCCGCGGGCGTGCCAATACCATCCGCTCAGTTTTGGAATCAGGCGGTTCCCTGGAGAGTGAGGCATTGGAACATGCCCTCGAACATTGTCTCGGTTGCAAAGCCTGTTCGACCGAGTGCCCTTCAAACGTGGACCTTACCTTGCTCAAAGCGGAACTCACGCACGCTCGTCATCAACGCCACGGGATGCCCTTGGTTTCCCGCATGCTCAGTTCCATCGATGGCCTGGGAAGATGGGCTTGCCTGGCTCCGGGATTGGCCAATGCCAGTCTCCGCTGGCCGTGGCTCCGGCGCCTTCTGAAGCGGGTACTGGGAATCACGGATCAACGCCCCTTGCCTAACTACACCCGCCAGCGTTTCGACCATTGGTTCGCTCGTCGTCAGAGCCGCGGCAACGCCCCGCCTCCCGATCGAGGCCCCGTGATCCTCTGGGACGACACCTTTGTCCGCTATCACGAGCCCGAGATCGGCATGGCGGCCCTGACGGTGCTCGAGGCTGCGGGTTTTGAGGTCCATCTGCCGCGACAGCGCCGATGCTGTGGCCGGCCGGCCTTTAGCCAGGGGAATCTGGATCAGGCGGCGAGACAGGGGAGACACAATCTCGCCGTTCTGCGAAAGCTTCAGGAAGCGATTCTCTCTGTCAGTGGCGCCAATCGCCCGGACAGCACGGAGGGCGATATCCCGATCATTTTCCTGGAGCCCTCTTGCTACACCATGTTCATCTCGGACTATGGCGAACTCGATCTGCCCGGTGCCGGTAACATCTCATCGCAGTGCCATCTCTTCGAGGTCTTCATCGAAGATCTTCTTCGAGAGGATCCGGAGGCATTGAAATTTGGGGAACAAGCCGGTGGCATTGCCATTCACGTGCATTGTCATGCCAAATCTTCGATCGATCCCGGTCGCATCGTGAGCCTGGCAAAGCGCTTGCCCGGAAGAGGAGTGGAGTTGTTAGCCTCCGGCTGCTGTGGCATGGCCGGCGCCTTCGGTGCCATGGAGTCGAAATACGCGCTTTCACTGAAGGTGGCTCAACCCCTGATCGAGGGAATTGAGCGCCAGCCTGAAGACACCGTCGTCGTTGCCTCCGGGACCAGTTGTCGCCATCAGATCGAGCACCTCACCCCACGAGTCCCGAAACATATGGCATTGCTCTTGGCGGAATCGCTCGTCCCCGCCCCGAACAAATGTCAATGAGCTATTCCGCCGGCATGAGTCGCACATAATCCAGCCCGACAAAGCGCGACTGTGCCGCGTTGGGGTTGGCGCCCGTGATGCGAATGTCGAGCTTGAGATTGCCGGGCCCGAGTTGGCCCACTGGGAATTCGAGGACGCCGGTGGTGGTGACCTTTGAAAAGTGATAGAGATCGATGGGATCGCCGAGATCTTTGCCATTGCACGCCAGTTGAACGATGCCGAAGTCGGGAGCACGGGTGAACACCACTTCCAGAACGTGCTTCTCCGTTCCTGTGGGAGTCAGCTCAAACTTCAGGCGATCGCCGGTCTTCCCGCCGCTCCAGAACAACTGCGATCCGCCACTCCAACGGCCGCCGGCAAAGTTCTTCATGTTCTGCGGTTTCACCGTGCCCGCGGTGGCCGTCACGGTCGCTGTGGCGGCGAGTTTCTCTCCTTCCACAGCGCCGGGCACCAACCCCGTAGCGGCATCGATGGGCGCGTCCTTGCCGCGTGCTGCCGGAGTTTCGGTTCGCTCGATGGGCGTGGGCTGTGCGGCCCTCCAGGTGGCCTCGTCGACCGGCTCCTTGCGATGGATCAGTGCGTGGGCGCCTTTCATGCCGCCGGCGAGGATGTCTGGGAGCTCGTCACCATTCACGTCAGTGATGATGATCTGTCGACCAATGCCAGACTCACCGTCAGCCTTCATGGGAATCCAATCGACGCCGCCCTTGCCTCCACGAACGAGTTTGAACCAGTAGACGACGGCACCGTCGTCCCAGCCAGGCGACTTCTTGTGGTGAGACCAATAGGTCTTGCCCGTAATGATGTCTTTCAGGCCGTCACCGTCCATATCCGCGAGCTGGACCGAATGAAGTTCGCTAAAGTACACCCCGTATTTGTTCAGCGCGGGGCGGTCCCCCATGATGAGGTGTTCCTTGAACCCCTCGGACGTCTGCTCGAACCACGACAGCCCGAACCCATGGGCTGCCAGGCTCGTGATGACGTCATTGTCACCGTCACCGTCCACATCGTAGGCATGCATCTCGGCGCCGCCGCGGGGCGCGAACGGCACACTGTGAAAGGTCCACATGGGACCACCCGCGATGTCCGCCGGCTGTTCGAACCAGCCCAGCTTCGTCAAGACATCCGCACGGCCATCGCCATTGATATCCCCAACGCCAAGCCCATGACCAAAACGGGTCGGTGCGACCTTCGGTGAAATTGTGTGGAAGGTCCACTTTGCCAATGGCTCCTTCCAATCGATGACCGCGTAGCCGAAGTGGCCATCGCGCGTGCAGACGAGCTCCGGTCGCTCGTCACCGACGACGTTGGTGAAATGCGGGGACTCGTTGGAAACCCAATCGAAGACCTCGTGTTTCTTCCACGGCTTGTCCAGGCCGTCCACCCCGGGGTTCCGATAGACGTGCGCCGGCGTGCCGGGAAAACCGACAGTGAAGACGTCGATCCAGCCGTCATCATCGAAGTCGTGCGTCCAGGAGAAAAAGCAATTCGCGTACATCTCGCGCGGTTGTGGCAGCGTCTGATAAATGATGCCCTTCCGCTTGTAATCCGGTCCGGCAAACCAGAAGGGGCCGTAGACAATGTCAGTCGCGCCGTCGTTGTCGATGTCGCCGGCGTTGACGCCTTCGGAGTAGTAGACGTCGGTGAGCATGACCCGGTCATAGCTGTGGAGGGCGTGCTCCGCGCGCGCCCCGATGACTGACAAGATTCCTATAAGGGCGATGGCGCCGGGATTTTTCATGACTGATGCTGATGGTATTCGTTGTTCATGGGCCGATGGACGGCCGGATGGGTAAAGTCGATGTGATTGCCACAGCATGCGACACCATGCGACACCATGGCAAAGAGAAACGATGGGGGAACCCGCGTGAGGGGCGGAACACAAGCCCCATCTGTCCGGTCACGCGTACGGATCGATGTACGAGGCATCGCCATACCGATCCTTGAGCCGCACCCAAGCCATGCCGTAGGGAAGGGAATCTTCGTCACGTCCCTTGGGAACGATGTCGAGCAGGTCATAGGCGGTGATGAATCCTTCGAGTCCTCTCCCGTAGGACGAGTAGGTGTGGTAGAGCCTGCCTTCGTCGTCCTTGACAAAGGTACTCACACCGGGCGCGTCGGGGATGCCGAAGGCGACATTGTCGCGGAAGTTGTAGTGGACGCCGCCGCTCGCGAGTTCCGCGTCGGTAAAAGAGACGTGGTAGTCGTAGTTGAACTCGCCTTCCCCGGATGAAACCCACTTGAAGTTCCAGCCCATCCGGTCTCTGAACTCGTGAAGCTTTTGCAGCGCCGCCCGGGAAACCGCAACCAAGGCGGTGTCGCGCTGGGCGAGATGCACCGCCGAGCGATCACAATGCTCCATGAGAAACGAACACGACTTGCACCCCTCGTCCCAATCCGGCGCGAACATGAAATGATAGACGATGAGTTGGCTCATGCCGCCGAAGAGATCGGAAAGCGATTCCTCGCCCTCAGATCCCTGGAAGATATAGTCCTTTTCCACCGGCACCCAGGGCAATGCCTGGCGGGCGCGCGTCAGTTCGTTTCTCGCCCGCGTGTGGGCCTTCTCTTTCTCGAGCAGTTCGAGACGGGCGCGAAGCCAATCGTCCTTGGAGGCGACAGAGGTGGGTTTCATGGGCAGCACACAGACAGGGTTACCATCATGATAGGACGCAGGTTCGATGTGACAAGTTTGGGATGAACAACCGTGTGGCAACCACGAAATCACAGGTTGCCCGGTCCTCGGGGCACCGGGCGTTGCCCTCTTTCGCTTCCCGGCGCCAATGCCTTGATTCAGCCGCTCCCGCCCGTCAGCATGGACGGAATGAACCGGCGATATTTCATCTCGAGTTCCGCCATGGCCCTCGCGGCTTCCGGACTACCACGATCGCAGGGGGTGGCCGCCACCCCGGACGATCCCATTGGCCGTTTCGACCCGTTCATCGATCGGAAGCATTTGCCGAATCCCGTCATCGTCGAATCACTTGATCTCCTGGAACGCGATGGTCACTGGTTTGTCCGCGCTCGATCAAGAGACGGCGCCGAGGGCTGGGCCGTGGGTCACCCATCCAAGACCCGCTTGGCGGCCCCGGTGTTTCGGCATGTTGTCGCCAGGCACCTCGTCGGCAAAGATGCGAGGGATCTCGATCGGCTGGTGGATACGGTGTATCTGTCCGGCAGCAACTACAAGATGCAGGGCCAACTCTTCTGGGTGGCCGTGGCCGCAGCGGAGTTCGCGCTCCTTGACTTGCTGGGCTCCGTGGCGAAACGGTCCGCCGCCGATCTGTTGGGAGGCGCGCGACGCCACCAGATCCCTCTCTACATCGCCAACAACCATCGACAACTGGGCCCCGAGGAATCTCTGGCACGCATCGTGGCCTCGGTCGATACGATCAATGCCAAGGCCGTGAAATTCAAGATCGGAGGACGCATGAAGTCGATTGACCAGGTCCCCGGGCGCACGGAGAAACTGATTCCCATGGTCGCCGATGCTCTCGGAGATCGCTGTACCGTTTACGCGGATGCCAATAGTTCCTATGTGTCGGTGAAAAAGGCGATCGAAATCGGGAAGATCCTTGAATCTAACAAGATCGCCTTTTACGAGGAACCCTGTCCATTCGACTATCTGGAGGAAACCTATCGTGTCGCTCAAGCGTTAGAGATTCCCATCGCCTGGGGGGAGCAGGAGAGCAGTCAATGGCGTTTTCGTCACATGATCGACAAGGGAGCCGTGCAGATCCCCCAACCCGACCTGATCTACTATGGCGGGCTCATTCGCTCACTGCGGGTGGCCAAGATGGCCGAGGCACGTGGCCTGAATTGTACGCCCCACATTTCCGGCGGTGGGCTGGGGTTTCTCTACATGGGCATTTATGCCTCCTGTTGTCCCAATCCGGGGCCGCATCAAGAATACAAGGGATTGCACCATGCCTTCCCCTGGGAAAGCACGGGCGATCCCATCTTGGTCAAGGACGGGATCATGACCGCGCCCAATGGCCACGGAATCGGTGTGGCCATCGATCCCGACTATCTCGCCCAGGCTAGGGTCGTTCAGTAAGTGGTTGGCACTTTAAACGTGCGAATATCATAACCGATTAACGAAGGGACTGAAGTCCCTCCCACATTCTAGAAAGTGGCAGGGACTTCAGTCCCTGGGATATCTGAAAGCGCCCTCCTGCAGTACGGGAGGCAGACGGGGCGGACAGGAGTGTCCGCATCACTCGGCTCGCCGTAATTCGGAAGCCGCTACGAATACTTCGAATTAAGACTTGGAACTTTCGGCAAAACTGGCCTCCAGCAACTCCAGCGCCGCTTCCACGAGTTGCTCACCCGAACCCCTAACACATCGCGCACTAACTACTTCGTAGGCTCCTTGACGGTAGGCTCGACTGGTCGGGACATAACCGATGCTGTCATTGGCCAATTCGACAACCATCGTCTGACCAAAGGGCGACGCCATCTTCAGATCCAATCCCAGTTCGACGAAGATCTCGCCCGGGAGGGCCACCCATGCCAGAGAATCGCCCAATGTCATGACCTGCACTTCGACATCAAAGGGTTCGCCCTCGCGCGCCGCCACGTCCAAAGTCTTGTGGGCATTGACCAACTGCATGAAGCTGCTCCGTGTGCGGTCATTGGTCGTCCGCACGATCTCCTTGGCTCTTTCGACCGCCGTGGCGCTCACCTCGGGGATGGACAACTTCACCCGCTGAGACTTCGCCTGAAGCAGGCCATCGACAATCTCCAGCTTGGGCCAGGTCTTCAATACCTCCGCCGCCAGGATGGTGCCCATGCGCGCGGCGTTCTCGTGCCCCTTTTGGCGTGTCTTCCAGGTGACATCGACATGATTCAAGTCACCGCAGGCACCACTGGTGTAAAGGGTCACGAGGTCTTCCCCAATCGCCTGACGCAGCAATTCTGTCACTGTGTAGGGAAGATCGGCCGAGATCTCATCGCCGCCCACATTGTCCAGGTGGACGGCATAATTGACGCAAATCCCAAGCGGTCTCTCGCGGACAGCATCCTGGAAAAAAACGAAGGGCACCTCGGGATCGATGGGGCCCGCAGGCTTGAGGATGTTAGGATTCAACTTGCCCGGGTTCCACCCCACGCTGCCATCGCGCATGTGAAAACGGCGATTGAAGGCAATGCTCGATTCCTCTCCCGTGGCCGCAAGAGCCTCGGCATCCACCAGCGCCGCGTGTGCGTTGGCCACACTCTGCGCAATCTTTTCCGGCAGACCTCTCATGAAAGCCAGCGCCGCTTCGTTGGGTTCATCACGAGCATGTGCCGGTTGTGGGATCCTTGTCAGAACGGGACCCGTATGGGCGTGGGTCGCGCTGATCATCACATGCGCTCGCGGGATGCCCATGCGCTCCTCCACCAGTGCCCTCGCCTCTTCGACGAAGCCCCGCCGCGTGCTGATGAGATCGAGAGTCACCATCGCCACCGTGATACCGTTACGCTCAATCACCAGGGCTCGCGCATACAGATCATCGTGCACCGCCGAGGCCCCGCGGGCGTGGTAGTAGCCCGCCATGGGCACACCCAGTTCCGGCGTGATCTCAACCATCGCCGCGCCGGCGCGCAGACCTCCTGCTGCGAGGGCGGGAATCGCCTGCGCGGCGATCAACAGCAGAAGCGGACCAAAGAACTCCAATCGTGGTTTCATGCCTGAAGATTACGAATCTGATTCCGTCAGGGCAATCACCGTTTCACCTCACCCGGACCGAACCGACGTCGAGCCTCAAGATGAAAGCCTCCTGCAGCAAGCCGACCAATTGGCTCGGCAACTCCTTTTACGATTTCTTTGGAAGCACACCGACCCTGTGGGCCCAGGTGTTCCACGCCTTGATGAGGGCATCGCGTTTCTCAGGATGGGTATCGATGAGGTCATTCAGCTCGGTCCGGTCGGTCGCCAGGTTGTAGAGTTCCCAACCGCGATCGAAGATCTCCCAGCCGGTATCATTGTCGCCTTGACCCTGTCTGATGTGCCCCTTGCCCACGAGTTTCCAATCGCCGTCTCTGACAAAGGCATTGCCCTGGTGCTCGAGGCAGAGAGGCCGGTCGCGTTTGATGGGCTTGCCAGCGAAGGCGGGAACGAGGCTCTTGCCCTCGATGACATGCAATGCATTGCCATGCATCGTCTTGGGATAAGTCGCGCCGGCGAGTTCAAGGAGAGTGGGGACGACATCCGTGATGTGGGCGGGCGTGTCCTGCCACTCCTGACGCGGCGCGATGCCCTTGGGCCAGTGGGCGATGAAAGGCGTGGCGCTACCACCTTGATGGGCGTTGGACTTGTAGAGCCGGAATGGCGTGCTCCCGGCGTTGGCCCAAGCTTGGCCATAGGAGTTGGCGCCTTGCTGGTTGCGTTTCTCGATATTGAAGAACTCGCCCCGACCCAGGATGCCGCCCTCATGACAGGCGCCGTTGTCCGAGAGGAATAGGATGAGCGTGTCTTCAAAGAGCTTCCGTTCCTCGAGAGTGGCGATCAGTTTGCCAATGTTCTGATCGACCCGGTCGACCATGGCGGCATAGACGGCCATCTTCAGATCCATTTCGTCCTGCTTCTTCTCGTCGAGGGAATCCCAGGCTGGCACCTTGTCAGGACGAGGGCTGAGTTTCCACTCGGGCTTGATCAGTCCAAACTCGATCTGCCGCCGGTAGCGCCTTTCACGAAGTTTGTCCCAGCCAATCTTGTACTTTCCCCGATACTTCGCAATATCATCTTCAAACGCTTGCAAGGGCCAGTGCGGCGCGGTGTAGGCGAGGTAGAGAAAGAAGGGTTTGTCAGGGGTCGAGGTGGCCTCGATGACAAACTGGATCGCGTAGTCGGTGAAGGCGTCCGTGGTGTAGAAGGCTTCCTCGGTCGTGGATTCAGGCGATTCGATGGGTGTGTTGTCCAGCGTCATGCCGCGCGGATGCTCCGGATGAAAGAAACGCGTCGCGCCCGGGATGCAGCCGTAGTAGCGATCGAAGCCGCGCTGGCGTGGCCAGCGGTCCTCTTGATGAAATCCAAGGTGCCACTTGCCCGCCATCAAGGTAGAGTAACCCGCTGGGCGAAGCAGTTCTCCGATCGTGGCACAGCGCCGGTTGAGGTATCCCTGATAGGGCTCCGGTTTGGCCGGACGTTGACGCTGCGGCGAACTCGTCATGTGCCCGATGCCCGTCTGATGGGGATGCAAACCAGTGAGCAAGGAAGCGCGGGTGGGACAGCAGCGGGCGCCATTGGTGAAATTGGAAAAACGGACACCGCCGGCGGCAAGCCGGTCGATGTTCGGCGTCTCGATCTCGCCGCCGTAACAGCCCAGGTCGGCGAAGCCCATGTCGTCGACCATGATGAGGACGACGTTCGGGCGATCCTGGCCGAGCAAACTCTCGTACAACGAGGCTGAGGCGCAGAGAAGAACGATGAGAAAAAGCTTGGATGCCATTTGAACGACTCAGGATTAAACCAACTTCGTTTTCCCTGGGATCGCCACGGGCCGCACGGGCAATTCACCCATGGCATATTTCTCGGGCCGCAGATCCTCCTTGGAGCCGTGCAGGGCAAACTTCCAACTGAGGGCCCGGCCGGTGTAGGCCGACATGCGTCCCATGATGTTGGTCATGGTGGCCTGGGCGCAGCGTTCGACTTCGTTGATCGGCTCGTTCGTCCGAATGGCCTTCACCAGATCGGCAAACTGAGCCTCCCCACCGTCGTGGGTCTCCCCGGTGAATTTGTAAGCATTCTTGCCCGTGATCTCGCCGCCGCTGCGGTCGAGCATGACTTCGCCCGTAGCGCCAATAATCCTCTCATAAATGCTACCGGTGGCTCCGAGAATCTGACTGGCGCCGCTGGCGAGTCGCACCCCGTTCTCAAAGGTGTAGTCGACGGCGAAGTGATCGAAGATGTTGCCGAACTTCGGTTCCGTGCGCGACTGACGCCCGCCCCGGCCGAGACATTCCTCGGGCGGTCCCCCCATGGCCCACAACATGACATCCATGTTGTGCACGTGCTGCTCCACGTAATGATCGCCGGAGAGCCAAGTGAAGTAGGGCCAGCAGCGCAGTTGCCATTCCATGTCCGTCCACTCGGGCTTCCGGTCCTCGAAATGCCAGAAAGCGTTGTCCCAATGCCAGGCCGTGTTGAGATAGCGGATCTCGCCGATCTGGCCGTCGGCCACGCGCCTCATGATCTCAATATAATGCGGCATGCGCCGCTGCTGCATCCCGGCAACGATGGAGAGCCCTTTCTCTTTCGCCATTTCGGCCGATTCTAACACCGAGCGAATGCCCACCGAATCAACCGCGGCCGGTTTCTCCATGAAGACGTGTTTTCCCGCTTCAACAGCGGCGCGCAAGTGCTCGGGGCGGAACCCTGGAGGCGTTAGCAGAAAGACGAGATCGATGTCCATCGCAAGCGCTTTCTTGTAGCCATCAAAGCCGAGAAACTGGGTGTCCTTGGTCACCTTGACCTTGCCCTTGCCCTTCTCCCAGCGGTCACCGAAGTACTTGGGATCCGTCAGGTTTTGCTGCGCCGCGTCGATGCGGTCCTGGAACATGTCGACCAAGGCCACGAGTTCGATGCCATCGGAGGAGCAGAGAAAATCGCGCACATCATGGGTGCCGCGACTTCCACAGCCGATCATGGCCGCCTTCAAAGTGCTCGAGCCTCTCACTTCGCCGAGAGTGGCCGTGCCTGCCGCCGCGGCAGCCG
>JANQJH010000387.1 GCA_028281705.1 Verrucomicrobiales bacterium
CCTTCAGAGGGCGTCGCGTCCGCCTTGCTGGCGGGAGCATCCACCGGGAGAGACGGGGCCTCTTCTTGAGGCTCCAGGGGCGGTTTGATCTCAGAAGGAGCCGTCGTTTTTTCGAGAAGAACTTCCTCGGCGGGGACCGGGGATTCTTCTTTGGGCACCGGCTTCACCTCCGTCGACACTTCAGGTGCGGGTGCGGGTGCGGGTGCAGGTGCAGGTGCTGGAACGGGCGCGGGCGCAGGTGCTGGAACGGGCGCGGGCGCTGGCGCTGGCGCGGGCGGAGCGGGATCGGTCTGCTTCTGCTCCACGGTGACGTCGGGAATCGGGGGGAGCGTGCGAGCGGGGACTCCGGCTTCAGCGTCTACCTTTTCGGTGAACCTGGCCGTGACTTTCGCGACGGGAATATCCCGGGTTGGCTCGGTGGTCGGCACCTCGCTGGCAGGTTTGGACTCCCGATCGAGGATCACCAAGGCTTTGCGTGCGGAGCGGCGGCGCTTCCGGCCCAGATTGAAGAGCGGTTTCTTGGCTTTGGGTGGCGGCACCGGTTCGGGCGCCGGCGATTTCTCGTGCGGTGGCGGTGGCGGGGCGTCCGCCCTGAGTTGGCTGATGGAGAATCGTTGCGTTTGCTTACGGAACTCCATTCTCTCGCGTTCGAGGTTCCGGCGCGCCGTCATGATCGCTTCCCAGGCGGCATCGATCTTCGATTTTTCCTCGTTGAGTCGGGCCAGTTCCGCGTTGCTCGGCTTGACGACCTGCTTGGCGGTGAGTTCGCGTACGAGGGCGCGCTCCTCTTCGAGTTCTGTCTCCAGCCGCTCCAGCTGCTCGGTGAGGGCGAGTTCTTTCTGGACCCGTTTGGTCAGTTCCAAGCTGAGCCGCTGCGTGTGTTCCTTGGCTCGCTGGAGTTCATCCGGGGAAGCTGGCGGCGCGGGAGCCGGCGGCGGTGCCTTGGCTGGAGCCGAACTTGAAGTGGGTCTTGCGATCTGGAATGGCGAGACGGGCGCTTCGAGTGGACTCGGGGTGACCTGAGTTGCCGGCGCGGCCTGAGGAATCGGCTTGGCCTGCACCGGCGCGCTTGAGGGTGCGGGTGCGGGTGGTGCCGACGTGGATCTGATCCATTGATCCAAAGCGTCGTTCCACTCCGGTAGCGAACTGGGACGTTTCTGTGGATCGGGATCGAGCAACTGCGCGAGCAATCCCGACGGAGCCTCTGGAGGGAGGATGGAGAGGTCGGGTGGGCTCGCCGATTTCGCTCGAAGGAGTTCATCGAGCGCCAGTTCAGCCGGGTAAGGGGGCTTCCCGCTCATCAGGTAGTAGAGCGTCGCTCCGATGGAATAGAGCGTCGTCTGCACGGAATCCTCGCGCCCGGCGAGGATTTCCGGTGCGGCGAATTCGGGCTGTTCCACGGGACCAGCGGAAGCCACCAGGTCTTGGGCCACCAAATGGATCTTGGCCGTCGCCCCGTCGCCGCTGACGATGACGTTGCGCGGCCAGACCCGATTGAAGAGCTTCGGTTTGGTGAGGAAGGGGGTGAGGGTTTGTGTGAGCTGTCGATGCAGATCCAGGGCTTCCTTCAGTTTGAACGGGCCCGAGGCTTGGATCCTCTCTTCGAGGGTATGTCCCCCGGGGTCTTCCAGGACATAGAAGAACTGGTCTCCCCGGTTCCCTGTATCAATGATCCGGGTCACACCAGGGTGGTCGAGTTCGATCAAGGACCCGGCGTTCTCGACGAACTCACGTTGACTTGAACCGTCGGCGAGGAGCTGCTCGCTAAAGATTCTCAGGAGGACGGGGCGCCGGTCACGGGTGTCCTCTGCCCTGTAGGTGGCACCCGTTCCGTCTGATGAGAGGGCGCGCAGACCCTCTGTGGGATGCATCTTGAGCGCATAGTGATCAAAAACGGGCGAATTCATAGCTATGACAGCAAGTCTGCAAATGGTTCTAGATTTTGAGATTTATAACTAATAAAATGATCTCAGTCAACTGCGGCAGCAGATCGCTATGGCAAATTGTTCAAATCTGGCAATTTAGCTACCGGCTTTTCGTTTTCTGTTCTAATTATGGAAAATATAACAATTGGCTGGGTGATGCGTCGCATCGAGCGATTCTGGATCCCGCTTGCCAAGAACTTTACCGCTGGATTAGACTGAAGGTTCTCAAAATTGAGGATCCGCAAGGGCTTTGGTTGATGCCCAGCCGGTGAAGATGAGATTGTTCGGTAGCAGCTTTTTGACGATGAGATTATGAGAGAGTGTGACGACGCGGGCAGACCCGAGAAACAAGCGCTGTGGGGAGCCTCGGATGCCCTTCTTCTTGAAGGTTTGAATGGCCTCAACGAGCAGGTGGGGGCCGCTGCTGCGGTCACGATGGATGATGAGCCTTTGGTTTGCCCCAATTTAGGCGAGGACGGCGGGTCTTCCACCAGGGATGTCCTCTCTTCGGAGTCCTCATTGGAAAGATTCTCTTCGGACTCGTTTCGGCGAGGGAGAGCCTTGGGAGGGGATGGGGCGATCAACGGGCCGGGGCCGGCCCTGGGTCGTCAGCCGGGGAGTCGTTCCGGGGCTCTATCGGAATCACGGATCTCGAATCGGCAATCCGAAGCGCGCTTGGGGTTGTCGCGGCGATTCATTGAGGAAGCTCCGCTGGATGACGGATCGGCTGAGCGGCCAGCGACGCCTGAGACGCCGGTGCCGACGCCAGAAGAGGGCCGGTCTCTGTTTCGAGAGGTCGGTGGATCTCTGGTGACGCCGTCCGATTCCGAGGCGCCTTCGGACATGGAGGAGTCCTTGGAGATGGGATCCGAGGCTCGCCGCCGGCTTGCCTCGGCGATGGAGGCCAAGCGACCCGTTTCCCGGAAACAGCTGCGGCGCGAGCAGCGGATGGCCAACCGGGTGGCCGGGGAGGCAAGGGTGAAGGTGAAGGCCCCGACTCCGGCTCCGGTGCCGCTGCGGAGCCCCGAGCAGAAGCGGGCCGTTCGTCCTGGTCTCGTCGGGGGAAAGGAGGAATCGACAACTCGGGCGGAAGATATCCGGGCGGAACTGCGGCAAGCGCTCCCGCTTGCCCCCATGCCTCTGGCGTCGCCTGAGGACAAGTTGGACGAGCCCGATCCGGTGCGCCTGGTGCAGCCACAGATGGAAACCACGGTGAGACGCCGAAAGGCGTCGTCGTCGTCGTCCTTCTTGCCTGCGGTGGTCATCTCACTTTTCGTCACGTCGCTCGTCTGGGGTGCGCTATTGCTTTCCTATTGGCGAGTTGTCGGTGATGAGGGATTGACCGAACGAATCCGGCAGGAAGCGGTGTCCGTGAATGCGGGCCTGTCGGAGGAGCTGCGGGAGGGCCAAACCTTGTTGACTCAGGAGGTTCGCCTCTTCGAGGAAGAGTTCGTCGGGTTCCAGGAGAGTCATGAGCGTTTTGTGAGGATGAGTGCGCTCGTGGCGGCGATGGCTAGCGATCATTCGCGGCAGAACTTCGAAGATTTTCTCGCGATCGGGCAGGTTTTGGATACGGGTTCTCCGGCGCTAGACTACTTCAAGGAAAACAAGAGCCGGATTGAGGCGGCGCACATCAAGCGTCTGAACCAGCATCGCGGCCTCAGCGTGGCCTCTTACTTTCCCCAACTGATGCCGACGACGGAGAGCAGCCTCGGGGCGGAAACCCTCATGGAGTTCGTCTCCCGACCGAAGGTGAGCGGGTGGGATCGGGCGCGAGGAGCCATTCTCCTGCGCAAGTTTGCCGGGGACGAGAAGGTCATGGCCCATCTCCTGCAGATCGTTCGCGACGACCAGGATCTTCAGGTGGTCTTTGCGGCGTGGGAATCTCTCATTGCTCTCTCCGGCTATGAGCCAGGATCAAGAGGCTTCAGTCCGGATGCGTTCGACGGCTGGTGGAGCACCCGCCATCGCTAAGAATCCGTGAAAGCACACTTGGCTTTCGCCGTGGAATCGCCCTACTAGCCGGCATGGATTTACCCTTGCTCTGGCAACAGATCTTTACCGTGGGCCTCGTCCTGGCGGTCTTCACCGCCTTTGTGCGGGAGGCCTACTCGGCGGATATCGTGGCCATGGGGGCTTTCGTTTGCCTCATCCTGGTTGGCATCCTGGGGGAGAAGGAGATTGCGGCAGTCTTCGGTACCGGCGCGCCCATCGTCATTGCTTGCATGTTTGTCCTTAGTGCGGCACTGGAGCGGACGGGAGTCATTGAGATGTTGGGTCGATGGTTTGAGAAAGCGGCGGGGGAGAGCGAGGTGCGCATGCTGGTCATTCTCATGCTGCTCGTGGCGGGCCTGTCAGGATTCGTCAATAACACGCCCGTCGTCGTGGTCTTCCTCCCAGTGGTGTTGGCCCTTTGCCGGAAGCGGAATTACCGCGCCTCGCGCTTTCTCATCCCGCTCTCTTACGCCGCCATCGCGGGGGGGACGATGACGATCATTGGGACCTCGACGAATATTCTGGCCTCGGGCATCGCCCGGGAAAACGTCCCGCAGATGGAGCCGATCGGAATGTTCGAGATTTCGAAGTTGGGTATCGTTTTCGTCGTCATCGTGGTCGTCTACATGCTGTTCTTTGGAAGGAAACTTCTGCCGGATCGGACGACTCTCTCCACCTTGTTCGAGGCCGAAGAGGGGCGGGAGTTTCTCACTCAGGCGCACATCAGCGCCAAGTCGCCGCTCGTGGGGAAGCAGTTCACCGAGACATCCCTGGCGAAGATGCGGACGATTCGCGTTATCGAAGTGTTGCGCGTCGGGCGGGCGGTGAAGACGAAACTCTCCGAACTCCGGTTTGAAGAGGGGGACCAGTTGCTGCTCAAGAGCCGCGTCGACGGCGTCATGGACGTGAGCCAGACCCATGGCATCGAGCTGGGCACGCAGACCGAACTCGGGCTCTCCTCTGTCCTGACGGAATCGGCGATTCTCATGGAGGGGATCTTGGGACCGAATTCGAACCTCATCGGCAAGAGTCTCAAGGAACTCAATTTCCGGCAGCGATTCGGGGTGCTGATTCTTGCGGTGCACCGGAAGGGCGAGAATTTGAGGGAGCGTTTCGAGGACGTGAAACTGGCTTTTGGGGACACCTTGCTCGTCGAGGGGCCGGTCGATAAGATGAACGCGCTTTTCGCGCAGAAGGATTTTGTCAACCTGAGCCGGCCGAAACACCGGGGTTTCCGCCGGAGCAAGGCGCCGATCGCGATTGCGGCCCTCGTCCTCTTTCTTCTCCTGGGATCTCTTTCCCCTCTGCCCGTGGTGGGGGTGGCCCTGGCGGCGGTCATGCTGGTTCTCATCACCGGTTGTCTCGACACCGGGGACGCCTACCGGGCCGTGGAATGGAAGGTGGTCTTCATGATCTTTGGCATGCTGGGCCTGGGGCTCGGTCTCCAGAAGACGGAGGTCGTGAGCGGGCTGGCCAAGGCCATGGCCGACCAGCTGCACATTCTCGGGAATCACGGGGTCTTGGCCGTGATCTACCTCGTGACGGCGGTGCTCACCGAGATCATCAGCAACAATGCCGTGGCCGCCCTCCTGACGCCGGTCGCCATCGGGATCGCGCAGGCCATGGACCTGGATCCCCGGCCCTTCGTCATCGCTGTCATGTTCGGGTCCAGCGCCAGTTTTTCCACGCCGATTGGCTACCAGACGAATACCTATGTCTACGGGGCCGGAGGCTACCGTTTTGGCGATTTCGGCCGGGTCGGAATACCGCTGACCTTGGTATTATGGATTTCCGCAACGATCCTAATTCCTTTCTACTGGCCCTTTGTAATTATGGAAAATTCAGGTTCCTGAATCTTTTCTGCTTGATGCCGGGGCGCTTTGCCCCTACTAATCCGCCGCAAATCCCCATTGAGAACAGCGTTATTCTCTTTCGAGTAAAAGCGTAAAACCCCACCCGAGACGTGCTACGATGCCCAAGGTAACCCCGAAGAAGAAGGCGAAAGCCTCGGTTTCCCGGAAAGCGTCCCCCAGGAAGGCGGCTCCCAAGAAGTCGGCCTCCAAGAAGAAAGCGTCTCCCAAAAAGAAGGCTCCGGTGAAGAAAAAGAAGGCAAGTACGCCCCCCAAAAAGAAGGCAGCGGCCCCGAAGAAGAAAGCGGCCCCCAAGAAAAAAGCGGTGACCCCGAAGAAGAAGGCCTCTCCAAAGAAAAAGGCCGCTCCGAAGAAGAAGGCGAGCGCCTCTCCGAAAAAGAAGGCGGCGGCGGTTCCCAAGAAGAAGGTTGTCCCGAAGAAGAAGCGGGTGACCTCGACCGCGAAAAAGAAGGCCTCAGCGAAACCCAAAGGCACCTCGTCGAAGGTGGCCACGGTTGCGAAGTCGTTGAAAACTGGCTCACCGAAAGTTGCCGGCAAAGTCTCGAGCCCTCCTTCCCCAAAGAGGGCCACCAAGAAGACAACCAAAACCTCCATAACCACCACTGTGCCAAACGACACATCTATTCAGCGATCGGAAAGTCCCGTTATTCCCTCAAAACCTGCCTATCCGAGGTCATTCATGGATAAGCAGCGACAGCGTCTCCTCGGCTTGAGAGACGACCTGGTTGACACCATGGCCGGAGTTGCCCGCGGCAACCTCCGGGAACATGCCGAAGGCAACGAAGCCTCGGCCTTTGGCATGCATCAAGCGGACGCTGGCAGCGATGCCTATGATCGCGATCTGGCACTCAATTTGCTCTCACAGGAACAGAACGCACTCTACGAGATCGAGGAAGCCCTCGTTCGCATCGAGAGTGGCACTTACGGTTATTGCGAAGTGTCCGGTGACAAGATCATGAAGGAGAGGCTCGAAGCCATCCCCTTCGCCAGATTGACCGTCGAGTGCCAAGCCATCCTGGAAAAAGAGAATCGATTGAAAGGCCGGACGGCTCCCGGACCCATCTTCAAGCGTTCGCAGATGTAGGCGGGGAAGAACGACGAATCATCGATTGATTGATCAATCAAGAGGGCCGGCTTTCAGAGAGAGCCGGCCCTTTTTTGTCTACAGGGTGGTGAGGGACGTCGCGCTTTTTCTCACGCGAAGAAGCGCATCGCCTCGAGGGCGGGGGTCGCCTGGTTTTGGGCGCCGAGGGTTTTCATTCTCTCGACCACTCGGGGGATGTAAGTGTTGGAGACGGCTTCCTGGACGCCGTTGTCCATGGCGGTTTCTTTGAATTTGGGATGTCCCTTTTCCAGTTCGTCACAGTGTGCCTCGTAGTAGTCCCGGGCGGCGCTGGAGCGGATGAGAAGGGATTCCGAGGACCAGTTGACCTTGGCCACACCGGCGGCCACGGCGGCTTGGAGTTGCTCGTTGCTCAAGCCGGAGGATCCGTGGAGTGCGATGCCGATGGGGCGAGAGGCCAGCTCGGAGGCCAGTGCCTGGTGTTCGCCCACGGCCTCGGGATCGAAGCCGCCGGCCGACCCGAGACCGTGCTTGGTGCCTACACCAGGAGCCCAGAGAGCCAGGTATCCCGGGTTGGCGGCCTCGGCGGCGCCGAAGAGGCTGCGCGTTTCCTCGAGCGAAGTCACACCGTCGTCCACCCCGGCTTCCATTTCCAGGGTCGCCTCCATCCCGGAAAGGAGAGCGGTATTACAGAGGGCATCAATGGTGGCGAGATTCTCCTCGGCGCTCAGTTCGGAGGAGTCGAGCGAAATGCTGGAGGCATGCAGCGTCGTGACGCTGTCTCCCATTTGGGCCGGTAAGCCGCGGATGGCTGCTTGCAGGAGAGGCAGGGTGTCGGGACCCTTGATGTGGTCGGTGTGATAGACCACCGGGATTTCGGAATAGCGCTCGGAGGAAGCGAGGACGGAGAGATCGCTCAGGTACCGCGTCATCCCGAGAAAGGGATCACCCAGGCCAAAACTGCGCCCTGTTAGCTGCCAGAGACTGGTCTCGATGATGATGGGAGATTGGCATTGTCTCGCCGCTTCCAAACAGTCGACGACGGCAGCCGGGCTATCCGCATTGACTGCCAGGACCGCGTATTCGTTTGCCAGCGCGTGATGAAAGAGCCGTTTGGTTTGTTCGGGATCGAGGAGCATGGCTTCTTCTTTTGGCTCGAATCTAATTTAACCTAACAAGAGATGGGCTTTGGCGAGCAGGTCGTCGACCTTGGAGGGATCGCTTCCGGCGCCGCGAGCCATCTCCGGTTTGCCGCCGCCGCGCCCCCCAACCACTGGCGCCAGCTCCTGAATCAGTTTGCCGGCCTGAAACTCTTTGGTCTTGTCCTTGGCCACGTAGGTGCCGAGGTGGGCCTTCTCGCCATCGTCAACCACGAAGATCCCGACGCCGGGAAACTGACGTTTCTTCAGGCCGTTGAGCGCCTCTTGGACCAGACCGGCCTCGCCTTTGAGACTGAGGACGACCCGGGGCGGTGACTGGCCGGCCTGCATGGCGGTGTCGACGGCTTCGCCTAACAAGCGATCCGCTTCCTGTCCCAGTGCGGCGAGACGTTCCTTCTTCAGGGTCTTGTGGGCCTCGAGGAGCTTGGCTTCGAGTTCGGCAATCGTTTTGTCCTTCGAGGTCAGTTGCTCGTTCACGTGGGCGATGGCGGCGGCGCCGGCGACGGCTTCGATGCGCCGTACTCCGGAGGAGATGGATCCCTCGGAGAGAATCTTGAAGAAGCCAATGTCCCCCGTGCGCCGGACATGGGTTCCCCCGCAGAGTTCCATGGAGTAGCCATTGAGAGCCTGCGGTTCGCCGCCGATCTGGACGACCCGAACGAATTCGCCATACTTGTCGCCGAAGAACTGCATGATATCCGCACGATCGGCGATCGAGGCGTGCGGCACTTCTTTCGCTGAAACAGGGACGTTTTCCGCGATGCGTGCGTTGACCGAGGTTTCGATCTCACGGATTTGATCATCGGTCACGGCCTTGCTGTTAAAGTCGAAACGCAGGCGGTCGGGGCCGACATAGGAACCCTGTTGGGCGACATCGGGGCTGACCACTTCGTGGAGGGCCCAGTGCATCAGATGGGTCACGGTGTGGTGGGATTCGATGGCCTGGCGACGCTCCTCAGCCACTCGCAGCTCGACCGGAAGCGGTTTGCCGTCTTCGAAGGCCGCGGGCCGTTCGGAGAGGTGGAGGGCGATGGCTTCGCCGATCTGATAGGCATTGACGACGTCGATTTCATCTCCTCCACAGACGAGGACGCCGCGATCGCTGACCTGCCCGCCTTTCTCGACGTAGAAGGGGCAGCGATCGACGATGGCGAGGCAGACATCATCACGCTGATGGATCTCGAGGATGTGAGCGTCGTGGGCCCGGGTGTCGAAACCGGTGAATTCGGTGACGACGTCGGTGGTGATGTCCTGGGCACTGATGATCTGTTTCTTCTGAGCGCCGAGACTGATCTGGCGGATCTCCGCCATGAGGCCTTTGACCTCATCCTCGTCGACGGTCATGCCGCGTTCTTCCGCCATGAGGTAGGTCAGGTCCAGGGGAAAGCCAAAGGTGTCGTAAAGCTTGCAAGCGGTGGCCGGGGGAAAGGCCTGTTCCCCCTCTGGCAGTTTGGCCACCGCGGACTCAAAGAGCTGCAGGCCGCGATCGAGGGTGCGGTTAAAGCTGCGCTCTTCCTGATCGAGCGTCTCTGCAATCCGGTCCCGGTGCGTTTCAAGTTCGGGAAACGCCTGGCCAAACTCGGCCACGAGGGTGGGAACCAGACGGCTGAGAAAGGGGGTGCCGTCCTCACCCAAGCCGAGGGCGCGGCCGAAGCGTACCGCCCGCCGGAGGATGCGTCGCAGGACGTAGTTCCGATCCTTGTTTCCTGGCAGAATGCCGTCGGCAATGGAGAAGCTCAGGGTGCGGAGGTGATCGCCGATGACGCGGAACGCCACGTCGATCTGCTCTTCGGGAGTGACCGTTTGGCGCGACTGAGGAAGCGTGCCTCCATAGGATTTCCCGCTGATCTCGGCCAGTTTGGCAAAGATGGGGGTGAAAACGTCGGTGTCGTAGTTGGAGATGCGGTTGCTGAAATTGGTTAGGCCTTCCGTGCCTTGCAAAATGCTGCAGACGCGTTCGAATCCCATCCCGGTGTCCACGTGGGTGGCGGGCAACGGGCGGAAGGAGCCATCGGCTTCGGCGTTGTATTGGATGAAGACGAGATTCCAGATCTCGATGCACCTGGGGTCGTCCGCGTTGACCAACTTCCCCTGACTATCGCCCTCCGGAGTGAGATCGACGTGCAATTCGGAGCAGGGACCGCAGGGGCCTGTTTCGCCCATCATCCAAAAATTGTCCGCCTTGCTCCCGTCGACGATGTGGATGCTAGGATCGAGCCCTGCTTTCTTGAAGAAGACCTCCCAAAAGCCATAGGCCTCTTCATCGCGCTCGCCGGGGTCCTTCTCACCGGGTTGGTAGATGGTGGCGTAGAGGCGCTCCGGGGGAAACTTCCAGCGATCGACAATCAACTCCCACGCCCAGGCGATGGCTTCCTCCTTGAAGTAGTCGCCGAAGCTCCAATTCCCCAGCATCTCGAAGAGGGTGTGGTGATAGGTGTCGTAGCCCACATCCTCGAGGTCGTTGTGCTTCCCGCCGGCGCGAATGCACTTTTGGGTATCGGCGGCGCGAGGGGGATCGAACGGAGCTTTCTGGGCGCCAAGGAAATAGGGCACGAATTGGTTCATGCCGGCATTGGTGAAAAGGAGGTTGGGCGATGTCGGCATGAGTGAGGCCGAAGGCACGATGGTGTGGCCCTTCTCCTTGAAGAAATCGAGGAAAGATTGGCGGATGGCTTGTGAAGTCATGAGCTGACGAGACAGAGCCCTGTGAAGGGCGAGTGGTCAATGGCGGATTCGGCCGCAATCCGGGCGCCAAAGAAGGGTTCGCCGACTGAAACCTGGTGGCGGCTTCAGGGTTGGAATCCGGGTGTTCAGGCGGTGCCTTTTTCCCCTTCATCTGCTCTTGTGCCTGACCGGTGCGCACCCGGTGCAGGGAGTGGACCAGGCCTGGGAAGAGGCCAAGGCCGTTTTGCAGGAGCGCTGCACGAAGTGTCACGGCGGGGTGAAGCACAAGGGGGGGCTCGACCTCCGGGCGGAGTTTCGCATTCTCCAGGGCGGGGAGAGCGGGCCCGTGGTCGTGCCCGGAGAGCCTGAGGCGAGCCTGCTCATCGAGGTGCTGCACCCGGAGGGGGACCCGAGCATGCCGCCCAAGGGAGACCGGCTGACGGGAGATGAGATCGCCGCCATCGCGCGCTGGATCGAGTCGCTGAACAGCACAGGCACGAATTCCCGAAGCGAATCCGTCATGACCTTTCCCACGGGCATGTCTCCCCAGGTGGTCATCGATTTTTTGATTGAGCG
>JANQJH010000390.1 GCA_028281705.1 Verrucomicrobiales bacterium
CCCGACCGCGGTTTGGGGGGGTGAGGCGAGCGAGAGAACCTTCCGCGGCTTGAAATCGGTACCGAAGCGTTGGCAGTCGTTTCAAGACCAGCCAGGCCGAGGTCTCACGTTCTATTGCGGCACGGGCTGGCGTTCCAGTCTGGCGTTCTTCTATGCGCATGTCTTTGGCTTTGAAAAGATCCGCAACTATGATGGCTCATGGCTGGAATGGAGTGGTGGTTGATCGGGGCATTGAGGCCTTGTCGCCGGCCAGGTGGGCCCCGCTTCGGTTTTTTGGGGGGGAAGAAACTCCAATCCGGTGCATCTTCTCTTTCGTAAAAAATTCTGATGTTCCGGAATAACGCCTCTTCAGCCTTTTCTCGTCAGTGGTGCATTCTACTGGCGGTGGCATTGCTCGCCCCCGCCGGGGTGGTGCAGGCATATGAGGATCCAAGTCAAGTTCAGTTCGGCGTGTTTGCTGCGGATGGGGCATTGGAGACGCAACCCTTGTCTGAGTTCGAAGGCAAGATCGTCGCTCTTTACTACTTTTCTCCGTGGTGAGGGGAGTGCGCCTTCTATGGTTCCCAGTTCGGGGACAGCATACTGAACTACTACGAATCTCCCGGCGAAGATGTTCAACGCAATCGCCACGGTGTGGAAATCGTGAGTCTCTGCCTGGCTCTTGAACCTGACGGATTTGACAAAGTAATCCAGGATTTTGCCGAGAACGCCGGATTCCATTACTCGGGGCTCGATGCTCTGCCGGATGCTCAGGGGGCGCGTGAACAGTCTCGAGCGGGCTACGATTACTTTACGGGCCGGGCCGTTGAACCCGTGCGGAACACGCGGCGGCGGCTGGTGGTTTTGAATGGACTCACGGATTCACCGACTCACGACCTTTGGGAGCCGATCGTGAATCAAGATTATTTTCTGACGAACAATGATGCCGAGGATGTTCGATTAGCGATTGACGCCGTGGAACCGGCAGCTTCGTCGATGACCCCCGAGAGTCCCGATGGGCTAACATTTGACGTCTGGGCAGAATCTCTTGGCGTGGGTGATCCTGATGCGGATCCAGATGCCGACGGCTTGACCAATCGAGTCGAGTTCTTCTCTGGCTTGGATCCGACGTATCCGAACAGATCCTTGCGGGAGCGTCTTCATCTCTTGCGACAGAGTGACGGAGTGTGGATATTGCGCTATCCGAGAACCGCGCGGGCGAGGAAGGTTTCGGCCAGGCTGTTGACGTCGGACAATCTCACCGACTGGCGCCCGCATGGAGGGATGAACGTGCTGTTCTGCCCGTTGATGAAGAACGTGAGGATGTTGTGGTGGCGCTCAGTGTCGCTCCCGCTGCCTACTTTCGCCTGGAGATCGAATTGGAATGAGTTTGTTTAAGGTGAAATCGGCGTCCCGCCGGTCCCATTGCATCGTCTGCAACACATGGTTCAGAGCTTCTTGAGAAAGAGATCCTTGAACTGAACGATCATGCCCGCGTCGTGGAGCTGTAGACCGATGAATCCACGCTCGAGCCGGCCTTCCTTGATGTTGTCGGTGAATTCGGAAGCCAGTTTGCGATTGATGAATAGCTGGAAGCGGGAACCCACGGCGCGGATGTAACACTCGTTCCAGTCTCGCTTCTTGATGTGCTCAGGCTTGACTCCATTGCGAATCGGATTGGCCCGTCCGGTGCCATCCTGAGCGATGACGAGTCGGGTGCCGCGCGGGCAGGGGTGTTCCTTGCGGGTGTCGTGGCCAAAATGAAAGTCCCAGGCGCCCAAGATGCCGGGGCCAATTCCCACGTGGCCGAGATCGGCATGGTAACCTTCGAAGGGGCGTTTGCCGGTTTGATCCACACGCGTCCGGATTTCGACGCCGGTGTTTCCCTCGGTCACCATGCGGTAGTCGAATTTCAGTTCGAAGTCCTCCAGGTCTTCGTCCTCGGCATAGACGAGATAGGCCAGCCGGTCTTCCTGACCCTCGCCGTGAATCACGCCGTCTTGCACACGCCACGTGTCCGCCCCCGTGTCAGGGTCGGCACGCCAGTCATCCAGCGTTTTCCCGTCAAACATGGAAATGAAACCGTTCCCTTCACCGATTGCCGTTAGGGGCTTGGCATCCTCGAGTTCGACGTAGGCTGCTCGACGGACGTTCTTTCCGCGACGGTCGGGGCCATCGCCAATGTCCTCGCGCGAGGCTTCGGCGAGCTTCTGGAGCCGGTCGACGACGTCGGGGTGGTCCGCGGCGACGTTGGTCGTCTCTCCGATGTCGCGTTCCAGGTGGTAGAGGGTTCCCGCTTCGATCCTCTCAGATTTGCGCTGGCCTGGCAAAGGGGCCTGGTTGTCCCTGACAAAAAGTTTCCAAGGGCCGCTCCGGATAGCGTAGAGATCGAGGCCCCGTCGATAGAAGAAGGCTTCGTGCGGTGTGGTAGCTCCCTCGATTTCCTTGAGTAGAGGCGTGATGTCTTTGCCGTCGAGGATCCGGTCCGTGGGCGCTTTGGTCCCGGCCAGGTGGGCGAAGGTGGGCAGCAAATCCATCGCCGTGGCCATCTCATGGCAGACGCTGCTTTGCGGAACCAAGCTCGGGCACCAGGCAATGGTGCACACCCGAATCCCGCCTTCACAGAGGTTGCCCTTGCGGGCGCGCAGGGGAAGATTGGAGACCACGGCATCGCGGGCGCCGCCGCCGCCGTTGTCCGAGGTGAAAATGACCAGAGTGCGATGAGCCAACTCGAGTTCACGGAGCTTGTCGAGGATTTGGCCCACCGACCAATCGATCTCTTCGACGACGTCTCCGTAAATGGTGTTTCTTGATTTTCCCTCGAAGTCAGAGCTGGCGTAATGCGGCCAGTGAACCATGGAGTGGGGCAAGTAGGCAAAGAAGGGCCGGGAACTGTTTTTCTCGATGAATGACAGTGTCTCCTCGGTGTAGCGTTTGGTGAGTTCACGTTGGTCGGGTTCCTCTTCGATCACCTCTTCGTTCCGCATCAAGGGTAGCGGTGGGTAGGGAATCCCGTTGTCGTATCCCATGTCGTTGGAAAAGGGGATGCCGAAGTAGCTGTCGAAGCCGTGTTTTCGCGGGAGAAACTCCGGTTGGTCGCCAAGGTGCCACTTGCCGATACAGGTGGTGGCGTAGCCTTCCTCGCGAAGCACTTCGGCGATGGTGATCTCGCTTGGATTGAGACCTTTGGGGTCGCCGGGAAAGAGGACAATGTTATTGACGGAGGTGGGCAGGGCATTTAAACCCATGTCCACGCGCTGCGGGTAACAACCCGTGAGCAAGGCGGCTCGAGACGGTGTGCAGACCGGCGCGGCTACGTAAAAATTGGTGAACTTGCGTCCCTCGGCTGCCATCCGATTGAGATGAGGCGTTCGATTGACCATGGAACCAAAGGGTTCGATGTCGGCGTAGCCGAGATCGTCGACGAAGATGACCACGAAGTTCATCTGCCGGCTTTCCTCGATATCAGGAGTGGCGGCTGCCATATCGAAGCTCGCAGTTACTATCAAAACAATAATGAGATGAACGAACGTCGTTCTCATGATGCTCTTTTTTTAACCCGAAGCGCATGGAGAGGAGAAGCTCCGATTGCCAGCCATCGCTTGATCGCCTGCGGGCCATGGCAGAGTATGGTGGAGATCATGAAATGGATTTTTTACGTCGTATCGGTGCTTCTCGCTCCGGCACCGGTGTTCGGTGCGATCCCCGCGCTCTACGGGTCAGTTTCCCCTGATCCAGACCCAGTGACCCAGGGCTGGACCACAGAGGAAATCGTGCTCGGGATCGATTCCGCGCCGCCCGATGGCTTGATTGATACGGGAAACGCAGGCGCGGTGAATGGCCTGCCGGAAGTGGCCACGGTATGGCAGATCCATGATCGCCTGGTGGATGGAGCGCACGATCATCCGGGCTATGCCCAGACGATCTCCGTGGCTGAACAGGACACTTTGGTGGCTGAGGGCTGGGAGTTTGCCGCCGAGATTCGAGTGGTGAGCAACGGCACCTCGGGAAACGCGGGCTTTATCGGGTGGGGACTCTCTTCCTCGGCCCAGCTCGCGAACTCCCTGCCGAGACGGATCGGGTTCACCGTTCGCGTGGGAGCAAACAACGCCTTCGAGGTCGTTGATACGGACGGTAACTCCGTGACCCTCGGTGCCAACTCGGCATCCGATTTCCATACCATCACGGCGATTGGGTGCCCCGGATCGGATTTCTATGAATGGTCCATTGATGGCATCCGGCAGGGAGAACTGCGTTTTCTCAGTCAATCCCTCGGCGGTGTGACGGAGGGGCGCGTGACTTTCGGAGCGGATTCGCCTTCGGGGATCTCCTCGGCGGCGGATTGGCGGCGCCTGTCCCTCTCCGAGTTGGGCGAGGGAAGGATCATTTATGTCGATCAATCGGCCACGGGTGGCAACAATGGCAGTAGTTGGTCAGATGCCTATGAGCATTTGCAGTATGCGCTCTTGCTGGCGAACTACCGGGATGAAATCCGGGTAGCGCAAGGGGTCTACACGCCTGGGCAGCACCGGGTGGACACCTTCCGGCTTCGAAGGTGCGTGACGTTGTTGGGAGGATTTCCTCCGGGGGGCGGCTCGCTGTCGGCCCGCGATTCCAATCCAGCCACCAATGCGACGATCCTCTCCGGCGATCTCGGCGTAGCGGGGGACCGGGCCGACAATGCTTATCACGTGATCACCAACGCCGCATCGAGTGATGAGAATACGGTTGTCGACGGCTTCGTCATCAGCGGCGGCAACGCGAACGGCGTGGCTGAGTCCGATCAGTTAGGAGGCGGACTCACCTCGGCTGGTTCCGCGGTGTTTCGAAACTGTGCCTTTCGTGAGAATCATGCCGGACTTCATGGAGGCGCTGTCTACACGGTGGCGGGCCTTCAGTTCGCCAACTGTTTGTTTGAAGGAAATTTTGCGGGGGAGAACGGCGGGGCGGTGAGTGATTCGGGTGGCTGTCATTTTGTCAATGGGGCTTTCCAAGGAAACGCCGCGGGGAAAGAGGGAGGCGCTATTCGCCGGTCTCTCAGTCCGGGAAATTTCTCCCTGACCAATTGTTCGTTCCAGGGCAACGACGCCGGGGTGGCGGGTGGAGCTGTATTTCTCGCGCCTGCGCCCACGCCGCGCTTCTTGACTAACTGTCTGATGTGGAACAATCGGGCCGGCGGATCGACGGCTCTAGCGACGTCCTCAATCGAGGGCCAAAGTATCGTCTACTCCCACTGTCTGGTGGAGAACGTGGATCTCACGGGGTCTTTCAACGGCTTTGACGGGACCAATCCAGCGAACAACCCGCGATTTCTCCTTCCGATCGCTCCGGAGGAGTCGCCTCGGACTGGCGGAGATCTTCGGATCATGATAGGTTCGCCCGCCCTCAATGCGGGAGACAATGGCCAGAATGCGGAGCCACTCGATTTGGGAGGGAGTCCTCGGATTCAAGAGGCGACCATCGATCTCGGCGCCTTCGAGCGCTTGGCGGATACCGATGGTGATGGTCTCACCGACTCGTTTGAGGCGGCGAATACGAATCCGCTCAATGCTAGTAGTCTCTCACCGACGGCAGACCAGGATCGTGATGGGCTCACGGCGATGGAAGAGTTCGCCTATGGTTACTCCGATCTCGTTCCGAATCCTGACGGAGATCCCGTGAGACAGGTGATCGAAGAGGGCGGGCAACGTTATCAGGGCGTCCGCTACCGGCAAAACTGGCGGGCGCTTCCTTTTCTCGCGACGGTGGTGCAGCGCTCGACGGATATGGGCATCGCCGATGATTGGTCGAGCGGTGAGACCCAGATCGTGCTGGTGAGGCATACCGGTCAGAATCCCGGAGTGGAAGATGTCGTCGAGCGCTCACTCGTCGCCGTGGATGGCCAGGAACGGGAGTTTCTCCAGGTCGTGGTGGGAGTGCGTTAGTTAGTCTCTTGGTTTGAGGGAGACCTTGGCGGTGGCTAGCACTCGCTTCGAAATTTGAGTTTGTGTTTTCCTCAATCACGCGGCTTCGAGATCGGCGTATTCTTCGCTCAGTTTCCGGATGAGGCGCTGGCGCCAGCGATGGATCTGGCCCCTGAGGGCAGGGGGATTCATGCCCATGGCTTTGGCTGTGTCCGCAATGCCCTGAGCGCGGTCGCCAATCTGAAGGTAGGGGCGCAGGCTTTGGAAGAGGGCGCTCTTACCCTTCTTCGCCAGCTCTTCACCGAGACGGGCGACCTGGGTTTCCCAGGCGCGCCAGGCTTCTCTCCGTGTCGCTTCCGTGGCCGGTGTGTTCGGGTCGATGCCGCGACTCTTGCAGGTCTCCTCCGGAGGGAGGGCGCCGGATTCCGATTGGTAGGATCGTTTGGCTGCCGTTGCTTTGCGGTGTTTGTCGATCAAGAGATGCCGCGCGGTGGTGAAGACGTAACCCGGGAGGGGATCGGCGTCATCGCGAGTGGCTTCAGAGCCCCAACTGAGGATCCCGCGATTGGCGAGACTGACGAAGACTTCCTGGGTGAGATCCTCGGCGTCATGGTGAGTCGCGCCGAGCGATCTCAGGTAGCGGTAGGTTTTGGGCCAGAGGGCTGCGATCGTCATGACGGTGAATTCTTCAGTGGGTGGGATGAGCGGGTTCACGGACTTATGCGCGAATTGTGGCGAAAAAGAGTCATCGGATGGTGACTTTTTTGGCGCATTCGGATGGGGTGCCGCATGAGCAGTCACTGGGTGCGTGTGTTTGTCAGTGACCCTTGTGAAATCCAAGGAGGCGGCGCTTCCAGTGGAGCAGGAAGAAGCCGTCAAGTGGTGGGAAGATCGTCTTTGGTCTCGAGGAGGATTTCCTTGATGCGGTTCGCTTCTTTTGAACTCAGGTGTTGGGAGAACTCGAAAGCCTTGGGGTCATCGAGGGCGGCGAACAGGCGTTCGTAGAAAAGGCTTTTCACTTCTGCGGGCAGGGCCTCGAAGCTCCTCGAGTAAATCATGTAACTGAGACGATGCTCAAAGAGATGGGAAAGGAGATCGAAGTCTTTGAGAGATCGATTGTTCGAGGTGCGCCTGGCGTTTCTTTGGAACGCGGTTTGAAAGGCAGGGTCTCCTTCGACGCCCCAGCTCTCGAGTTCGAACTCCCCGTGGAAGAGCATCTTGCGAAGCAGGTGATCGGCTTGACTGGAGATGACGCGCTGGGTGGTCTCGCTCCAGCGGTCCCCGTCTTCGTCCCAGTACTTGGCGAGCTCGCGATGATGATGGAGCATGCGCCGCGTGGTGAAGTTGGCCTTGGTGAGGGCGTTGTGCATGGACGACTGATGTTCGAGCACCATGAGAGCCACGATGTCGCTCGTATTCGTCAGGTAGGGGCGCGTCTCGATGACGTCATTCAGGTTGGTCAGGGCCCTGCCCATGTCTTTGATAACGCGCGGGTTGGGATCATTTGATTCTTCGTAGATGAGATTACCCATGTGACGGCTTCCGCCGTTGCTTCCGGTCACGTACCAGCCGCCCCAGCGTTCCGCGATGGGGCTGGTATCATCCGAGAGGTAGGTGCCGGCGCTGAAGAGGGGGAAGCCTCGGATGTCTGAGCGCACGGAGCGCACCAGCATCCCGGGGACGTGGTCTGTCCGGGAGCCCTCGTGGCAACTAAGACAATCGCGGGAGCGGATGACGCGTGGCGGATGATTCGCCTTCGGCTGCGGCACGGTCATGCGATAAAAGATCGGACCGAGATTCGGATCCATGGAGATGATTTCAATGTCACCGCCCTGGACCCAGCCAACGTAAGCTTCCTCGGAGAAATAGATCGCTCGGGGGCGTCTGGGGCTGATGCCGTCGATCTGCAGGCTGGTCTTGGAGTAGACCAGGACTTGGGATTCCACTGGAACGCCCAACTCCTGGAGGACGTCTTCGACAAAAGCCCGCTCACTTTGTTGATCGAAACGCAGTGCCTTTTTCTCCAGGCGGTCTTGCCAGGAGGCCACGGGGTCGTTCGGGACGGATTTGGAATAGAGGATGGGTTCCCGTTCGAAGTCGTCGGTCTGCGCCTCGGCAGCGAGCACGCCGATGATGCTTGCGAGGATACACGGGAGAACCTCGTGCCTGCGTTTGGTGATCGCGGGAAAGGTGGAGAGAAGCCTGGTCACAGCGGCTGGACGGAGTTAGGAGGCGAGTTTCAAGGCGTCGCGGAGGCGAGTGCGAGGGGCCAGAAGATCGGCCAAGGTATAGCCACGGAGAACGTCGAGGAAAGCCTGCCGGGCTTTGACGAGCGCTCCTTTCAGGGTGCAACAGCCCGTCAAGCAACAGTCTCCCTCCCGTGGTGGAAGGCACTCGACCAGGGCCAGATTCTCCGTGCTTTGAATGATCTCGGCGACCGTGACTTCGTGGGGCGCTTTGGCCAGGCGGAAACCCCCGCCTCGACCGCGATAGGTCTGCAAGAATCCCTCCTTGGCCAAATGATGGACCACCTTGACCAGATGATGCTGCGAAATGGCGTAGGCCTGGGCGATCTGAGCGGCGGTTGCTCGCCCGTCGCTCAGGCCGGTGTAAATCAGGACTCGCAGGGAGTAATCACTGAATTGGCTCAGCTCCATAAGTTGCATCTTAGATACATATTTGGCCTTGTCAAAACCCTCCGATGGAAAATGACCGGCATCATTCTTCCTCATGGATGGCCTTGACGACTGGTCTCCGCGCTGAACAATGACGGGATGAGAACAGCAACGCTGCGGGGGAGCTTTCTGGTCGTGGTCCTCGGATTGAGTTTCGGCGCGTTGGCGCCGAGCCACGCCATTTTCGGTATTTTCTCCAAGGACAAGGATCGGATGCCGACCAAGAAAGAGGTCGAACAGCACGATCGTGAGGCGACCAAGCTTTTTGCGGCCGGGGAGGACGCCCAGAGTGCGGGCAAGAACAAGAAGGCCTTGGGGTACTTCAGCGCCATCACGAAGAAGTACTATTTTTCCAAGTACGCTCCGGAGGCGACCTTTCGCACGGCCGAACTCCTTCGTGCGACGGGTGAACCCCTCCAGGCATTCGCCTACTATCAGTCACTGGTGGACCGCTATCGCAGCAGCCCGCGTTTTCGGCGTGCCGTTGAGCAGCAGTACAACATTGCGGTTGAGAGTCTGACGCAGAAACAGAGCTCGTTTCTCGGCGTTGTCCCGCGGAAAACGTCTCGGAGCAAGGTGATCGAGATGTTCACCTCCGTCATCACCAATGCCCCGGCATCGGTCTATGCGGCGAACAGTCAGTACTACATTGCCCGCATTCACGAGGGCCGGAAAGAGTATGACAAGGCCATCCAAGCGTTTCAGACGGTGGTCGATGAGTATCCCCGCAGTCAGAAAGCTCCGCAGGCGCAGCTCAAGATCGCTGAGATCTATGAGAAGACGAACCGGCGTCCGGACAATCCGTCCAATTTGCGGGAATCGCGCGAGGCCTACGAAGACTTCATCACCAACTTTCCCCAGCATCAGAGGCAGACCGATGCCGTGGCGCAGCTGAACGTCCTCGATGAGAAAGAGGCGAAGAAGAGCCTCAATGTGGCCAAGTATTACGAAAAGAAAGGCAATACCAAGGCGGCCGCGATTTACTACAAGGATGTGCTCCGGTCCAACAACGCCGCTCTCAAGCTGGAGGCGCGGCAGGGGATTGATGCCATTGCCAAGGTGGATCCGGAGGCGTTGAAACTGGCCAAGATCGATGAGAACGCGACGAAGTCGAAGCCCTCGGAGCGGCTGAAGAACCAGAGCAATTATCTCGGACCGCCCGCGCCTGATCTCGTGAGTACGGCACCGAAGAGAAAGCCCTTGGTTCCCTCCGCAGTGGATCCGGTGCCACTTCCGGCTGATCTGGAGCCCACGCTGCCCGCGGACAGTGGCACCGAGGAGAGTGAAGTCCCGCCGATCGACGTGGATTCTCTGATCCCGTCGCCGCCGCCGGTGCCTGAGAGTGACGTTCTCGGTGGCGGATCCCTCCTGGAAAAACCGGAGCCCGAGGTCGACATCGATTCGCTGCTGCCCCCGGTGGAGCCGGATGAAGAGGAGGATGAGGAACCGGGTGATGGATCCTAGCGGAAAAGGCGGACGCATGGCGAGAGACCGATTTCACGCTCTTCTTTTGTTTGGCCTCGCGGCCTGCTTTCTCTTCCTGGGCTTGCCGGGTTGTGGTTATCGGCTGGGGTACGTGAAACCCGAGGCCTACGCACGCTATCGGACTCTCTACATCCCTACCTTCAAGAATGAGACTCAGGAGCCGCGGAGCGCGGTTCTCGTGACCAATGCGGTCATCCAGCAGTTTCAGCGTGATGGAACCTATCGCGTGGGAAATGCGGAGAACGCAGATGCCATCCTCGAGGTCTCGATCGTCCGATTGGAGAGGCGCCAGGCAAGGTCAACGCGCTTCAATACCCTGCGGACGAGTGAACTGGAGTTCACACTGGTGGCTGACTATCGTTTTCGCGATTTGCGAACCAACGAAATTCTTGATCAAGGTTTGGTCGAGGGGGAAACCAGCCGCTTTCTCGACGCCAATTTCCAGTTGTCGGAACGTCAAGCGTTGCCTCTGGCGGCGGAAAAACTCGCGGAGAATCTGGTGAGTCGCCTGAGTGAGGGTTGGTGACCGCTCGGAATCAACTTGTGGTTAGGTTCTTGCACGTCTGACATGGAGGACACGCCGCGGCTCATACTGGTAGCGACACCAATTGGGAATCTGGGGGACCTGACCCATCGTGCGCTGACGGCGTTGCGTGACGCGGACATCATCGCCTGTGAGGACACCCGGCATTCGGGCAGGCTTCTCAAGCACTACGAGATTGAGAAGCCGAAGGTGAGCCTGCACGAACACAATGAAGCCATGCGGAGCGAGGCCTTGGTCGCGGAGATGAAGCAGGGCAAGACGGTGGCCTTGATCTCGGATGCCGGTCTGCCCACGATCTCGGATCCGGGGCAGCGGTTTCTTCAACGATGTCTTGCCGCGGGCATCGCCTACGACGTCTTGCCCGGGCCATCGGCGGTGCTTACGGCCCTGGCAGGTTCGGGACTTCCGACGGAGACTTTTTACTATGGAGGATTCCTGCCGAACAAATCGGGCCGGCGTCAGCGTGTGCTCGAGGAGGCCCTGGAACGTGATGAGACCTGCGTGTTCTTCGAGTCGCCGCATCGATTGGTGCGTTCGCTAGCGGTTCTGGCTGCGTCGGAGCCGGACCGTCTGGTCTGTGTGGCTCGCGAATTGACCAAGCTGCACCAGGAATTTCGCCGCGATCGCGCGGAGGGGGTGCACCAGCATTTTCTTGAGCGTCCGCCCAAGGGGGAAATCACTTTGGTGATTGGTCCGAGCAAGGTGCCGAATTGGTTCGCCCGGCCTAACGAAACGGATTCGTGAACCCTTTCTATATCGTCGGACCCACAGGGAGCGGCAAATCGGCCGTGGCCTTGAAACTGGCGCAGCGCTGGGGCGGAGAGATCGTGAATGCCGACGCCTATCAGCTTTACGCCGGGATCCCCACGATCACGGCGGCACCGAGTTCCGAAGACAAGTCACGCGTTCCGCATCATCTCTACGAAGTGTGTGCCTTGGAGGAGGAACTCAACGTGGTGCGGTATGTCTCCATGGCTGAGGCGGTCATCAACGAGATCCAAGGGCGCGGACGGCGCGCCATCGTCGTCGGCGGTAGCGGTCTCTACATCAAAGGCTTGACCCACGGACTCGCGGATTCACCGCCAGGAGACCCTGGGTTGCGCCAGGCCATGGAGGAGGTTTCGGAGGCGGATCGCGTGGCGTGGCTGCAGAAGTTGGATTTGGCGGGAGCTCGGCAAATGAATCTGCGCAATCCGCGCTATGTCATGCGTGCTCTCGAAATGACACTGCTCGCCGGTGTTCCGGCTTCCGTGCTGAAAGCCGGATGGAAGCGCGACGAACCGGAGGGCGTCGAGGGCATCGCCGTCTCGTGGGAGCGCGCCGCACTCTATGAGCGCATCAACCGCCGTGTGGAGTCGATGATCCAGGGCGGTGCGCTGGAGGAGGTCGCGGCCCTGCCGGAGACGGTCTCGCAGACCGCCCTCAAGGCGATCGGTGTGCGAGAAATCCAGGCCTATCTGAGAGGCGACTGCAGCCTGCACGAGGCGATTGAGGCCATTCAACAGGCGTCCCGGCGCTATGCCAAACGCCAGGGATCCTGGTTTCGACGGGAGAGCATTTTTCGAAATCTCAGCTTTGATGAGGCCTGTGCGTTGGAACTATTCTCTTGAGGCGCAACGTATTTGGGTAGAGGGAAGTTAGTTAGCCCCCAACCCTGCGGCTCTCATCCCGGATATAACGAAGGGACTTCAGTCCCTCGGTTATTTGGAAGATGGAGCTCTCGCATAAAAATAAAACGCGAATTTGGCGGAAAGGAGTGTCCGCATCACTGGGCTCGGTGGGTCAATGCGCAAAGACGATCAGTCGACGGGTAGGCCGCTTGCTCGAAGAAGGGTTTCTTGAACGGCCAAATCGTGCGCCGCGTTCCAGGCGAGTTGCTTTTCCCCGCGCACGACTTTGGCCAGGTCGCGGAACTCGCCATGGTAGCGTCCTTCGGAGCGCGGGAGATCGACCTCATGAGTGCCGCGGTCGAATCCGCCATGGGGTTTTGTGAGTGAAAGCCGGAGCTTGGCCGGTTCCAACGGCCGGATCTCGATGGTGCCCTCAGTTCCCACCACGGTGAACTGCCGGCGTGGTCCGCCGAAGGGGTCGATATGGTTGCTCCCCACGGTGGCGAGCGCCTTGGGATAACGAAAGGTGGCTAACTGATTGTCGCGAAAACCATCGTCTTCCGAGGTGATGTGGATGGCGTGGACCTCGGATGGCTTGCCGAGGACGGTGACCACGGCATCGATCAAATGACAGGCCAGCTCGAAAAGGCCGCCGCCTGGATACTGGGCGAGTTCGGCTCGCAGGCCGCTTGAGGCTCGTTTCCCCATGTGGCCGTGGACCTCGGCGATCTCGCCTAACCAGCCTTCCTTGGCTGCCTTGAAAAGGAATTGAAAGGCGGGATTGTAGCGCAGCATGTAGCCCATTTGGATGGTCAGGCCCCGTTTGGTGGCTTCGGCATGCATGGTACGACAGGCAGCCATGCTCTGACCGGCAGGTTTGTCATGGTGGATGTGTTTGCCGGCCTTGAGGCAACGGATCGCGGCGGGGACGAGTTCGTCGATGCCGGTCTCGACGGCAATGACCTTGATCTCGGGATCGTCCAACAGGGCCTCGACACTGGACCATCGGCAGTCCCGATACGGCGCCCGCTCTGCCACTTGCCCGCGCCGGGCTTCATCGGGCTCGGCAACGCCAACGACTTCGTAGAGGTCATCCAGGTCGAGGAGGGTGGCGAGCTTCCCGGAGGCATGGGAGTGTTTCGTGCCGATCTGGGCCGCCTTGATCCTGGAGGAAGGTGGTGCCTGCTGTCCCAGAGCGGGCGAGGCCATCGCGAGGGCGGCGGTCGAGGTCGATGCCTTGAGAAACTGTCTTCGATTCGGATCTTTCATCGGGAACTAGCCTAAATGGCTCAGGCGTTCGAGGGAATGCCAAACCTCGGACTTGCGTGGGGTGACGATCTTGGCGACGGTCCGGCCATGAAAAGGTTCACGTTGATGGCGATGCTTTTGACCACGGCCGGTTTTCCGGCGATCAGCCCGGCCGCTGATGTCTCTCTCAAATTGGAAGTGCGGCGTGCCATCGACCGGGGCGTGGCTTGGCTCAAGGAGGAGCGGCACGAGAGTGGCTACTGGAGCGACACCCTTTATCCGGCGCTGACCGCCCTTCCGCTATCGGCCATTCTCATGGATCCCTCGCGGGAGCGCGGGGCAGAACTTTCTCCGGAGGACACGGCTTCGCTGGATTGGATCGTCAGCTTGGTCAAGCGGGATGGAGGGATTTACGGAAAGGGTCTGGGGAACTACAACACCTCCGTGAGCATGATGGCCCTGCTCCTGGCCAACCGGCCCGAGGACGAGAAGGTGATCCTTCAGGCGCGCCGGTTCCTCACCAATCAACAACAGGACTATGGGAAACGCGGCGAGCAGGACCATCCGCTCGACGGTGGCATCGGCTATGGCTCGAGTTATGCCCACTCCGATCTTTCCAACACGCATCTGGCGCTTGAGGCCCTCTACTATTCGAAGAGTCTCGTTCAGGACAAGCCCGAGGAAGCCGCCTACAAGCTCAATTGGGACGCCGCCATTGCCTTCGTTTCCCAATGCCAGAATCTGCCGGAAACCAATTCCGATGACTGGGTCAGCGGCGACTCCGATAATCGAGGCGGCTTCATCTACTTTCCGGGCGACAGCAAGGCCGGTGAACAGGAGCTCCCCAATGGCAAGGTTGCCTTGAGGTCCTATGGAAGCATGAGCTACGCCGGATTGTTGAGTTTCATCTACGCCGATATGGATCCTTCCGATGTCCGGATGAAGTCTGTTTTGCAGTGGTTGGCGGAGAACTACAGTATCGAAGAAAACCCGGGCATGGAAGGGGAGGGACTTTTCTATTATTATCACACGATGTCCAAGGCCCTGGCACTCGCCGGAGTGAACGAATTGAAGCTCAAGGACGGATCCGAGGTCAATTGGCGAGCGGACCTTTGCAAGAAACTCTTTGATCTCCAGAGTCGGGACGGCTCCTGGACGAACCCGACGAAGCGCTGGTGGGAAGGGGATCCCGTTTTGACGACGGCCTATGCGCTCCTCGCCCTGGAGCGGCTCTATCCCGGACTCTAGCCGAACTCTTTTGGGGGAGGATGAGTTGGCGCTTTACATGGTGAGGGAAGCGATTAAGCATCCGATTCATGGACGTTCTCGTTTACAAATTGCTTCACTTGGCTGGGGTCATGGCGCTTTTCATGGGCTTGGGAATTGGCCTTCTTCCCGAGAGTGCTTTCCGAAAGCCAGGCGCCATTTTCCATGGGATCGGCCTCGTCGTGATCCTCGTGGCCGGGTTTGGCTTGCTGGCCAAAATGAGCTTGGGATTTCCCGGGTGGATCATCGCCAAGCTCGTGATTTGGCTGCTCTTCGGGGTGCTTCCAGTCTTGGCGAAGAAAAAGGTGCTCCCCCTGGTTGCCGCGTGGATTTCAGCCCTCGTTCTGGGGCTTATCGCCGCCTACTTGGGTATCTACAAGCCGTTCTAAGGAGGAGTAGGAGTTCGTCAGTCCGTCACGGTTTCTTCGGTGGCACCCACGCGGGCAGGTGCCAGACCGGTGCCAGTCTCGTGTAGGTGGCTTTGGGTAGGAGCACGTAGTGCGGGTTCCGTTTGGCTCGGAGCCACTGGATGAGCTTCTCGAGATTCGGCCGCGCCATGGTCGTGCAGCCTGCAGTCACTCGGCTCGGGCCTCGTCGAATGTGAAAGAAGATGGCGCTTCCTGCACCGGGCGAGGGTGGTGAAGCGTTGTGTTTGATTTCCACAAGATAGGTGTAAGCGGCGTCACCGTGCCGCATGCGCTGCTTCTCGAACCAGGGCGGAACGTTGCGCGGATCCGCGACGAAATGGCGGTTGTAGTAGGGATTCTTGGGGTCATCGATCCAGGCATCCCATTGCGTCACCTGGCGATAGGGGTAGACGGATCCCGGGGGCAAGGTCTTGGGGTAGCCATAGACTTTCCCGATGGCGAAACACCCCGCCGGTGCCCGGCCGTCCCCTTCGCGTTTCTTCGGAGCCTGCCAAGGAGGATTGGGCAAGGCACCCCGGCCCCAGGCGAGGCCGTTCCTTCCCAGGAGCACGGGTATGGCCTCGGTGAAGACCACCGGCTTCCACGGTTGCCGCGCCGAGGGGCGCTCGAAACAGCGCAACTGAGCTCGTGAGGAGTCCCATTCTGCGGCGATGGCGATGACGAGTTGGCCGACCCGGTTTTCGATGCGGGGAGGTGTCTCCGCGGTCACAGGGAACGGGAGCAGGATGAGGAAATGGAAGAGGACAACTGCGCGGCGCATTCCCGAGTTTCTAGCAGATCGGTCCATCTTCAAAGCGAAGTTTGATTGATCGGGAATAGAGCTTCATTAAGGGCGTCTGATGTGAGATCCTCTTCATTCTCCCCCAACCATGAAGCGTTCGTTGCTGTCCCTTCTAACCTCTATCGGTCTCGGTGCCCTGGCGTATGGTCAGCAAGAGCAGCCGGTCGGGACCATCTCCGAAAACGTCCGGTTCGCCACCTTCAACGGCGGCCTGTCGAATACCCAGCTGACCGACTTTGCCGGGCAGATTGTGGTGCTCTATTACTACACGCCGTGGTGACCGTTCTGAGGCTCTGCCGGGAACCAGTTTGGTGCCCAAATCACGGATTACTACCGTAATCCATCCCGTGGCGAGAATGTGGATCGGAACGACCACGGTGTTCCCATCATTTATGTCGCCTTGAGCATCGAACCTACGGGTTTCGATTCCAGCGTGCAGAGTTTTGCCACCAATATTGGATTTGATCATGCGGGGCTCGATCTGGTGGAGGAGGGCGGGGACCGTGTCCTCATTCGCAATGGCTTCTCTTATTACACGGGCGAACCCGCGGAGAAGAGACCGGGCCAAGTGGCCACCTCAATGCGGCGGCGTTTCGTTATCCTCGATGGGCAAGCTGGGCCTGATCAGTGGAAGATCGTCTCGATTGAACACGATTTCTCGACCAGTCAGACGTCCAGCATCCGTTCGGTGATCGATAGCGTCGTCGCCTCGGAGCCCGAGCCCGAGCCTGAGCCTGAGCCCGAGCCGGAACCCGAGCCCGAGCCGGAACCCGAGCCCGAGCCGGAACCCGAGCCTGAGCCCGAACCCGAGCCTGAGCCGGAACCTGAGCCAGAGCCTGAGCCCGAACCAGAGCCTGAGCCCGAGCCCGAGCCCGAACCCGAGCCTGAGCCCGAGCCCGAGCCCGAGCCGGAACCTGAGCCTGTCATCTTCAACGTGGGCGTCACCGTGTCACCGGAAGGTGCAGGGACGGTCACGGGGAGCGGTATGGCATCGGAAGGAAGTACGGTGGATCTCTCGGCGACTCCGGAGCCGAGCTTTCGTTTCGTTCGCTGGGAGGGCGCAGGTGTGGCGTCCCCCGATGAGGCGGAGACCTCGCTTCTTGTGGAGGAATCCGTGCAGTTGACGGCGGTATTCATCAGAGAATGGGATCTGGCGGTGAGTTCCAGCACCGGCGGAATGGTCAAAGGAGCCGGCGTCTATGACGACGGCGTGGAAGTGACGATCATGGCCGTGGCTACCGAAGGTTATCGCTTCGAGAAGTGGGAAGGCGAAGGCGTGATGGATGCGTTCTCTCCCATGACTGCGGTGCTGATGTCGGCTGATCGAACGGTGAGTGCTCGTTTCATCAAAGTCTTCAAATTGGAATTGTCGACAGGAACCGGTGGTAGTGTGAGTGGAGGAGGAATTGTCGATGCCGATAGTGTCCACACAATTTGGGCCATGGCAGAGATGGGCTATCGGTTCGCCGGTTGGACCGGAGAAGGCGTGGAGAATCCTGAAGCGCCGACGACCGACGTCACGCTGAGCGCAGACACGGTGGTCGAAGCGCACTTTGTCAAAGTGTGGGAATTGACGCTGGGGCAGAACATCAGTGAGGGCGGCGTGGTCGAGGGAGCCGGAGTTTATGATGAAGGGGTCTCGATCGACGTCATCGCCTCGGCTGCCGAAGGCTATCAATTTGTCCAATGGGAGGGACCGGTCGCCGATCCGTTTTCGGCCTCGACGACGGTTGTTTTGAGTGAGGATCTCTCGGTCACTGGGATTTTCGAAATCATTCCCCAGGAACCGGATCCCACGTTGGACTCCGATGCGGACGGCTTGCCTGATCTATGGGAGATGGAACACGGTCTTGACGCTGAAAATCCCGAGGATGCAGCCGGGGACGAAGATCGGGATGGCTCGTCCAACCTCCGTGAGTTTTTCGCGGGGACGGATCTGCGCGACGCGGCTTCACGTCTCTACGTCACCGTGGTGAATCTTGAAGGGGACCAGCTCCTCCTGCAATGGACGAGTGTAGCCGGACGAACCTATGAGGTGGAGTCGACGGACGATCTCGCAGCGGCCGAATGGACGACGGCTGCCACGATTCAGGCCAACGCCGAGCATGCTGAAGCGAGTTTGAGCAAAGATGACGTGGGCCGCTATTTCAGAGTTCGTGTGATGGCTTCGGATGATCCGGATGCCTCGATGCCGATGCCGTAGAGAGGGAAATGCCTCGCCGTGTCATGTGATCGGCAGAGACAGCTGTGGCTGCGTGGTTCCACCCGCCAGTTAGGCTTGGTCGTCTCTCCGCAACACCGTCCCCCATGGGCGGGGAAGGGAAGAGCGTCGTGATTGCGGAGAAGCTGAGCAAGAAGATTGTGCCATCGCCCGTGTGAGGGAATCCAGCTGCTGCGATTGGTGAAATTTCAACCTGAGTTTCCGGCGAGCTGCGACTAGGCTGAAGGGGAGACCCGGAACGGCGAAGAGTGAGGGTTCCGGGACGACGCGACAGACCTGCCTGTGTGATGAGAGCGCTGATACTACCTCGGACGGTATCGTTTGAAGAGAGCGAGACGCCGCTGGAGCTGGTCGAGCTACCGATTCCCAAACCGGGCCCTGAGGAGTTGCTTCTCAAGGTGGCGGCTTGCGGGGTGTGTCATACGGAATTGGATGAGATTGAAGGCCGAACGGCTCCGCCGCGGTTTCCCGTGGTGCCGGGGCACGAAGTCGTGGGCCGGGTGGCCGCCATGGGGCGCAACGCCGGGGGCTTTTTCAAAGAGGGAACCCGGGTCGGCGTGGGATGGATTCACTCTTCCGATGGAGGTGAAGACGAAAATGTGAGCGAGCGTTTCGTCGCCACTGGGCGGGACGTGAATGGTGGCTATGCGGAGTACATGACGGTTCCGGCAACCTATGCCTATCCCATTCCTGACGTTTTCTCTGACGTCCAGGCCGCGCCCTTGCTCTGCGCCGGCGCTATCGGCTACCGCGCCCTTCGATTGAGCCGGATTGAAAATGGCCAGAGACTCGGGCTCACGGGATTTGGCGGCTCGGCGCATCTCGTCCTCCCATTGTGCCGGCATCTTTACCCGGAGACCTCGATCTACGTGTTTGCTAGAGATCCGGCAGCACGGGCTTTCGCTCTTGAGAGTGGGGCCGACTGGGCCGGGGACACCGCAGATCGCCCGCCGGAAAAGCTGCATGCCATCATCGATACAACGCCCGCGTGGAAGCCGGTGGTTGAAGCTCTCGCCTGTCTTCGGCCTTGCGGGCGGCTGGTGATCAATGCGATCCGCAAGGAGAGCCGCGACCACGAATACCTCAGGCATCTGCGCTATGACGAACACCTATGGATGGAGAGGGAGATCAAGTCGGTGGCCAACATCACGCATCACGATATCAAGGCCTTCCTGCCGATTGCCGGGCAGATCCCGATGCGGCCGGAGATTGAGGTCTATCGGTTGGAGGAGGCCAATCGTGCCCTGACGGCACTCAAATGTGGTCCGGTTCGGGGCGCCAAGGTTCTTCGTGTCGATGAGTAGGCGTTCAGTTCAGCGGGCCGGCTGGGGGTGGGGATCCACTGAGGGCTGGAATCCTTCAGCCATGAGCTTGATCACTGCGGGATTCCGGTCGTAGGCGGTGTGCGCGGAGAGCGGTGAGCGGAAGACTCCAAGAGTCAGCCCAGGGTTGCGGCCGTAGGCGTTGATGATTCGGACTTGAGTCTGTCCCGAACCTTGGACCACGGAAATCGGGTAGCTCAGCAAGTCATTCGGTTCCGTGAATGCCAGCAGGTCCAGCTTCATCGAGGTTCTCCTCGGCCGGGATTCCTCGAGGGTGTCGACCAATTGCTGCGCCAGGCTGTCGAGGCCCGGTGACTCGCGCGATCGCAGGGACTTGCGAGAATCGGCAGACTCCGAACTCGACGCTGGATCGAGCAGAGGCCACTGGTTGGCGAACATGTAGAAGGGGATTTGGTTCACCAGAAGCAGGCTCAGTTTGTCGAGCGTGACATGGGAACAGCCGTTGCGCGTGCACCAACTCGGATGGCGAATGGCGCGGATCAAAGTGCGCAGCGTGATCGTGCTGCCAAGGCTGGCGGAGACGATGCCTCCCCGATCATGAGGGCCAAAATCATCCACGACTTCTTCGAGCGATTTGAGGATGGACAACCTGAATGGGTCTTGCCCGGATCCGACGTAGAGCGCCGCCGTCTTGACGTGCATCATCCTTCGTCGAACACTTGATGCTCACTCACGATCATGAAAAAAACCAATCAGCTCCTTTTCCTCACTCTCGTCACGCTCTCGGCGAGCGTCACCGTGCAAGCTGAGAACGCTTGGAATCAATTTCGGGGCCCCAATGGCAGTGGTGTCGACGTCACGGCCACACTGCCGGTGGAATTTGGGCCCGAAAAGAATGTGCGCTGGAAGAGTGTCCCGCTTCCCATGGGCCACTCCTCACCCGTCATTTGGGGTGAACGGATCTTTCTCACGGGATTCGAGAAGGGACGGCTGGAAACTCTCTGTCTCAGCCGGGAGAGTGGCGAGATCCTCTGGCGCAAGAAGGCTCCCGAAGTGGAGATCGAGAAACATCACGAGGATAACAATCCGGCTTCGTCCACGCCCTTCGTCGATGCCGAGCGGCTCTATGTCTATTTCGGTTCCTATGGGCTTCTCTGTTATGATCACGCCGGGAAGGAGCTTTGGCGCCGTCCGGTGCCCACTCCGGTCAACATGCATGGCGTCGGCACCTCACCCGTGGTTCACGAAGACTATCTCTACCTCATGCGTGACAGCATGGACGGTGACTCCTATCTCTTGGCTCTCCAGGCCAAGAACGGTAAGGACGCCTGGAAGACAAAGCGTTTGGCGTTCAATCCCAATTGGTCGACGCCGGTCGTGTGGAAGCATGACAAGGGAACGGAACTGGTATTGTTAGGGGGAGGCGCTCTCACATCCTACGAGCCGCAATCGGGCAAGGAAATCTGGAAAGTGACCGGATTCGGTTCGTCGATCCCGGTGCCGATCGTGGGAGAGCGTTACATCTACGCGAGCACGCTTTCGGGCACGGATGGCGATATCAAATTCGATTTTGCGAATTGGGAATTCTACTTGGGATTCGACAAGAACGGCGACGGCCGGGTGGCTCTCGACGAGATTCCCGAGACGTCTACCATCCAATCCGATCCCAGCCGGCCTGAAGATCGGAGGCCGACTCGCGAGGTGGCGACCTGGATCGATCAAGACCGGGACAAGGTCATTTCCAAGGAGGAACACGTTGGCTTCGTCAAATTGATTCAAGTTGACGTCCGGTCCTCCATCCAGGCCGTGCGCCCTGGGGGACGAGGTGATGTCACGGACACGCACGTGGTGTGGAAACACGAACGTTCGATTCCCTTCATGCCGTCATGTCTTCATCTCGACGGCTTGATTTACATGCCGAAAAGTGGCGGTGTGGTCACCTGTCTCGATGCCGAGACCGGGAAGCGAGTCTTTCGGCAGCGCTTGCGTGGGGGAGGAAACTATGTCGCCTCGCCGGTGGCGACGAAGGATCACGTCTACCTCTTCTCTCGCAGAGGCGTGGTGAATGTTCTCCAGGCCGGGGACAGCCCCAAGGAGATTGCCCGGAATGATCTCGAGGATAGCATCGATGCCACTCCCGCCATGGCCGGCGACACCCTATACATTCGCACTGGATCCTGTCTCTATGCGTTTACCCAGCACGCGCTGAACTGAAATGTCAGTCAAGTCTTGTGAATGTTGCCGACGGAATCGATTGATTACTGAGAGATCAGCAAGCGAAAGAACCCGCGGCGATCGAATTGGGACTTCATTGAGTCCAGGGCAATTGCTCAGCCTAAACGAAGTCAAGTGACGTCGTCTCCACCTGGCCACCCCTGCAGTGCCATCAATGTCCCTTCGATGTGTTCCGACGCGGGAAAAGATTCATCACTTCAGCTTGCCTCCATTTCGAAAAGCTGTGAAGCCTTGGAAATCCATTCTACTGCTATCATGCCGCCGACGACCGAAAACCTGCGCATAAGGCGCACCCGTCCTCTTTTGGCTCCGGCCATTCTCGCCGAAGAGTTGCCTGTCTCGTCAGCCGCCTCCCAGACGGTGCAAGACGCGCGTGGGACGATTGAAGCCATGTTTGAGGGACGGGACCGGAGGCCTCTTGTGATTGTCGGACCTTGTTCCATCCACGATCCCGATGCGGCCCTCGACTACGCCGAGAATCTCCAAAAGCTTCGCGCGGAACTCGGTGAACGGCTCGAGATTGTCATGCGGGTCTATTTTGAGAAACCGCGATCCGTGGTGGGATGGAAAGGCTTGATCAACGACCCTGGAATTGATCAGTCCTTTCAGATCAATCGAGGCTTGCGCACCGCGAGGGGACTGCTCTGCCAGCTTGCTGATCGCGGAATGCCTGCTGCCACGGAGTTCCTGGATACGACCCTGGGTCAGTTTTATGCCGATCTCATTTCATGGGGAGCGATCGGCGCGCGCACGACAGAGAGTCAGATTCATCGTGAACTCGCCTCGGGGCTCTCCATGCCGGTGGGATTCAAGAACCGGACTGACGGTGACGTTTCGGTGGCCGTCGACGCCATTCGCGCGGCGGCGCACCCGCATCTGTTTCCCTCGCTGACGAAAGAGGGTGCGCCTGCCATCCTGGAGACCCATGGCAATCCGTATTGTCATCTCGTCTTGCGGGGCGGGAATCGAACGGGCCCTAACTATGCCGCAAGGTACATCGCCGATGCCGAGGTCGCTCTCGAGAAACACGCCTTGCCCAAAAGAATCATGGTGGACGCCAGCCACGGCAACAGTGGCAAGGATCCCGCCAAACAACCTGCGGTGCTCGCCGATGTGGCCGAGCAGATCCAGAGGGGTAACCAATCCATTTTCGCGGTGATGATCGAGAGTCATCTCGTCGGGGGGCGCCAAGACTCACCGGTGCAGTACGGCCAGAGCATCACCGACGCCTGCTTGAGTTTCTCCGACACAGAGAAGGCCATCCGAGAGTTCGCCGACGCCATCGCGTAGCGAAGGGGTGACGCTTTTCTCCAAGGAATGCTCACGCATTCCGCTACGTGAGATCTCGCAAGGATGCTCTTGGCAAGGAAGAAGATTCTCTTTACCGCTGGCGCTCAGTGGACGGGGCACTGATTGATGGCGGTGAAGAAATCGTTCCCCTTGTTGTCGACCAAAATGAAAGCGGGGAAGTTTTCCACCCGAATCTTCCACACGGCTTCCATGCCGAGTTCGGGGTATTCCACGACGTCCTGACTCCTGATGTGTTCTTTTGCCAGGAGGGCGGCGGGACCACCGGCAGATCCGAGGTAGAAACCGCCGTGTTTCCGGCAGGCCTCAGTGACTTGCTGCGAGCGATTGCCTTTCGCCAGCATCACCTTGGAGGCGCCATGGGCTTGGAAGAGATCCACGTAGCCATCCATCCGCCCAGCGGTTGTCGGGCCGAATGATCCCGAGGCGTAGCCCTCGGGAGTCTTGGCTGGTCCGGCGTAGTAGACCGGGTGCTCCTTGATGTAGTCCGGGAGATCGCCCGTTTCCTCGAGACGTTCCTTCAGTTTGGCGTGAGCGGCATCGCGAGCCACAATGATGGTGCCGGAGAGAGACAACGGCGTTGTCACCGGGTACTTTGATAGGGATGCCAGGGTGGCGTCCATGCCCTGGTCGAGATCGACGGCGACGCCCTCGAATTTCCAGTCGCGATAACTGTCGGGAATGAAGCGGCCGGGATTCTGCTCCAGTTTCTCGAGGAAAATGCCATCTCGGGTGATCTTGGCCTTGGCCTGACGATCCGCCGAGCAGGAGACGCCGATGCCGACCGGACACGAGGCGCCGTGGCGGGGCAAGCGAATCACCCGGACGTCGAGTGCGAAATACTTTCCACCGAACTGAGCGCCGATGCCGATTTCCCGGGCCAGAGCGAGAAACTCTCTCTCGAGTTCGACGTCGCGAAAGGCCTGACCATGCTCATTACCGGTGGTGGGCAGCGCATCATAGTAGCGGGTCGAAGCCATCTTCACCGTTTTCAGACAGGCCTCGGCCGAAGTGCCTCCAATGACGAATGCGAGGTGGTAGGGGGGACAGGCAGCGGTTCCGAGCGAACGCATCTTTTCGATGGCAAACTCCCGAAGCCGCTTGGGATTGAGCAGGGCTTTGGTTTCCTGAAAAAGGAAGGTCTTGTTTGCCGATCCGCCGCCCTTGCTAACAAAAAGAAAGTGATAGGAATCGCCCTTGGTGGCGTAGAGGTCGATTTGCGCCGGGAGGTTGGTGCGGGTGTTCACTTCCTCGAACATGCTCGTCGGCACTGTCTGAGAATAGCGGAGGTTTTCCTCCGTATAGGTCTTGTGGATGCCTTTGGAGAGCCATTCGGCGTCGTCGGCATTGGTCCAGACCTGCTGCCCCTTCTTTCCGATCACGGTTGCGGTGCCTGTGTCCTGGCAGTTGGGGAGGATGCCGTTGGCCGCAATCTCAGCATTTTTCAGCAGCATGAGGGCGACCATGCGGTCATTGTCAGTAGCCTCTTCATCGTCAAGAATGGCGGCGACCTGTTCCAGATGACTGGGCCGGAGGGTGAAATTGATGGCTTTGAAGGCTTCGTTCGCCAGCAGGCTGAGCGCGTCGGGATCGATCTTCAGGAGGCTCAATCCGTCAAATTCTCCGACGGAGACATGATCGCTGCTGATCCTGACGTATTCGGTTTCGTCGGGACCGAGGGGAAAAGGTTCCTGGTAGTGGAATGGTTTTTCAGACATCAGGTGCAGGGTAGGGGAATTCGGGGAAGCTTCCAGAAAGCTGTGAAGTATTTTGGGGGCTGTGAATGAGATGCATCTGCGCCGTGGCATTCGGACAGATCCTGAGTGAAATTTCAGGACTGTTAATCTTTCGAAAAGCCGTTACAGTTCTCGCATGCGACGACGGGATGATCACCGGCTCATCACGCGGCGGGACGCCCTGCGCCTCGGGGCGGTGGGCCTTTCGTTGCCAGGAATGTTCGCCTTGCAGGCTCGCGCCCGGGCAGCTGGCCAAATAAACGATGCGGGCGTGCGCTCGTTTGGGAAGGCCAAGCGCTGCATCGTCTTGTTCGCCTGGGGGGGCATGAGTCACATCGACACCTGGGATCTGAAGTCCGAAGCCGGTAGTGATGTGAGATCCGCCTTCGGCTCGATCCCGACCACGATTCCAGGCTACCACGTTTGCGAGCACCTGCCCTGCCTCGCGAAGCACGCCCACGAGCTCACCATCATCCGTAGCGCGCATCACAATGCGGCCTCGCACCGTTCCGCAGCCTACTGGAATCTCACGGGTCACGCACCCAAGGCGCCCGACAAGAACTGGCTTGCCTCGCGTCTCGATTGGCCCTGCATCGGATCCATGGTGGCCTGCGCCACGGATCACGGATTGGGTCCGGGGCGGATATCCCCCACCGCCGCCCTGCCAAGGGCGGTTAGCCTGCCCTACACGATGTACGACGGGGGCACCGCCAATGGACAGGACGGCGGGTTCCTCGGCCTGGGCTACGATCCTGCCGTCATCAAACCCAGACGGGGAACGCCTTACAACGGCAAGTCGCCATCATCTGGCATGGTTAATCTCGACTTCATCGAAGGCGTCGACCGCTCGCGCCTCGTCAGCCGGCGAGGGCTACTGGACGCGCTTGAGACGCCGGATCTCGATACGCAGGACACGACCTTTCAGGTCGAGCGATACCGCGCACAGGCACTCGACATGTTGTTAGATCCAAAGGTGCGCGCCGCCTTCGACGTCGAGAATGAATCGAATGCCACCCACGAACTCTATGGCCCGCACATCTGTGGTCAGAGCGTTCTGACAGCTCGCAAGCTCGTCGAAGCAGGCGTGCCGCTCGCCACGGTCTACTGTGCCGCGGGCGATCTCAATGGCTCGGTCGGCGCGCACTGGGATACTCACGGGGATGGCTACAATCGTCTCAAGCGCGACCTCCTCCCGCCATTGGACAGAGCCTTCAGCGCCCTGCTGACGGACTTGAAACAGCGCGGCCTCTTTGATGACACCTTGGTGGTGCTGCTCACCGAGTTCGGCCGCACGCCAAAGGTCAACCGTGGCGGCGGTCGTGATCATTACCCGAACTGCTACTCCGTCGCCTTCGCGGGCGCTGGCATTGCCCAGGGGCTGCTCTATGGCAGGAGCGACCGGACCGGCGCTTTCCCGGAGGAAAACCCCGTGCACCCCTCCGATCTGCACGCGACCATTTTCCACGCGCTTGGCATCGACCCGCGGTTTACCTTACACGATCAGGACAACCGTCCGCTCCCGGCGAGCGACGGTCAAGTGCTCCCGATCTTCGCCTGAACGGCCACGGCAATAACGTAAGGACGCTTCTCTATTTCGATCGTCCTCGGTAGAAGCCCTGCAGCTTTTCGATGCGAGTGTTATCGCTGTCTTCGTAGGTGGCTGTGCCTTGTGTCAGGGTCAGGTCGCTGGCAATCGTTGTCCAGGTGCCGGGTTCCAGGGACTCGGAGTATTCGACATCAACTTGGCTACCAGGAGTGCCGCTGAGTTGAATTTGGATTCCATCTGCGGTCGGGGCGACGCTCGTGATGTCGATCTCGCCGGGCGGTGCCGGATCTTGGCCTCCCCCGAACAGGACTCCAGAGTAGAACCGAAGACCATTGTCGAGATTGATCGTTCCCGATTCGAAGGCGATGCCCTGGAGCGCCGAGTTGTTGCCCGCCGCCGCAACACTGGTACTGGCATCGCCGAAGGTCACGCCGTTGGTGCCACTCCAGTCACCGGCGAGCGAGGCGTTGGCCTCGGAGGCCACCTCCTCACCGTTGATATAGAGACGGGCAACCGATTCGCCGTTCCCGTTGTCCACTTCATAGGTCCAGATCAATTCCAGATCGCCTTCTGCCAACTGAGCGTCAGTCAAGAGATGCTCCAGCGTTACCACCGTATTCCCGCCGTTGCCTGAAGTGCGCGCCACGATTTTGTTCGTCTCTTCGTAGACCACGGCGTAGCCATTGGTCCCTCCGCCGGCCTCAAAAATGACCTCACGCTCACCTTCGGACTTTTCTTCAAAATCGACCCAGACCCGGAAGGTGGCGTCAATCTGACTGTAGGCATCAATGTGGGGATGGGCCCCGATCTCCGTGTAACTCAGCGTGGGTTCGCCCAGGGAATCCGCCGGCACGCTCTCGCCATTGGTCGGGTCGCTCATTTCGACCACTTCCCAGCCGTCGCGGAACCCGTCGCCGTCGCTGTCTTCCTCTGTCGGATTCGTTCCCGTGTCGGAAGCACTGGCGAAGGTTCCCGTATTCGTCTCCACGCCATCGGACAGGCCATCACCATCGGTATCGGGGTTGATGGGATCGGTCGCTGGGTCACCTGTCACCTCGACTCCATCGCTGAGGCCGTCACTGTCCGTATCCGGCTTAGTGGGATCGGTTCCGAGAGTGAACTCCTGGAGATTCGTTAGACCATCATCATCGCCGTTCTCTTCGGCGCCTTGATCGAGGTTGCCGAAGAACCGGACTTCCCATGAATCGCCCAAACCATCGCCATCCAGATCGGGGTTGGGCACACCGAATCCAGGTAGAAGGACGAAGGTTCCGTCTTCAAAGCTCGCCACATCTCCGGTGAAAGCGTTGACAAAGAGCTCAACGTGGGCGCCCCCGCCGCGTTCGTAGTAGAAGAACTCCAGTGAATGTTCGCCCTCGGTCAAATCCACCGAGCCGAAGATATCGCGGGAGCCGTGGGTACCGGGATCTTCGACCACCAGCTCCCCGTCAATCATGAGCTGATTGCCGTCGTCGGAATTGATCCCAAAGGTGCGCACTCCGGCTTCGCTGACGAAGAACTTGCCCGTCACATGAATGCCAAAGTCATCATTCGTGCCAAATTCACCAAAAACCGGGAAAGGCAGCTCGTCGTCCGCAAAATGACCTGAAGCATTATCGCGATAGTTGATGAAGGTAGCCGTTTCACTCGCTTCGCTTGCAAGATCGGCATTGCTCTCCAAGGCCTCCTTGAAGGTGTCCATGGAGTCAAACTGAATCCCCTCCGCCGCTTTCACGTTGCGGATGAGAAAGGACCCTAACACGGAGTCGGGATCGAGCGGGTCGCCGCCAAATCGAGCTTCCAAGCCGTCGCCACCGCCATCACCATCCGTATCTTCATTGAGCGGGTCGGTTAACGTCGATTCGGTTTCCTCTCCATCCTCGAGGCCATCTCCATCGGTGTCGGCCAGGAGCGGATCGGTACCCAGTTCGGCTTCCTGGGCGTCCGTGAGACCATCGCCATCGCCATCGGCCGCTTCGGTCGATCCCAGGGTTTCACCAGGATTGTCACGAAGCGTAGCGACATCTTCGGCACTGATCGCGCGATCGTAGATCTGAAAGTCGTCGGTCACGCCCGTCATGGCTAACAGACCATTGAAAGCACCGATGTAAAAATTCCCGTCGGCCTCGTCGCTGAACGGCTCCGGTTCGGCTTCGGCAAGCACCTCGAGCCCATCGACGTAGAAGGTGACCTGATTGCCCTGATCAGTGTCTCGCACTGCGACAACATGGTGCGCTGTTCCGGTCGAGATGGGTGTCGAATCGGTGACCAATACCGGTTGGGAATCCACAAACCACGAGAGTTCGCCTTCCTGTATCATCAACGCCACGACCGGCGAATCCCCGGGGAGGCCTCGACCCCAGAGAAATACGGGGGTCTCCGGCAAGGCGTCCATTTGGATCCAGAGGGCGACAGAGAAGGATTCAAGCGACTCGAAGGCATCCGGAGGGATGACGATCGATGCCCCTCCCTCCAATCCAATCGCCGTCCCGCCGGCCAGTGGATCTTGACCGTAGGAGACCACGCCGTCCCCGGGTTCATAGGTGCCTCCCCGGCCAAAGCCCGAAGCGTCGCGGACCTCCGTGATTCCTTCCACCTCGTCCAGAGGATACCAGGCCATTGGGCCGTGCAGATTGAGCACGCTGGCTGTCAGTTTGATCGCTTTGGTCCGGTCCTCCTCCTGCTCGTCGTCATTGACGATGGTCAAGGTGGCTTCAAATCCGCCGGTCTTGTTCTTCGGGTCAAAGGTCAACTTGATCTCTCCGCTGGTTCCCGGCTCCAGGGAGTCGGGCCAGTTTCCCAGAGTAAAGAATTCGGCATCGGGGCCGCTGATTTCCACTGAGGACAATGTCAGCGATTTCGTGTCTCCGTTGTTCACGACCGGCAGGCTCGCGGTGGTCGGTGGAACCGTCGGTACTTGTCCCAGGCCAAACGTGGTTGCAACGACGATGTTAGGATCCCCGCCTCCAGCGATGGCGTCAAAGGCCTCGAGAACCTGGGCCTCGGTTAAGAGAGTTTCCTCGTAATACCGGAGGAAGGCGACGTCGCCATCGAAGGGTTCCGTCTCGCTATTGTCTCCCGTGGGAAGATTCCCGTTGACGACACCGATTCCGGAATCGCCGCCTCCGGCCCAGTCGTTCACGCCTCCAGCGGTCGTCGCTCGACCAACTTCCAGTCCGTTCACGTAGAGAATGGCTTCTGTTTCATCTCCAGGACCGGGGTGGAAGGTGATGACGACGTGAAGAAAAACGTTCAGATCATTGGCCGTGAGTGGATGGGGAACAATGATACGCTGATCATCATTGTTAGCATCCTGGACGCGAAAGGCGAGTTCGGAGCCATCCAAAACCAGCGCGGTCCCGTCTCCATTGCCGCCCACTTCGAACAAGACGTGCTTGCCGTCGAAATTGATCGCCCGGAAGGCGAACTCCCAGCTCACGTCTTCCGTGGTCGGGGCGCCCGTGCGCGTGTCTTGAATCGACAGCATGGTGAACTCGGGGGCGGCGTACCAGGCGGTGACGCCGCTCAGGTTGCTGGCGCCGGTGACGGGCGACGTCGGTCCGGGAAGGGCCCATTGTTGATCAGATTCCGCGTTGACGACAGATTGCCAGAACGCATCGCCATCACGATCCTGGGCGGCGTCCCAGTTCAGCGTGGCCAGATCGGCAATCCCCTGGGCGTGGACGGGTTGAACTGCTGAGATGAGTACACAAAGTGACGCCGCCCGCAAGAGGAGGGAGATATTCATGGGTGTTCAGGTGGATTCGATTCGGTTATACCGAATCGAATCCCGGAAGGCAAGAATGCCTGCGCCGGATTGGAAATGAGGATCGCGGGCCGGAGGCCACATTCCTATTGTGAAGTGTGCTTCAGAAACGTTGCGAGGAAAGTGGTAGGGACTTTAGTCCCTATACTATGGTTTGGACATATTACGCAGATGTTAGTCTTCAAATTTCCAGAAATTTTAGCTGGACTCAGAGCGCATCGTCTGCTAGGCATTCTTCATGGATT
>JANQJH010000405.1 GCA_028281705.1 Verrucomicrobiales bacterium
AGTCTCCTCCGGACTCCTCCCCCACACGATGGAGTGGGGACCCCACCCGCTCCAGCCCTGTTGGCCCGGGGAATCCTCATCCCCGTCATTGACCAAAAGGCCCAAACCGAACTCTGTCCCCGCTTCCAAGACATCCAGTTCCAGCGCGGCTTTGGGCAATCGAACTTCATAAACGGTCTCCTTGTCCTCCCCATCACGCACGACCACCGCCTCGGTCCCCCCGGGCCCCGCTTCGTGCATGGCAATGATCACACCCAATTCCCCCTCGATGCCCCCCAGTGCATAGTTGTAGAGAGCGATCTGCCGGTCCCGGGCGTCATTGGCGATCATCATTTGGACCGAATCTCCATTCCAAGCGCTATTCGCCGAATTCTCGTGGTAGTCATCAGTCACCACGAGCCCCAGGTAGACGTTTTCATCATCGTAGACCACCTGGAAGACGGTCGATTGATCCTCGGGCCCTGACCATGTCCCGTCACGCCATTCCTCGAAAAAAATGTAGTCCTCAGAACCCGAGCCTTTGGGAAAAGACGTTCGGGGGCTGATCAACCTCGTAGCACCCGCCCACTCGGAGAGATCGCCATCAACAACGATGGGATTCTCCGCCTTGACCGCCGTGTAGAATTCACTCCCCGGCTCAATGTCATTCGCCAAAGCCAGGAGCGGAATGACGACGAGGCTGCACAAGACGGCCCTGAGAAAATGAACGGCGAACGAAAACACAAGCTTCATGAGATTACGGTTAGACGAAAACGCCAGGTGGGCTCCTTAGCAGGTCACCTGCCTCACGCAACACCAAAAACAAATCTCGTCCGTTGAGCCGGTCAATCAAACAAAACCACAACTTTTTTCCGGCGCCGGCAGCTCCCTCACAATCTCATCCACCCGATAGCCGAAACCCGGTCCCGCAAGGGACGACAGATCCAGCTTTCCCTGGCGCCGGCGATAGAGGCCAGGATGCACCACGACCTCGGCGGCGGAGGCCTCGGGATAGAACTGCATGGCATTCGTCTCCACCCCCATGATGGTGCCTACCTCGGCTGCCAAACGCACGTGGGGGACCTGGGCGAGCATGGGATTGGTTAGGTCCTGCACCATGAGCGTCATCCCGTGGGCGCGGGCCCAGGAGGCACTGAGAAGCGCCCCCGTCTGGGTCTTGCAGGTCTTCAGCGCCACCCCGGTCCACCCGAGTTCGCGACCGCGACGGACCTCCTTCCAGTCGTGGGCGCTCTCGTCGAGAAACAAGGGTTTGCGTGCACTGGCACTGTGCACATCGATGGGATGCTCCGAGAGTTCGTAGGGAAACGGCTGCTCCACATAGAGCAACATCCCGTAGAGCCGCGGCTCCTCATCCCGCAAGCGGTCTAACAAGCGGTTGACATAGTCCGGATCCGTCACCATGCAGTTGAAATCCGTCGTCAGCCAGGAACAGCCCTTTTCCACCGCGATCTTGCCCGTCTTGAGCACCCGGTCGTAGTCCCAATCGAAGTCGTTCCCCCGCAGCTTGATCTTCAGACAGGTCAGCCCGTCGGTCTCGATCCAATCGCCCAACAGCACGGGATAGCCGTCATCGGGCTCCGTCCCACCGAGGTCCGCTTGAACCAGGGGATCCACCCCACCCACGAGGTGCCAGGCCTCGATCGAGTCCGCGTCGTTGCCGCCCCCCTGGAAGTAATCTTGTGGAAAACGCCCCGAAAAATTGACCGCCGCTCCCTCGGCGGGTTCGAGAAATGCCTCCAGCGAGCGGTTCATCCAATCGCCGTTGTAGGTCGTGTAGATGTCGCAGCCGTGAAGATTGCCGTAGGCGTCGTGCAGCGCGATATCGAAAAGCGAATCGCAGACCAGGGCGGCGAGCCAGGGCATGGGGCCTTCCCGCAGGCCTGGTAGCACTTCGCTTATGAAATCGTGCCCCAGCTCCATCGGATGCCCCCAGTGATCGAACCCGGCCCAGGCCTCAGCCAGGCTGCGGCAACATTGTTTCAGCGCCTGGTGCCGCTCGTCGTAGGACAGATCGCTGGGCCACACCCAGGTCACACTCAGCGGCGTCTCCCCCCAACCGGAAGCTCGCCGGCCGTCCCTCCCCTCGACGACCACGCGGGCACGCGCACAGGTCACGTAATCGACGGTCTCACCCCCAAATTTCAGGGGCATGCGGGTGTGGACGGGGAGAAAAAAGAGTTCGGCACCGACGGGGCGAATATCGTGGGCATTTTTCATCATCTGGGGTTTCAGTAAGCCACTCACCCCCCCGATGTGCCAACTCCGAAATCGTTCCCTACCCCCGGGATCCCGCTTGCCAGGCTGCGAGCGGGCCGATCAAAAAATTCCGGAATCTGATTTGCCGCCACGAAAAATCCCGTTACGGGTAATTCAGAGGCTCGTAATTTTGAGAAATTCTACATGAAAACCCTAGTCATCGCGGAGAAACCAAGCGTCGCCACCGATCTCCAGCGGGTGCTCTCCAAGCTCCCGGGGATGACGAGGTTTAAGAAGGAAAAGGACTTCTTCGAAAACGACACTCACGTCATTTCCTCGGCCATCGGCCACCTCGTGGAGCTGGAAATGCCCAAGGCGCAGTGGAAGTTCGAGAGTCTTCCCATCCTCCCGGACAAGTTTGGTCTCCAGCCCATCGAGAAGACCAAGGACCGCCTCAATCTCCTCAAGAGGCTGATGAAGCGCAAGGACGTCACCGAGATCGTCAACGCCTGTGACGCCGGCCGCGAGGGCGAACTCATCTTTCACTACGTGGTCGACATCTGCAAAGTGAAGAAACCGGTGAAACGCCTCTGGATGCAGTCCATGACCAACCAAGCCATCCAGGACGCCTTCAGCTCCCTGCGGGAGGGCAGCGACATGATCCCCCTGGAAAACGCGGCCCTCTGCCGCTCCGAGAGCGATTGGCTGGTGGGCATCAACGGCACCCGGGCGATGACGGCCTTCAATTCCCGCAACGGCGGCTTTCAGCGCACCCCGGTGGGCCGCGTCCAGACCCCAACCCTGACCCTGCTCGTGTCCCGCGAGAAGGAAATCCGGGCTTTCGAACCGCGCACCTACTGGGAAATCTATGGCGACTTCGAGGTCGCCGCCGGCCACTACCGCGGCCGCTGGTTTGACCCCGCGTTCAAGAAGGATCCCAACGACCCCCATCTCCGGGCCGAACGCCTGTGGGAGAAGGCCGACGCCGATGCCATCGAAGCCCGTTGCCAGGGGAAGACCGGCATCGTCGAGGAAAAGACCAAGCCGAGCAAGCAAACGGCCCCCTTGCTCTACGACCTGACCACCCTACAACGCGAAGCCGCCGGCCGCTTCGGATTCAGCGCCAAGAACACCTTGGGCATCGCCCAGGCGCTCTACGAACGGCACAAAGTCCTGACCTACCCACGGACGGATTCCCGCTACCTCCCGGAAGACTACATCGGTCAGGCCCAGAGCGTCCTCCGGGGCTTCATGCAACTCGATGCCTCCGCCACGGGTTTCCCCCAGGATCTCCCGCCCCATGCAGGCCACGCCGTGGCCCAAAATTTCGTCCGCCCGAACAAGCGTATCTTCAACAACGCCAAGGTGAGCGATCACTTTGCCATCATCCCTACGGGCCAAGTGCCCAAGGGCTTGAAGGAACAGGAGATGAAGATTTACGACATGGTGACGCGCCGCTTCATCGCCGCCTTTTATCCGCCGGCGGAATACCTCGTCACCCAGCGCATCACCAAGATCGCGGAGGATCATTTCAAGACCGATGGCAAGGTCCTCAAGGTTCCCGGATGGTTGGCTGTCTATGGCAAACAGCCCGGAGCCGCTTCGGCCAAGAACGGCGATCTCGTCCCCGTGGAACAAGGTGAGGACGCCAAAAACGCCGCCATCGAGGTCATGGAAAAGGAGACCAAACCGCCGCCCCGCTACTCCGAGGCCACCCTGCTCTCTGCCATGGAAACCGCCGGGAAATTGGTCGATGACGAAGAACTCCGTAGCGCCATGAGCGAGCGCGGTCTCGGGACACCGGCGACGCGTGCCGCCATCATCGAGGGACTGATCTACGACAAGTACGTCAATCGCGTGGAGAAGGAACTCATGCCGACCCAGCAGGGCATTCAGTTAGTCGATCTGCTTAATGAAATGGGCGTCAATGCCCTCTGCTCTCCCGAGATGACGGGGAACTGGGAGTACAAACTCAAGCAAATGGAAGAGGGCGAGCTGGACCGCGCCTCCTTCATGAAGGAAATCCGCAATCTCACCGTGGATGTCGTCGACCGGGCAAGGAAACATGCCCAGGTGGCCAAGGAACGCGTCTTTCCCGACCTGGAGGCCGCCTGCCCCATCTGTGGCCAAGCACCGCTGAAGCAAGACGACCGCACCTTTTCTTGTGCCAGCGAGGACTGCAAGTTCACCCTGTGGAAGAACGTTTCCCAACGCGAACTGCAGCCTGATGAGGCCATTCAACTCCTGACCCAAAAGGTCGTCGGTCCCCTGACAGGATTCCGATCACGCTGGGGCCAGTTGTTCGATGCCACCCTGAAATTGAACCAGGAGTTCAAGGTCGAGTTCGTCACGCAGACAGACGAGGAGCATCAGGCCGAACTCGACGCCCTCATCCCGGAGAATTTTGTCTGCGACTACGGCCCCAGCGGCGACAAGAACGGCAAGATCTATGAGGGCCCCGACGCCTACATCCTCGACCTCGCCGTCCATGGGGATAAGGATTTCCGCAAGGTGCGCCTCAAGAAAGATCAATGCAAGGTGCGGATCACGCGTGAAGAGGCCAAGAAATTCTTCACCGAGGGCAAGACGAGCGAGATCGACCAGTTCATCTCAAAGAAGAACCGGCCCTTCAAAGCCTATCTGGAGATGGATCCCGATGGGCGCCGTTTCGTCAATTGGCGCTTCCCCCCAAGAGCCAAAAAGGCAGCGGCCAATGGCGACGCCTCAGGCGGGGCGGCGAAAAAGAAGGCCGCCAAGCGCGCCACGGCGAAGAAGAAGGCCAGTTAGCGTGAAATGTGATGCGGACACTCCTGTCCGCCTAACTATTGTGCCGCCAAATAAGCCGAGGGACTGAAGTCCCTCCCACTTTCCGGGAAAGTGCCAGGGACTTCAGTCCCTTCCTTTTTTCCGGGATGAGGTCCGTAAGATTGGGCGCCAGCCCAACCAACTACGGGCGGCCCTCCCCTTCCACGTCGTCAAAGAAATGGGCGTAGTGCGTCGCACGATCACCTCGGATGACTTCGCCCGTCACGTGAGCCCCCGCTCCCACGCGCGCCCCGGGCCATAGCACGGCGTCTTCCACCACGGCGCCGGCTCCGACCTCGGCTGAGGGGCCGATCACGACCTCGGAAGCGATCGAGGCCGTCGAATCCACCTGAGCTGTGGACACGACGTGCTTCCAGGAAGCAGGTTGCGGCCCGTAGGCTGGAAATCCGGGTGTCTGCGGGATCTCCCGATGCACGGCCAGGTAGGTGGCGGCATCCCCAAGATCCCACCATTGGCCACGATCCTCGACCACGCCACCAAGGAGCCCCCCTTGACGAATCATCTCCAGAAAAATCGGGATGACCGATTCCTTCTTTCCCGGCGTCAAGCGATCGAGGAACGCCGGTTCCACGACATAGACCCCGGTGAATTGATAGCGCTGCTCCACCGGGAAGCCTAACATCCCGCGAATATCTCTCACGCCTCCGGTGGCGTCATCGAGCCCGATGTGGAGCCCGGGCCCGCGACTTCGAAGCAGGAGGGTCACCTCATGGCCGGACCGTTCATGCCCTTCCATGAGACTCTCCAATGGCATGTCGGTCAGAATATCGCCGTTGTAGACGATGAACCGCTCTCCACCTAACAAGTCCGCCACATTGGCGATTCCCCCCGCCGTCTCCAAGAGGACCGGCTCATGGCGGAAAGCGATGGGTAACCCCGCATGACATTCCTCGGGAAACGCGGAGGCATAGGCCTCGGGAAAGTGATGGGTGTTGACCACGAATCCATCCAGCTGAGGAAAGGAAGCCCGAAGATGATCAAAGGCATAGGCGATGAGCGGGCGATGGAACACCGGCACCATGGGCTTGGGCAACCATTCCGTCAGGGGCTGTAAACGGGTGCCCAGTCCGGCCCCCAAAACGAAGGCCTTCACGCTAGAACAGTTCCGCCTGCTCGTATGCGAGCCGGCTAGGCGAGGGTTCCGCCATCGTGGTTGTAGTTGTAGTTGTAGTTGTGGTTGTGGTGGCGGTGGCCATTTCCGGCCCTGTCATCCCATCCGAAGTCTCCAATGGAGGAGATGATGCCAAGTCCGCTGGCCGCGCCATGCCCGCTGGCCGCGCCATGCCCGCTCCGGGCGTCCAGCCCCGCACCGCGGGCACGCAGGGTGTCGGTTCCGACTGCCCGGCGCAGATCACCGAAATGTGATCGCGGCCCCGCGTGCGCAGGGCCTGTTTCACCGTATCCACGGCGCATTGCGGTTCGTTGCAATCCTGACTGAGATGTCCCAGGATCACCCGGTGCAGATTGTCATCGGCGATGTCACCCAACAGGGAGGCTGTCTGGTCGTTCGAGAGATGACCGTGCCGCGAGAGAATGCGCTGCTTGACCGACCAGGGCCGCTTCGTATCATTCTGTAAGAGCACGCCATCGTAGTTGGCCTCGATGAACAAGGTGTTCAGGCCCCGCATGTGATTGCGCATGATGTTGGTCACGTAACCCACATCACTCAACACTCCGATCCCGCTCTCCGCATCCCTCAAGGTGAATCCCATCGGTTCCGTGGCATCGTGCGCCACAGGGAAGGTCTGCACCTCGATATCGCCAATCATGAACTTGCCTCCGGTGGAGACGATCCGCCACGATTTCGGCTCGCGCAGGGGCCCCGTGACCATGACCTCGCGCGTCGAGGCATTGCAATAGAGCGGCGCCTTCACCACACGGCAAAAGACATCCAGCCCCCGTACATGATCACCGTGCTCGTGGGTAATCAGAATCCCGTCGAGACTCTCCGGCTCCACTCCCACGGCTTCCAGACGCCGGTTGAGTTGACGCGAACTCAGCCCGGCATCGATCAAGAGGCGCGTCTCATTCGTAAAGACGACGGCACTATTTCCTCCACTCCCACTGCCGAGAACGCTGATACGCAACATCCCCTCATCGATAGAACATCGACACCGCAGTGTCCAATCTCAAGCCCACGCCAATTCGCCAGATGCGAAATAAATTTTTAAAAACTTTTGGGGAGGAGGCCGCTCAGTTCGACGCCTCGCCACGATCCATCTATTGCCAAAATGGCAGCATCTGCCCCAGGCGAGTGTTCTCTAGCACATCGACCCCTGCCGCACTCTTGAAGATGAAGAGCCCGACGAGCACGAGAATCCCCAGGATGAACATGATCCCGGCCCCGACCATCGTCGCCGCCATGGCCGTGCCACAAAGATCCCAGGCGCTTTGGGCCATGGAATGCAAGCGGCGGCTGACAAAAGGCACCGAGTGCAACTTGGTGTGGAGTTCCTGATTCTCTTTCTCGATCTCTTCCGATTCGTGGAGACGCTCAAACTCGCTCAGCCCGAGCTCCACCGCTCCCCGGATCTCATCCATGGAGGACGGCTTGACGAGAAACTTCAGCACGTCACCCTCATTGATCGCCTTGAGAAACACGTCGGTCTCGGCATGGCCGGTGAGCAAGATCCGCTGGGTCTTGGGCCGTACCGTCCGCATGCGGGTGAGAAAATCGAGGCCTTTCTCCCCCGGCATGTCGTGATCACAGAGGACCACGTGCACATCCACATCCGAGAGAATGCTCTCAGCCTGAGACGTCGTTTCCGCAGTGTGCACCTCGTATTCTCGCGTGAGGAGAGTGCTCAAGTAGGAGAGCAGCGGCTTTTCGTCCTCAACGACTAAAACGCGGCTCTTTGGAGTGTCAGGAACCATCGATCGCATCCCGTATTATGGTAATTCTACGTGATATGGCAAATTAAAAAATATACAGATTCCCCAAATTCTTTCCCCAAGAGTCCACTCAGGCGTTCTCGTGGCGGATCTCGCGAAAAATACCACCTCCTAGCAGCTCGTTTCCCCGATAGAAGGCGCAAATCTGACCGGGAGTGAGCGCTCGCTGGGGTTCGACAAATCGCATCTCGGCCGTGCGACTCAAAATATCATAGGATTCCAAAATAAAAGGTACGGCTGCCGTACGATACCTCGCCTGTGCCAGCAGATCGCTCTCCCCGGGCTCGAACCCTCGATTGACGAAGGAGATCTCGTCGACCACACAGCCGCCCGCATAGAGCCGAGGCGTCTGCGGTTCGTCGAAACCGACCACCAGCTCATTCGTCTCCTCCCGCTTCTCCACCACGACGTAGGCCTTGCGGTAAGTGTTGGAAGCCACGCCGATCCCCCGCCGCTGTCCCAAGGTGAAAAAGTGGAGCCCCTGGTGCTCGCCCACGGTCTCACCCGTCGTGGTCACGATGTGCCCGGGTTTCTTGGGGACGAAGGCGTCGAGAAAATCGGCCATCTTGACCTCGCCGATGAAACAGATGCCCTGACTATCCTTCTTCCGGGCGTTGGCCAGGGCAAACCGCTCCGCCACCTCACGCACCTCGGGCTTGGGGAGATGGCCAATGGGGAAGAGCGCGCTCGCCGCCTGTTCCTGCCGCAAGAGCGCGAGGAAATAGGTCTGATCCTTGTTCGAATCCAACCCGCGTAGAATACTTGTCGAGCCGTCATCCGGACACGTTTCCAACTGCGCGTAATGCCCCGTGGCCACTTTTTCGAAGCCCTCGTCCCGCGCGTAGTCGAGAAACACACCAAATTTCATCTCCCGATTGCACATCACGTCGGGATTGGGCGTGATCCCGCGCTGGTAACCATCGAGAAGATAGTTGACCACGCGCTCACGATAGTCCCGCATGAGATTCACGATGCGGAACTCGATCCCGAGCGTCTCCGCCACGGCACGAGCATCGTGGATGTCCTCTTCCCAGGGACAGTTCCCCGCGATGTTTTCCTCGTTAATCCAGTTCTTCATGTAGGCCCCGACGACATCGTGACCCTGCTCCACTAACAACGCCGCCGCCGCGCTGCTGTCGACGCCCCCGGAAAGTGCTGCCAGGATCCTAGCCATCGAGGTGATTGATCTGACAAAACTCGATCACATGGCCATCGGGATCATCGACGTAAAATTGAAACGCCCCATCGGGACGCGTCTGCCGGCTGTAGGGCTCGAGACCGCGTTCCTCCATCAGGTCCCAGGCCTCCTGGATGGAGTCCACCTGGAGCGCGAAATGGGTGCCTCGCTTGTCCGCCACCACCGCCAATTCGCGGCCGGCGATGAGATGCAACTCCTGGTTCACACCAATGCGGAACCACGCTCCGGGAAAGGGAAAATCAGGTCTCGGCATGTCGGGCAATCCCACCTTCTCGCGGTAAAAGGCGGCACTGAGCTCAACGTCCTTCACATGCAGGGCCACGTGGTTGAGATCGATGATTTCCATGCGGCCACTCTAGAAGTGCAGCCAGGCACGTCAACCGGTGGGACCCGCAATGTCGTTGAACGCAAGGGATCCTGGGAATAGCCACCCCGCCCCGCGCATCCAAGGTCCAATCCCATGAAAAAAAGATTGGCTGCTCCCCACCATAAACGCTTCGTTACCAGCATGAAGTCGTTCTCTCTGGTTGCGATCTT
>JANQJH010000455.1 GCA_028281705.1 Verrucomicrobiales bacterium
ACCGTCCCGGTCACGGCCCCCTTCCCCAAGGTGAATTTGCCACTCCACACCGCGCGCCACACTTCAGTTAGGCGCGCCTTCCCCGGCTCACCCAGCGGCGCGGCGCCATCCTTGTCCCCACCGCCATTCCGGCGTCCCGCATGGCGAAACACTTCGGCCAATCCGAAGAGGCCGATCATCACCGGAATGAAAGCGATCCCTCCCGTGAGCGCCACGGAATCAAAGGTGAAACGAGGCATTCCGCTCACCCCATCAATGCCCACCGTCGAAATCAAGATGCCGAGCGAAGCCGCGAGCAACCCTTTCAGCGTGTGCCCCGCACTGACAACCGCACTCAGACTGAGACCGAAAATGGCCAACCAAAAATACTCGAAGTTGCTGAACTTGAGGGCGAACTTCGCCAATTGAGGAGCCAAAAAAATCAAGACGCCGACGCCGATCAATCCGCCGATGCAGGAGCACCAGAGATTGAGCATCAAGGCGAAGCGCCCCCGCCCCTGCTTGGCCAGGGCGTGCCCATCCAGGGTGGCCGAGGCCGAGGCCGGTGTCCCCGGGATCCGCAAATAGGTTGCCGGAATGTCCCCGGCAAAGATGGCAGTGAAACTGACGCCGATGATCATGGCCAAGCCGGCATTGGCCGGGAGACTGAAGCTGATCGGCACCAGGAGAGCCACCGCCATCGTCGCCGTCAATCCCGGAGTCGCCCCGACAAAGATGCCAAAGACGATACTGAGCAGCCAGGGGACGAGGACGCCAAGGGAGAGAAGTTCGGTCAGCGGCATGAGATTCAGTTAGAATGGCAAGCCGAGGACACCTTGCGGCAAGGGCACGCGAAACAAATAGACAAAGAGCAGATAGACCACGGCCACAAGGCCAAGGGCAAGCATCCCGGCGACCCACCACCGCACTCCCATGGACGAGGCCACGAAAACCGTCAGGATCACCGTGGCCAAGGCAAACCCGCTGTAGGGCATGACGAGAGCGTAGAGCGTCAAGGCAGCCAGCAGAACCCAGAACGCTCCCAGACCGGCGTCTGGAGAAACGTCTTCCTCCCGCCGGGAGGAGCGGACGCCTTCGGCGAGTCCGCCCAAGATTAGGACAGCTCCCATCAGCAGGGGCACGACCCGTGGTCCCGGATCGTATTCATTCTGAAATCCCGTCTCCGGGATCTGCACCGCGAAAAGCACTGCCAGGCCTCCGGCAATGACGAAGAAGAGCGCGAGGGCCAAGCGGCGCCTCCAGATCGCCACCTTCATGATTTGGCGTAGCCGGCAGCCTCAATGACTTTCTGCCACTGCGCATCCTGTTCCTCGAGAAACTCGCGAAAGGCCTCACCAAGTTTCACTTCCACGCCAAAGCGATTTCCGTCCATGAACTCTAGGTAGGATTCGCTCTGCGTGATCTCCTGGAGCGTCGATCGCAGCTTCTCCACGATCGACGGCGGTGTCGACTTGGGCAAGAGGAGTCCCCTCCAACCCACCGCTTCCCAATCAATGCCGGCCTCCTTCACCGTGGGCACGGCATCAAAGCCAGCCACGCGCTCGCCGGCCATGACCGCCAGCGCTCTGAGCTGGCCGGACTCGATCTGCGACGCGGCCTCGGGCAAACTACAACAGACGATATCGAGATGCCCCCCCAACAGCTCGACCAATGAAGGCGCCGATCCGTCCGTCGGCACCCAGAGGACGTCCTTCACCTTCAGCCCGGCGGCTAACTGAAAACCCGCGCGCGCCAAATCCCAGGCGCCTCCCGTGGCCGTACCCGACATCTTCAACTGACCGGGCGCCGCCGTGATCGCGGCCACAAGGTCCTTCACATCTTTCCAGGGACTGTCCTGGCGCACGATCAAGGCCGCCGGATCGGCGTTGACCTGCAAGAGCGGCTCGTAATCCGCATACGTCAGTTGGGAGATTCCCATCCAATGCATGGTACTGAGTTCAAACGTCCCCATGAGAATCGTGTGCCCGTCAGGTCTCGCCGTCGAGCCGGCCGAGTGCCCCACCGCACCGCCGCCACCCGTTCGATTGGTCACCACCGCGGGTTTGCCCAGCGCCTTTTCCAACTGATCGGCAAAAAAACGGGAAACACGGTCCGTCCCGCCCCCAGCGGCCCAGGGGCAAATAACCGTCAGGTTCTTGCTCGGAAAACGGGAGGCGTCTCCCGGCGTCGCCGGTGGCGCGCAGGCGGTGAACAGGCAGAGAGAAAGACCGAGGAGACAAAAAAGGAATCGATTCATTCTGATCATCACAAAATACCAAAAAACAAACTTCAAGGGCGCACGGCCGTCCCATCCCGGCGTCTCACAGGTTCCCAGAAGCCGGGCTTGGACTCGTCAAAGGGATGTTTCTTCGCCGCCTCCTCATCGAGATCGATGCCAAACCCAGGGCGATCACTGACATGCAGGAATCCGTCCTTGATCTCGGGACAACCGGGGAATACCTCCTGCGTCGCTTCGCGAAAGGGTGAGTATTCCTGAATACCGAAATTGTGGATCGCCAAGTCGAGATGCACGTTGCAGGCGTGCCCCACGGGCGAGACATCGCCCGGCCCGTGCCAGGCCGATCGCACATTGAACCACTCACCCAGGGCAGCCAGTTTGCGAGCCGGCGTCAGACCACCGATCTGGGAGAGATGGACCCGAATGAAGTCGATCAAACGGCCGCTGATGAGGTCCAGCCATTCGTGCGGGTTGTTGAAGAGCTCACCCATGGCGATTGGCACCGTGGTATGTTGCCGGAGGAACCTGAAATAGCCGTTGTCCTCGGGAGCCAGGGGATCCTCGATGAAAAAGGGGCGGTACTGTTCCAGTTCCTTGCAGAGATTCACCGCCTCGATCGGCTCGATCCGTTCGTGGATGTCGTGCAGGAGTTCGATCTCCTCCCCAAAGGTGTTCCTCATGTGCTCGAAGGCCTTCGGCATGGCCCGCAAGTAGGGTCCCGAATCCATGTGCCCGTCTCCCGGCAGGCCGAAGCCGGCATCGCGAAAATTCTGTCCCTTGGACAGGTGGGCCGAACCGTAGCCGCCTAACTGGATCCGCACATGACGGAAGCCGGCTTCGATTTTGGAGCGCACGGAGTCTTCCAACGCCTGAAGGCTCCCGCCGCTGGCATGGGAATAACAATCGGCAGCAAAGCGGCATTTCCCGCCTAACAAATCGTAAACCGGCATGCCCGCGCGCTTCCCCTTGATATCCCACAAAGCCATGTCGACCCCGCTCAAGGCATTGTTGAGCACGGGGCCGTTACGCCAATAGGAACTCGTGTAAGCGGTCTGCCAGAGGTCATCGATGTTGTTTGCGTCTCGCCCGCGGCAGAAGGGATCGAGGTACTCTTCCACTGCCGTGACCACCGCCAGTGGCCGCTGGTTGTAGGTCCCGCACCCCAGACCGTAGAGCCCGGGCTCACTCGTCTCCACCTTGACCACCACCAGACGCTGACCCTGGGTATTGGTCGCAATGGCGCGTACCTTGGTGATCTTGAGAGGGCCATGCCCCTTTTCCGCCGCAGCCATGGCGGGCGTCGGAGCGGCAATTCCCATTCCCGCCAAGGTACCCAATCCGAGATGCTTCATGGCCTCGCGCCGGTCGAGAAATGAGGAGGCAGATGCTTTCATGGGCACGAGCCTACGAAGAGTGGCCCCGGAGAATCAATGGCGGAAACGGCCTTCCCATCCCGTGGAATATTCACGCCTCACCCTATCGGTTGGCATCTTCTAGCCTAGCCCAACGCCGCGGGCAACTTGTCCTGGCCGTCGACGAACACGGCCACGGGCACGAAGTCGTCGCCGACCACCACAATGTCGGCCGCCGCACCTGGGGCGATTTCACCGATGCCCTCCAGGCCGATCGATTTCGCCTGATTGTAGCCCGAGGCCTTGGTCAGCTCCTCCAGGGGTATCCGGGTGATCTCGTGCACGTTTCGCAACGCCTCATGATACCTCAGGGTGCTCCCGGCGAGGGCCCCCGATTCGAGGCGAGCCTCTCCGTTCTTCACCTGAACCTTCATTTCGGCCAGCTCATAGGGACCGTCCGGCATCCAGGAGGCCGCCATTGAATCCGTGATGAGCATCATTTGGTCGACCGAACGATGTTTGAAGGCGAGGGCGATCATCTCGTCGCAGAGATGGATCCGATCACAGATGATCTCGATGTTCACCGCGTCATCGAGCAAGCCCGCGCCCACGATACCGACTTCGCGGTGGTGCAGGGGCGTCATCTGATTGCAAAAATGCGTCAAATGGGTGGCCCCAGCGGCACGGGCTGCGAGGAACTGGGCGTAAGTCGCCGCGGTGTGAGCGATGGAAGTGACCACGCCGAGTGCCTTCATTTCCTCGATGAAGGCAAGCCCACCCTCGGTCTCGGGGGCCATCGACACGACGCCGACCGGAGCGATGTCGTGAAGCGTCTTCAGTTCAACGGCATCCGGCGGTCGGACAAACTGGGGATTCTGCGCCCCGACACAGTTGCAATTGATGAAGGGCCCCTCGACGTGAAGGCAGGGCGCCTTGGCGAA
>JANQJH010000456.1 GCA_028281705.1 Verrucomicrobiales bacterium
TCGGCGATTGTGCCGCGGCGGTCGTGGCGAGTACCAGGGCTGCGAGGATGGGGGTATTCATGTTCGGCCTCCGTGGGATGGACTTGGCGCAGTCGAGGCGTGGTCCAGGAGGTGAGGGGTGGATTGATGAGCCGGGCAAGCCCTTGTTCTACTGGTATCATCGTCAGGATCGGCGTGTTGCCGTGGTGCTCGTGGATGCCGGGCGGGTCCGCCGGGCGATGGACGCCTGGTTGCTGCCCTGGTTACCCAAGGCCTATGAGCCCATCGCCGTCCTCTCCAAAGCGGATCGATTGGAGTCGCCGGATGGCAATATCTTGATCGGGACGGGCCTGGAGGAGCGACCGCAGTTCCTTTTGCCCGTGGCCACGCCCTTTGGCACCTGGCAGCTCGCTTCCTGGGATGAGGTGCGAGGGGTCACCCGATTCCGCCAGCCGGTCTTCTATACCGGAGTGGGACTGGCAATTATTTTGTTTATGTTAGGAATGCTCGCCTTCATTCATCAGCGCCGTGCGGTGCGGCTGGCCAAGACGAGGGTTTCCTTCGCCAATCAGGTCTCCCATGAACTGCGATCGCCGCTAACCAACATCCTGTTGAATGTGGATCTGGCGGCCGATCTGGTCGAGGGGGCGCCGGGGGCCACGAGGCGATTGCGTCTCATTCAGGAGGAGGCCCATCGGCTGGGACGATTGATCGACAATGTCCTGGCCTTTTCTCGAAGAGAAAATGGTCGGGCCGGTTCCCTTCAGAAAATGCCTGTCTCCGTGGACGAGGCCGTGGATGAAGTCAGTGGCCAGTTTGCCACCTCGCTGGATCGCCTGGGGGTGGAGACGGTGATTGAACGCGGCGCGGGTCAGACCATTTTAACGGATCGCGATGCGCTGATTCAGATCCTGGCGAACTTGGTTTCCAACGTGGAGAAGTACGCCGTTTCCGGCGGGGTCCTGAGAATCGAATCCTCGATGGCGGACGGAAAGGTGAAGGTGCGGGTGGCGGACCGGGGCCCCGGCATTCGGTCACGCGATGGGAAGCGGGTCTTCCAACCCTTTGTGCGATTGGGAGAGGACGTGAACGAGGGGGCCAGCGGGACTGGCTTGGGGCTGGCGATCGCCCGGGGGCTGGCGGAGGACCTGGGCGGGCGGTTGGAACTTCGCTCCAGTGAGGAGGGGGCTTGTTTTGAACTCACCCTGCCTGCGGTTTTCATCGAGGGAGAGGCGACGACAACGACAAGGACAAGCTGATGAGAGTGCTGATTGCCGATGACGACCCCATCACCTTGGATTCCCTGGAGTCCTGTCTCCAGGCCGAGGGATTCACGCCCCTTGTGGCGGCTGATGGGGAACAGGCGCTCAAGCTCTACGGGGAACGGCGTCCCCATCTGGTGTGTCTCGATATCATGATGCCCGGGCTCGATGGCTATGAGGTCTGCCGGAGAATCCGCAAGCAAGACGCCCTGACTCCCATTCTCTTTCTCTCGGCCAAGAACGAAGAGATCGATGTGGTGGTCGGTTTGGAATTGGGAGCGGATGATTTTGTGAGGAAACCCTTTGGCAAGCGGGAGTTGTTAGCACGTGTCCGGGCCGCCCTTCGTCGGCAAGGGTTGCGGAAGAAGCCGGCCAATCATTTTCGCTTTGGGGATCAGACCGTCTTTCCCCAGGAATTGCGGGCGGAGAATGGGAAGGGTGACGAGATCGATCTCTCGCCGCGTGAAGTCGCGATGATGGAGTTGTTCTGCCAACATGCGGGCCAGGTGTTGCATCGAGGCAGAATCCTCGATCATTGTTGGGGGGTGGCCTACTACCCGGAATCGCGGACGCTGGACCAGCACATCGCCAAATTGCGCAAGAAGGTCGAGAGTGCCCCGGCGTCGCCGAAGTGGATCGAGACGGTGCGCGGGGTGGGTTATCGATACCGTCCGCCGCAGGAGAAAGACTGACCGGTTAGTTAGAGTTTCAACTCTGCCAAGGGGCTCAGAATGTGGGAGGGACTTCAGTCCCCTCGGCCACTATTGCACTACCTCAATTTGGATAGGACGCAGATGGGGCGGACAGAAGCGTGCGCCTCACCTGGCTCGGCGATTACTCGCCTGCGGGGCGTTTGGCCGGGAGCGGGGCGTTTTCGAAACGGGCGCGCTGGCCTAACAACTCCTTGTCGTCGGGCGTCAGTTTCACGGCTTGGTCGGAGAGCTCGAGCGCCTTGGCGCGGTCTCCCTTGGCGAAGTAGACTTCTGCCAGGGTGTCCAGATAGGCGGCGGTACCGGGTTTGAGGCGCACCGCGGATTCGGCGTGTTCCTGGGCTTGATCGAGATACCGGCGGGAGCGCGCATCGAGCCAGGCGAGATTATTGTGGGCCATGGCGGAGTTGGGGAAGACCTGGCAGGCTTCTTCGGCCAACTGGCGGGTCTTGTCGTAGTAAGCTCTGGCTTTGTCTTGCTGTCCGGCTTCTTCCAGGAGGGGAAGGAGTTCCTCGCCGATGGAGGCGTTTCCCGGTGTGAGCTGCCAGTAGTCCTCCAGGGAGGCCAGCGCCTTGGTGGTGTCTCCGTTCTCCAGGTGAGCTTTGGTCTGCCACTGGTGGATCTGGGAGCGCAGCCGGATCGTGAAGGTCACTGGAAGTTGCTGGGCAAAGGGGTCGAGGGTGTGCCGCGCCACGATGAAACGTTCCTGACAGGCGATGGCCTTGGCGGCGTCGGTTTTCTGGAGCGCATCGGCCAAGTGATAGAAGGACCAGGTGCCCTCGGCTTCGTCCATGCGGGAGAGCCGCGTGATCAAGGCCCACTCGTCACGAGCCAGGGCTTCATCCCCGTGTCTGTTCATCGTGTTTGCCAGGCGATAGCGGGCTCCGAGGTCTCCGAGGCAGAGGAGGCGGGATTGGTCCACTAACTCTTTGCCATGATCGGGATCCCCGGCTTTGGTATGTGCCATCCCGGCAAGATAGAGGTAACTGGGCTCGAGACGGTTTGACCCACTGCGATCCGACGCGTCCATGGCTCCGGCCTTGACCGTGGCGCTGTGGATCTGCCAGGCGCGGTCGAAGGCCTCGGCTGCTTCCTTCCAGGATTGAGATTCGAGGTAGGTGGAGCCGAGGCGGAAAAACCACAGGGAGTCACCCGTTAGACTGGCCAGGTCTCGCAGATAGTGGATGGTCCGTTCTTCATCTTTGTGCCCGGCTGCCGTGAGGTAGAGATTTTGCAGGTAGTTGGCCCGATCGTCGGCGTTCAGGTTGGTCGCGCTGTCGTAGGCGGCATCGAGGTGGGTGCCGAGCTGGGGAACGGGTCGGCGGTCGCCCTCGCGAACGTCGATGAGCTCCCAAGCCTTGATGAGTGCTTCAAGACGGTTTGCCGGCGAGCTATCCGCCTTGATGAAGAACTCGTACCATTGCGCCACAAGGTCCGGTTGCTGGAAAGGAAGGAGTCCCTGGAGTTGATCGACGCGCGTGCCGGTCTTGTTGAGAATGCGAAGATGTTTCTCCGCGATTTCGCGCGCTCCCACACGGATCTCCTCGGTCACGAGAATCTGACGTAGATCGGGATTGTCCTTCGTGGCCTCAAAGGCTTCGTCGAGGATGCGGTTCATCTCGTCGCGCTCGCCCATGTCGAGCAGATGCCTGACGAGGTTGAGGATCTCCTGGAGCGCGGCGCTGCCTTCCTTGTCTTCGCCAAGGGCCTTGCACTTGGCTTCACTCCAGGCTGCGTAAGGGGGACGTTCGTCCTGGATGCCTAACTGTTGCAGGGCCTCGCGGTACATCCCGCGGTAGGATTGGACGTCATAGGCCGTCTGTCTGGACCTCTTGGGAAGCAAGGGCAGGACTTGCTCAACAACGTCGTTGAGCAAGAGGGCTTCGACGGCGAATCGCTGGTTGTAACTGGGTTTCTCGTCCTTGGCCAGGGTGAGCAACTCCCCGGTGGCCTGGGTGAAGCCCGGAAGGTCGTTCGTCAGGCGGGCCTTGTAGGCGCGGGCTCGAGCCGATTGCAAGGTGGAGAGGTTGGGCTGCGCTAGTTCCTTTTCGCAGAAAGCGAGAGCGTCACCCGTGCCGGCCCGGATCTCGCGCTCGAGATCGGGGTCGCCCTTGGCGAGTCCGGCGGCGTCTTCCATGCGATCGGCGGCGCGCATGAGCCATGTTTGGAACTGGACGTTCTTGGTCGCGAGTTCCTCGTCGACCCGGCCTGCCTCGAGCCGGCCGGTGAGAAAGGCGAAGGCGGCGTAGTCGCGCATGCCAAGGTCACTGAGCGCGGCATCCTCCAGGATCTCGGCGGCCCGGCTCCAGTCTCGCTTGAGAAGATGGGGCAGCAGCTTGGCCCGGACATGCGTGGCCACGATGACCACGAGATCTTCGCGCACTCGAGCGTCCTCCAGAGATCGCAGGAGGCGGAAAGCGGTATTGAGGTTATCCGCGGCCACCAGTTGGGTGAGAATGGTGCGCTTCTCTTGAATCGTGCCGTCGTGGAAGGCGTAGATTTGCTCGACGACGGCGCGCGGCGTGTCGGGGAGAATTCCCAGGCGAACGGCTTCCCAGATTCGCTCGGCCCTCTGCCTGACCTCGGGATCGAGCGCCTTTCGCGCAGCCTCGAGCTGCTCATCCGCAATCGCGGCGTGCTGCCAGAGGAGCCGGGTGGCGGCTTCCCGGAGGGCAAAGTGCGGGCTGCCGAGATCCGCGCGAGCCTGCGCCAGCGCCGCGGGATCGGGTGCGGTGGCCGTCTGTCCATGGGAGGCGACGAGAGTGGACCCGAGTGCGAGGAACAGCTTGAGAGAATCCCTGAATCGTCGAGAAAACATGGTGACGGAGTATAAGCGGCATCGAAATCTCTGCGCGCTCTATTTTGGATCGCGGCTGAATAGGAGCCCTTGGAGTCCCGTCTTGACTCCATTATCCGGCATGCCATTAGTTCAACAATCTATCTATTCAGGAACAATGAAGTTCTCAACGACAAAGAAATGTCTTCTGGGGCTCGCGGCGCTGCTCGTGGTGGCGTTTGGAGCCAGCTGCGGCAACACGATGTACGGCTTTGGTCTCGATATGGAGCGGGCGGGGCGCCGTTTGCAGAATTCTCATGACCCGAACACGGCCACCACGGCTCCGGGTTACTCCGGTTCGTCACCCAGCGCGGACACCTATTACCCGCCCCAGAATTCGGGCCAGGCTCCCTACTAGCCTGAGCTAGAGGGAGGCACCTCTCGAATCAGGGAAAGAAGCGTCTCGGCGCGGTGAACCAGAGCTTTTTGCGCAGTCGCCCGGCGCGGTCGTGAATGGCCTGGAAGGCGGCGATGCGGTAGTAGGCCTCTTCCCGATCCATGGCGCGGGTCTTGGCGAAGGCGCGGGTGACCTTGATGCGATTGGCGCTCTCTTCGTAGATCGTATCCACGTGCTGAAGGTCCTCTTTCCGGGCGTAGCCCTCGGCAGCTTTCTTTTCAAAAAGCATGAGTTCGCGATCCCATTGCGCCGTCACCGGATCGGAGAACTCGCCCGAACCGTTCCGGAAGCGCGTCTGTTCGGCGGGATCGGTGAGGACGGCCCCGGGGCGTTCGGAAACTCCCTGGGTGTTGTTCTGCAGGAGTGTCGGCGTGATGAACATCATGAGATTCTTGCGGGAATGGCTCTTCGAACGGTTGCGGAAGAGTTCTCCCAGAACCGGCAGTCGGCCAAGAAAGGGGACGGCGGTCTTGCCATTGGAGTTCAGGGCCTCATCGAGACCGGCAATGGCCACGGTGTAGCCGGATTGGACCCGAAGGGGTGAGCCGTAGACCCGTGAGCTGGCCACGGGGTAGGGGTTTCCGGCGATGAGGCGTTCGCCGATGATGCTCGAGACGGTCAGTTGGACGTCGAGGGCCACGGTGTCATTCGCCATCTCGCGGGGAAGGATGTTGATCACCGTCCCGATGGGAAGGTATTGCACGGCCGACGTCGTGGTGGCACCGGCGCCCGGCGTGGTCGAGGAGGAGGCCGCGAGGACGGGTTCGTTGATCACACTGCGGATGACCACTTCGCGATTGCTCACCGTGAGGACGCGGGGATAGGACACCTGGGTGGTCTCCTGGTCAGTGAGCAGGGCTCGCACGGTCACGCTGACGTCCTGGGCGCTGAGCACGGCGCTGTCCGGTGCGATGGTGTTTTTCAGGAAGTTGAAGTCGAGTTCGGTGTCCAGTTCCGAGAGATCGATGCCCCAGCCGTTGTCTCCCAGGGTCCCGCTCCAGTCGATGCCCAGCTGCTGCTTGGGATCCTTGGTGGTTTCGAAGAACTTGACCTCGACGGCGATGAGTCGCTGCGGCCGGTCGGCGTCACGCAGGTACTCGGCCACCATCTCGTGCTGCTTCAAGGTGGCGACGACGAAGAGGGAATTGGAATCGGAGTTCCAGATGACCTTGGCGCTGTTATCGTTGGCCCCAGGATTGACCAGATTCGTCGCCAGCGGGGAGAGAACGTTGGCTCCGCCTCCGTTCGGGGCGCGCATGGCTTGGAGATAGGCTTCGTTGGTCAGGAGCGTGGAAATGCTTCCGGATGAGATGTCGAGGATCTCTTTGACGTCTTCAATGAGTCCACTGGGCTCCACTTCGAAGACCTGGCTGGCGCCTCCCTGGAGATTGATGCCGGTCGAGATCCCTCCGCCGCCGTAGGCTCCGCCGCTGCCGCCGTAGCCGCCCCCGCCGCCGTAGGCTCCGCCGGTCGTTCCAGCGCCACCGGTTCCGCCGGTCGCGGCCGAGCTGACTTCGATCTTCTCCTTGGTATTGTGTCGGATGTAGTAGCTCTTGGCCACGAGTTCACTGCTGTTGGAGGGCTTGAGCGACCAGAGTCCACTGGAGTTGTAGACCAGCGCGATGCCGTTGTCCTGGGCCAGCGTCTCCAGGGCGGCAAACGGGCTCATGGTGAATTGAAAGGTCACCAGACGCGAGGTGTCCATCTCATCGGCGGGCAGGGACATGAAATTGATTCCAGCCTCTTTGGCCAAGAGCAGCAGCACGTCGGAGAGCCGTGCCCGGGAGAACTGATATGAGTCCGTGGGAGCTTCGCGAAGCGGCGCGGCGGCAGATTCATATTGGCTTGAGCTCCGGATGTATTGACCAGAGGCCGTCGGCAAATGAAGGCCTACGAGGCAGAGTGCGCCGAGGACCAGGATGGGAAGGTGAATCCGATGCGGTGACATGAAGGTGAATGCGTTAAAATTTGAATTATCATAATTATTATGAATTTCCGTGATTTCAACCCTAAAAGCACAAAAGATATGGTTTTAATGATAATTATAGTTTAAGCTTGTATGTAGGAAATTTTGTATAAATATAATATTCAGGTGAGAGTTCTACAATCACCTGGCATCACGAGCAACTTCCTCAAAACCAACGGGCAATGTATCAACACGAATTTCGCGAAGACACTCCAGTGGGCCAGCGCATCATGCAGCTGGCACAGTCCGGAAGTATTAGTGATTTCTACATAACACCTTGGGAGCCATTGTGTTATAAGCTCAATGGTGAGCTCCATCGAGACGAATCCTTCGTGTTCACACCCACGCAGCAGCTCGAGGTGGTCCCGGGGTGCCTCGACTACGCCATCGTGCTTGGGCCGCACCGTTTCCGTGTCAATCAGCTCGTGACCCGGGGCAAGTTCCGCTGGGTGATGCGTCTCTTACCGGTGCAAATTCCCACCGTGGACCAGGTGGCGGTGCCCCTCCCGGCGGTGAAAGCCTTCCTCGAAGCCAAGAACGGTCTCTTTCTCGTTTGTGGCGCCACCGGCAGTGGTAAATCGACGACCATCGCCTCCCTCGTGATGCACCGGGCGCAACGCCGGAGGGAGCATGTGGTGAGTTTTGAGGACCCGATCGAATACGTCTACCCGGAGAACTCGGCCTCCCTGATGTCTCAACGGGAGATGGGGACCGACGAACTGGATTTCGGATCGTCTCTTCGTGCCGCCCTTCGCCAGGCGCCGGATGTGATCATCATCGGGGAGATTCGTGACGGCGAGACGGCCGAGATTGCTCTGCAGGCCTCGGAAACCGGTCACGTGGTGGTGGCCACGCTCCACACCTCGACGGCGGCGCAGACGGTGGCTCGTTTCCTCAAGCTGATCCCCTCGGAGCGTCTGGAGAGCGCGCAGGTGACTTTTGCCGATGTGATGAAGATGATTCTCTGCCAGCGCCTCATGCTCGATGAGGAGAAAGGCAAGCGTTTTGCCATTCACGAACTGCTCTTGCAGTACGACTCCGTGGCCAACCTGATTCGGCGCGGTGAGTTCAAGAAGCTCGACCAGGAACTCGAGGTCGGCTGGAAGCGAGGCATGTCTAACTTTGAGCGCAGCCTTGCCATGAGAGCTCAGGAGGGCTGGCGCTGGTCCACGGCCAACCAAGGTACCGGATTCAGCGAGTATGAAGTTCGCGAATACCTCGAAACCCAGGAAGCCCTTCAATAGTCATCCAGAAGAAACCATCCCATGCAGCTAGTACACTTAAAGAACTTGCTCACCTTTGCCTCCTTTCGGCCGGAGCCGGCTGATCCCGCGGCGGCCTGGAGCACTCGATTTCCTAACAAGCGAACGCTTCTCCTCAACGTCAACCGCAACACCGTGCACTGGCAGGTGATGCAGAAGGCCGGTCAGTTAGGCGAGAGCGGTTCGGCGGACGGTCCGCTGCAGGAAGTGGCGGAGATGTATGCCGATGAATGGGCCGAGCTGACTGACGACGGCTGGTGCTCGGTCTCGATCAACAACCGGTTCATTCTCTCCCTGGAGAGCAACCTCTCGCGCAAGAAAGGCTACGAAGAACTCTTGCGGACCAATCCCAAGGCGGTGCTGGGAAGCAAGTTTGAACGCGGCAAGGTATACGCCGTGCGCCACCATCCGGAGACGAACTCCAGCCTGCTCTTGGCCTGTGAAGAGACCTTGATCAAGGACATGCAAGACACCTTGCGCAAGGCCGGTCTCAAGGTGGGAAGGATTGCCTGCGGGCTCTTTGCCATGCTGAGCGATGTCATCTATCGCTTACACCAGTCGGAGGGCAAGGAAGGTGAGGAAGAGGAAAGTGAAAAAGTGCCCTTGAACTACCTCTTGGTCGCCGTTTGTCAGGGATCGGTTTGTGTTCTCAAGCAAAGAGAGGAGCAGTGGACGGAATTGCGCTCCCGTTCGGCCTACTATGAGCCGGGTGAACTGTCGTCCATCCGCCAGATTCTCCAGCCCATGTTGAACGATTGGGATCCCCAGTTTCCCACGCTTTTCGTCAGCGATGACAACGATCCCAACAGTTTCGAGCAGATCCGCCAGATGTTGCCGGGTCACGCGGTGAGCGATGTCTCCACCGACGCCCAGCTGTGGTCCATCATTGGTAGAAATTAACTCCTTAGAATATGTTAGTTTGTCACGATTTAAAACGCGAGATCGAACCGGTCTCTCCCCCCTTGGCCAATAGCCTGCGCGTGATTCCGGTCCTCTTCTTTGTTGCCGTTGCCGGTTGTGCCTTTTTCACGGCTTACTTTGTCATTCAAAAGGGTGCTGCCCAACGGGCCAAGATGGCTCAGGAAAGGGTCCTGGCGGAGGAAAAGAAAAAGACGGCTCAGGTGCAAATGAAGCAGAAGGCCCTGGAGGAGGACGTGAACAAGGCCGAATCCATGATTGCCTGGGTCAAGGGCTCGGACGTCATCCAGCCACTGGCCATGACGATCAACAAGAGCATCGATCCCCATCAAGCGACGATCAATCGTCTCAAGCTCAAGAGAGCGGAAAAGAATCCCTGGCAGATTCAAATGGAGATCAAGTTCAATGGATCCGATCCCTCGATCTTGGAGGAGACGCTCCTCAATCTGGAGGCGGCGCGCTACAAGAAATTCACCCCTCGGCGGACCTATGATGAAGAGGGGCTCAACTTCAGTGCCACGCTGGTCAAGCAACCGTAAGACAAACGAAGAGAAAAGGCGTCTAACATATGAAAGAAAAACAATTTGCCTGCGTCGTCCTGGGAATGGCGATCTTTGCCTGCTTTTTCGGGATCATGAAAATGCAGACCAAGCTCCAGGAAGCGAGGAAAGAGGCTGAGAGTGCCAAGGAGAGTGCCGAGGCCGCGAGTCGCGAGCGGGTGGTGACTTCGGCGAATTTTGCCGATCTTGAAAAGAGGAGCCAGGCCCAGATCGAGTATTACCGGATTTGGAAACCACACTTTGAATCGTTTCCTCAGGGTGAACATGTAACCAAGGAATTCGAATTGAAGATGAAGGAAGCGGATGTGAATCCGTTCACCGAGAGTTTCGAGCCGGCAGCTTACACCGACAAGTTTGGTGTCATCTCCAAGCTCCAGCGCGTCGATCTCGTCTTCGTTGGCGGCTACGAGATGCTCTTCAATTTCCTCGGGACGATCGAGAGCAGCATCAATACGGCTAGAGTAACCTCCTGTAGCGTGAAAAAAGCGGCCGGAGATGAGGATATCCGCATGGAACTCACGATCGATGTTCCCATCATTGAAACGGCGGATGCCGCGGGAGCACCCACTCCCTAGTTAACAGTCGAACGAACGTTCATTGATCATGAAAAAGATAATCATCATTGGCCTTTTCGGCCTCTTGTCTTACGCCCATGCCCAGGAAGAGGAAGTTGATGTGAGGAGCGTCGGGCTTCTGCCACAGCAGCGTCAGGGCATCGTTGTCCAGCCGGGAGAGCAGAATCCTTACGGATTCCCCACGCAGAAAAAGAAAGAGTCCACCTCGGTGAAACGGGAGTACAGCCAGGAAGACCAGATCCGGGATATCCTGCAGAGCCTCGAAGTGACGGGTGTGATCGGTGATGGCCGCATCGTGCTTCTTGACGACCTTGTTTTGGAAGTGGGCGAGTTTGTCGATGACGTCCTGCCCGGCCAAAATGAACGGCTCCTGGTGAAGGAGATCACCAAGGATGAGGTCCTGATCGAGTGGGTCGAGGAGTTCAAGCGGAAGAAGCCCCGTCAGATGAAGATCTCGATCGACATGAAGACGCGGGTGGAAGCCATGCTCAAGGGGCAGTCCAAGAAACCGCAGAAACGCATGGGTTATGCCCGGCTGCCGGAGGATGAAGAGGAAGAGGAGCAATAGCGACGGATGATCATGATCGCGGCGGCCAGCGCAAGAGCGTTAGCCCTCGCGATTGTCAAAGATGTGACCCAGTTCGCCCCCTGCCATTGATCGATGTACCTGAGGAAATCCAGATCACGTGCCTTCACGCTGCCTGAGCTACTCTTGGCCGGTGCCATGGCCGCTTCCTTCTTCACGGCGGCGGCCTTGAGCTACCAGGCCATCACCTACAACCGGAAGCACTACCAGTCCCTCGTTTCGGTCACGATCAATCCCGGGGGAGATCTCTCGGGGACGATGGGCAATTTTTATCCCAATCTCGCGGGAGAGACGGTCATCAATGTCTTCAGCGCGCCCTCTTACGGGCGGGCGGCGGCTTCGCAGACGGTCTACGACCGGTTTTGGGAGGACCTGGAGAAGGCCTCGGCGGTGTTCTGTCTCAACCGCAATGGCAGGCTCAACACGATTCGTCCCCTGTCGATCACCTTCCCCACCGGGGTGGTGGCGATGGACATTGATTCCAACTCTTCCTTTCTCCAGAACGTGCTCATTCCAGCCTACCCGGGGACGGCGGCCTCGATCTACACGGACTACCGCAACGTGTCTCCCGTGCCTTCGGGGTCCGATCCAACGCATGCCGGCGGGAGCATCTTCGTCTTGCAGCCTTATGACGTGGCGGACCAGCTGGGTGTGCGGGCCGTCTATGAGGTTGATTTGCTCAAGGTCGCGGGACCGAATGGGGTCTATGCCTCCGTGCGACGTTATGTGAGTGTGGGCGGATCGGCGCAGCTGTCCGACTACTACGACGTCTTTTATTCGGAGGCCAGGGTGAGTGATTTTGGGCCACTGTTTGTCGCTTTTGAGAAGAGTAGCCGCCTGGCCTTCCCCGAAACGGCGGATGACGCCTACGGCGTGGATTTGGATTCCTACAAGGTATCGCCCCGGGCGCCGTTCTTTCTCATGTGGTGGCCGGATCCCGCATTCAATCTGGGTAAGGACGGGAAGGATCTCGACGGGGTCACGCTTAGTGCGGGGGATGTGAGGTCGGCCTATTACACCATGGGAGCCAAGACCGGTTTGATGGGTGCGGTTCCCTTTTTCCCTGCTCTCTAGTTAGTAATTCGTTTCTATGAAAGTCTGCCGCCATCCAGAGAATCGCCGGGGAAGTGTGCTCGTGGTGAGCTTGCTCCTCTTGCTCGCGGGTACTGTGGGCATGGCTTCGATGACGGCCTTGTTGTCGACTCGGACGCGCTTTGTCAGCGACATGGAGTACGGGATTCAGCGCCGGATTGCCTTGAGAAATTGCCGCGCCCTGGTGCACCACTATTTCATGCGCCAGGGGATTGGGGACGCGGATAACGGCGGAACGCTGTCCCTTGGAGACTGGGGAACGATTGATATTCCGGCGACCGGAGGCTCGCCCCTGGGAAGCCAGCAGGAGTTCAGCCTGGTCAACTATCTCAGCCCGGGATTGGACAGGGGGTTCACCGAGGACGTCATCGCGACCATTCGTCAGGATATTCCCAACGACAGCTCGGGCGATGAGTTTTCCACAAGCTACCGGCTGCAGTTGAAGAGCCGTTCGCCGCTGTTAGGCGGGACCCTGCTCGTGTTGCAAAAGCCGATGACGACGCCGCCGATTGGGGCGGAGACGGACCTGCAGGGGGCGATTCAGGTGAACGGAAACTCGTTGCTCTGGGACGATGAGGATCTGGCGGGAAGCGAACTCGGCAGCTTCTTCACGCGGACCTATGATCATCCCGGGACCATTTTGGTGAACATCAAAAATTTGAGCGCGACCCATTTCCCTCCGACCAATTTTCCCTTCTATGTGCGGTCCACGGGATACAGTGACGTGGGTGTGAACGGAGCGCCCGTTCTCGACGGTCGCTTCAACATGATGCAGTTGGGATCTTATCCGCCGGCCTCGCCCGATCCCAACGACGCCAAGAAGAAGAACACGCTGCACTACAAGATGGTGATGAATTCATCGCCGACCCAGGTGGACGGCACGTTCGACTACATCGTTGGCGCCGTCTCCGGCGATGAGTTGGCGGGCGAGAGGAGAATCACCATCGACCTCAACAACCCGGCGGTTTCCCCGGTCATTGTCAACGACGGGGTCTATCACCTGCATCTCCTGGGATTGACCGACTCCGTGACGGCTGATGAAAAGCCGCCCGGATTCATCATCGTGAGATCGGCCGAATTGAAGACGGTTACCTTGGAGAACGACAATTTTCGACGGCTTGTGGTCGCCTTTGAAGGGGATCATGGAAACATTGACGTGGGCGTGACCTCAACGACTCAGTGGCGCGCTCTGATCACGGCGACGGCCTCTCCCTTGACCTTCCAATTGGGCGTGGGGAATTCGCTGGCGATTCAAGGCGGGGTGCGGACCGACTCGAGGCTCAATGTGAGCACGGGCCAGCTCGTTCTGAATCGGGAGACGAATCCGGAGACGCTGGAGCTGATGGATCCGAGGGAAGCCTGGATCGAAATCTATTCGGGATCATGATTATACGCACTGATAGACTGAGGAAGAAGACGCGAGGCTACACGCTGGTGGAGGCCATGGTCGCGATTTCGCTCCTCATGTTGGCCGTGGCCGCGGCCGCCGCCCTCTCGATGACCCTGGTCAATCAGGAAGAGATCAATGCGAGAGCCGCCAGGGCGCTGAACTGGCACGAGAACGCCGTGCGCCTGTTTCACCTGGGGATCGGTACGAACAGTGATCCCACCGCCATTGTTAATATCCTGCCAGGATTGCCCGGGATGACTGGGTTCACTGCGGTGACGGCGGCAACGACGTTTGCCGCCTTGCCCACGGGCAATGATCAAATCGATGTGACCAATCTCACGCTCAGTTTCACAAGCGACGTCAATGGAACCACGCGAGTCAATGTGATCACGGCGGTGCGCTAAACCGTTTGGCTCAGAATAAGGTAAATTGTTATGCTGAAAAAAGTAGCTCTGATCAATTCTTACACGGGAAAGACAATCACCGCGGTCGTTGATACGGACGACAATGAGAAGGCGGTTGTAGGGGCGGGCAAGGCTCCCAATGAGGTGGCCAACGTGACGGATATCGTCGGCTTGGACGAATCCATCCACCGTCTGACGATGCCGAAGCAGTCGATGGAAGATCGGGCGGCGCTGTTTTCCGGGGTGGCTCGTTGTATCGAGCGCAATATCTCGACCCGCAAGAGTTTCGAGTTGCAGGCCAACCGGATGAAGACGCCCATCTACCGGGGCGTGATCGCGGACATCTGCGAGCAGATCTCGGCGGGAGAGAAGATCAGCACGGCGATGGAGATGCATCCCAATCTCTTCGGTCCGGAGGCCGTGGCCTTGGTCCGGGCCGGTGAGGAAGCCGGTCAGCTTGCGGCGGTGTTTCGCCAGATTGGTACGGGGCAGAAGAAGACGGTCAAGATCGTGAAGAAGCTGAAGAACGGGATGATCTATCCCGCCATCGTCCTGGTGATGTCGGTTGGGGTGGTGATCGTCATGAGCTTCACCTTGGTCCCGGCGCTGGCCAACCTTTACGGCGGCATGGGAGCCAAGCTGCCCTTTGCCACGACGGCGATCATGAAATTCTCGGAGATCCTCTTGAAGTATCCCTACGTGGCTTTGGTGCCCTTCATCGCCCTGGGCATGCTCTTCAAGAACTGGGGAAAGATCGCGAAGAACGTCACCATGCAGAAAATCTTCATCAAGCTCCCCGTCGTGGGCGACATCGTGAGGAAATCATCTGCGGCCCTTTCATTCCGCACCTTTTCCATGCTGGTGGAGTCCAACGTGCGCATGAACACGGCCGTGGGAATCGCGGCGGACACGGCACCGCATGTCTATCATCGGGAATTCTTCAACCGCTTGCAGGAGCACATCGCCGCGGGGGATGGGATGTCGGAGAGTTTCCTCCGGGAGGCCCACTGGCTCGGCTTTGATGGCCGGCGAATCTGCGGGATCATGGAGATCGCGGCCGAGACCGGTTCGGCCACCGACATGCTGAACGAGGTGGCGGACGACTACGAGGAGGAGCTGGATAACATGGCGGGACAGATCGACAAGATCCTGGAGCCGATCACCATCATCTTTCTCGGGCTCATGGTGGCCTTTCTCATTTATGCGATCTATTCGCCGATCTTCAGCCTCGGAAAGCTGATCCTACCGGGGGCTGACAAGGAGGCTGCTGCGCAAATGGAATAAAATTACAATAAATTCCATAAATTACTTGCGCTTTGGATTATAGAAATTATAAATAGCACAATTCCGCTCTATAAAAACAACAATAAGTAAGACCGTAAGACCTGCAAGACCGTAAGACCACAAACAACAACAACAACAACAACGAAACTACATCCAAAACCATGAAAGTTACCAAACTCGCTTCTAAGGGCTTCAGCCTCGTGGAAATGCTCGTCGTGATCGCCATCATCGGTGTCATCGCAGCGATTGCCGTTCCTCAAATCAGTGATTTCACGGATTCCGCCAAGACCAACAAGGCCAAGCGGAATGCTCAGAACCTCTCGTCCGTTTGTTCCGCGGCTCAAGCTGCCGGTCTGGACTTCACCACGGGCACGGTTGCCAGCACGGTGGCTGCCATCGTCACGGGTGGTACCGTGGCCAGCGGTTCCTTCGCCGGTGAGTTCTTTGGCGTGCCCAACATGAACGCCACGGAGCAAGCTGCCGCCGCTGCCTACCTCGTGGAGGCCAACGGTGTCTTGACCTACGACTCCGATCTCACGGACTAAATCCAGTCCGTGGTTCACTTGAACCCATTTGAAGCGGTGGCCGGGAAACTGGCCACCGCTTTTTTTGTTTCACTTCCTTTGTTAATCATAAAGAGATTAAGAAATTATATTGAATGTGGCAATTATATGAGCTAGCTTCCTCCGAAATCCCCTTTCACGCCTTTGAGAACCATTGCCCAGTCCGATCAAGCGCCGCCTCTGTCTCGGCCCGGGGAAACCATGCCGGGAGTACCCCGGCGATCAAAAGCGAACTCCATCGGACTGCATCCGACGATCATGTGCCCAACGACTCACCATCTTCCCAGGCCTTCCCGAGGGTTCACGCTTGTGGAGGTCATCGTGGTCATCGCCATCATCGGAATCATGACCTCGCTCGTGGTCACCGTCTATCGCAACGTGGCCCAGGACAGCCGGGACGTGGTCGCCCGGCAGCAACAGGCGGCCCTGCAAAACGCGATCAACAACTGGATCACCGCGGAAACCGGATCCAGGGCCATCTCCGCAGTGCGGGACGAATACAATGGAGCGGCCAACAGCTCCGCCCGCCTGATCAAGATTCAGGAATATCTGGACGAGCGGACCTACACACACTTTGACTCGCACACCACCGGGGGAGCCGATCAGGTGAAGAGTGCGGCCCTCAACAAACTGAGCAAGCATTTGCAGCTCTCTTCCTGGGCCGCCGGCTCCTACCCGCAGGTGCAAATGAAGGACAACAGTTAGGGATTCGCATTTCAGTTATGAAATTTCCAAACACAAAAACACGCCGGCCGGGAAAAAAAGGCTTTTCTCTGGTGGAAATGATCACTGCCGTCGGCATCATCGGGATCATTCTCTTCCTCGCGATCCCCAATATTGTGCGGGTGCGCGAGGATAGCGAACTCAACTTGGCCATTGCCCGGGCAGAGGCATTGAACATGGCAATGGCTTCCTACATGCAAGCTCTGGGAAGGGTGAATGCGCAGACGCTTTGGGCCGGGAAGAATAACGACCAAAGGTATACGGCGGTGCAGCCCTACCTGCAATACGCGCCCAATTCACTCTCGGGTTACCTGCCGGGCTACAGCATCGTTTTCCCGGCGACGCTGGGGAATCAGGAAAAGGTGCATCTCTTCCAAGGGGGCACGGAACTCGGCTACTAGCGGAATCGTCGATTATGGAAAACACGCATCAGTTAGGAGTGGCCCGGCTGCGCGGATCGGCTCGCGGGCTCAGTCTCGTTGAGATGTTGGTTGCCATCACCATCATCGGTATTCTGGGTAGCGTGGCGGTGATCAACTATGGCGACACCTTCCGCAAGTCGAAGCGGGTGATTTGCATCGATTTCGTGGAGCAGCTGAACAATGCCCTCAAAGAATTCGAACAGACGGCGTGGCAGCTCGAGATTGCGGCCGACAACTCGGTGGTGACGGAAGAGGATCAGATTCTGGCCCTGTTGCAAACCAAGGATGTCACCGTCTTCGGATCGCCTCACTTCCGGGAAGATTGGTCTCCTTCGGCGAGCAGCGACAACCAGACCTACCGCATCCGCTGGAATGGTGCGACCTTTGAACTCATGGAGCCCGGGACGGA
>JANQJH010000459.1 GCA_028281705.1 Verrucomicrobiales bacterium
TGTGGCAGCCCCTGGATGGCACACGAGCTCACCCCACGGCCGTACCTCCATGCGCATCTCTTCCGGAAGCTCGATCGTTCTCACGAAATACTCATCATCGACATTCGGTTTTGGTTTCTCCGCCGCCTCCTGTTCCGTCGGACCGTCCTGAGCCATCTGCAGACGCTGAATCTCCATGCGCTTAATCTCCTCTTTCCGGCGCAGCCGTTCCTCTTCCTGCTTTTGCAGAAACTCCTTGAATGTCGTCTCCTCGCCATAGGGATAGAAGTAGCGCAAGCCATAGATGGACTGTTGATCGAAGACGATCTGATAGGGTCGCCGCTCACTCATCGCTCGGGCACGAAGCACACGCGAAAGATCCATCAAGGCAGTGACATGAGCAGCCTCGTCCTCCTCATTGAGCGCCTTCATCGCGGGGAAGGCCAGGGAGAGAAGGATCGCCAGGATGGTCAGAGCAACGACCATCTCCACCAAGGTGAAGCCCCGCTGCCAACACGCCGGGATCCGCTCGGAGATCATGCGCTGAGCCTAGCCGTTATCCTGGCTGGCATCGCGTTTCCAATTGCCGATGTCATCTTCGCTCTCCACGCCATCAGGCCCAAGGGAATACAAATCATAGCCCTTCTTACTCCTCTCCGCCGGAGACTTGTACTGATACTGTTTGCCCCACGGATCCTTGAGGACTTCCTCCATCAATTGCGTCCACTTCTCCGGCACGGGCTCAGCCGTGGGACGCTCGACCAGAGCCTGCAAGCCCTGCTCGGTCGTCGGCGGCCGCAAGTTCCGTGACTCGTAGACCTGAATCTGCGTTCCCAATGCCTTGACGTCGGTTTCCGCCTTCACTTCCTTGGCCACATCGACGTTCCCCATCATGTAATAGATTCCTCCACCGACGAGGATGGAGATGATGGTGATGACGAGAACGAGCTCGACGAGGGTGAAGCCGCCGTGGGCTCGCCTGTGGTGATTGAGATGCAGTAGTGTCATTATGAGGTGGGTATGGTGTTGAGGTTGGTCGTTCTGGGTAAAATAAATTGAAGGGCTAGCCGGAAGCCCGGATGCCATTCACGGATTTGAAGATCGCCGTCACGATGGAATAGGCCACGAGGGTCACAATCACCGCCATGATGACAATGATCACCGGGGTGATCATGGCGGTCAGTCGCGAGATGCGTCCGTTGAGTTCCTTATCATAACGGATGGCCGTCTTTTCCAACGAACGCCCCAAATCACCGGTCTGTTCTCCCACGGCCGCCAGGTCGACCATGAGCAGGGGAAAGCCTTTGGCCTGCTTCAGGGCGGTGGAAAAGGCCTCCCCGTCCTGCACCATCTCCGTCACCTTCCGGAGTTGCTGCTCATAATAGCGATTGGTCGTCGCCCGCGTCATGAGCTTGAGGGCCGAAAGCAAGGGCACGCCGTTGCGGACCAGATTGGCCAGCCCCTGTGACAAGGTGGCAAAGTAACGTGTGGCGAAAACGGGACCAAAAAGGGGAAACTTCACCTTCACAAAATCCCACCACAAGCGGCCGGCCGGGAGGCAGAGGAGCCCTGCCCAGAGAAGGAACACACCCGCCAGCCCAAGCAAGATCCGCCACCAATGGGTGGCAAAACCCTGGCTCAAATCTACCAGGGCCTGAGTCGCCGCCGGCAATTGCTGATTCGTCGATCCCAACAGCGTCGTCAGCTGGGGCATGAGCACGGTCATGAAGACGATGATGAGTCCGATGCATGCCGAAATGAGAAAGGCCGGGTAGATCATGGCCTGTACGACACGCATCTGCAGTTCGTGCAAGATGGTCAGGCTGCTCGCCAGCCGCTTGAGAATCTTTGTCAGGGAGCCGCTGGCTTCACCCGCCGCCACCAGGTTGCAATAGAGTTCATCAAACGTCGGCGAGGCCTCACGCAAGGCCGCGGCAAAGGTGGCTCCGTCCCGCAAATTCTCCCGCACACGAGCGCTCACCTTTTTCACCGCGGGACTCTGCTGTCTCTCCGCCATGATACTCAGCGCCTGCTGCAACTGCACGCCGGCATCCAACAAATCCGCCAATTCCTCCGTAAACAGAATCGTCTGGGCCCTCCCCAATCGCACCATGGCCCGCGACCTCGTCTTCGCCGACGCCGCCTCATGATCATCGCTCGACCGCACGTTTACCGGCGTCAACCGCCTGTCCTCCAGGGAGCGGTAGGCTTCGCCTCGATTGGAAACGTCGAGGCGTCCCCTCACGGTTTTGCCGGCGGGATCAAGCGCGATATAAGAAAACTGGGCCATTGATGATGATTGTTCTTTTGCAAAAGGACTACGCTCCGGCCCGCGCGGTTTTTCCGCGATCCATCGCCGTCACGTTGAGGACTTCTTCAATGGTGGTGCGTCCCTGGGCCGCTTTCTGCCAGCCATAGTCCCTCAGCGGGACCATCCCGTCCTCCTCCGCCACCTTGCGCAGGGCGCTATTCGAAGCCCGGTCCGTGATCAGCTCCTGCAATCGCTGCGAGATGGTACAGATCTCGAGGATGGCCATCCGCCCGCGGTAGCCGGTGTTGCGGCACTCCCGGCAACCCACAGCCTTGCGCAGGCCCTCGCGCCGTTCCACGGGAAAACCGATGTTCTCCAGGTAATGCGTCGTGTAATCATCCCCCGCCGGTTCGGCACAACTCTCACACAGCGTTCGCACCAGCCGTTGCGAGAGGAAGGCCCGGACCGATGAGGCGATCAAGAAGGGTTCAATCCCCATGTCTAACAAGCGGGAGATCCCTCCCACAGCATCGTTCGTGTGCAAAGTGCTAAACACCAGGTGACCCGTCAACGCCCCCCGAATGGCCGTCTCCGTTGTTTCCAGGTCCCGCATTTCGCCGACCATGATAACGTTGGGATCACCCCGCAAAATGCTCCGCAAACCCGAGGCAAAAGTCAGGTTGATCTCGGGTTTCACTGCGATTTGCACGACGCCATCTAACTTATTCTCCACTGGATCCTCAATCGTGACGATCCGGCGGTCCTTGGTATTCAACACCCGCAGAAAAGAATAGAGCGTCGTCGATTTCCCGCTTCCCGTGGGACCTGTCACGAGAATGATTCCGTTGGGCAGCGCGAGCAGATCACGCACCGTTCTCTCCGTCTCTTCATCCAACCCGATCGTGGTGAAATCGTAAGTTTCACGGCTCAGGAGACGCAGGCTCACACTTTCCCCGTTGGCCGAGGGAATGGTGGCCACGCGGACGTCAATTCGCTTCCCGTCGAGTTCGAGGTTGATACGCCCGTCCTGGGGCAGGCGCCGTTCGGCGATGTCCAGATTCGCCATGATCTTCAACCGGGAAATGAGGGAAGCCTGCAAAAGCCTCACATTGGGCGGCACGGCAACCTCCTGCAGAGCCCCGTCGACCCGGTAGCGAATCCGCAAGTCGCGTTCCAGTGGCTCGATGTGAATGTCGGTGGCCCTTTCGATCAGGGCTTCACGGAAGATCTGATTGACGAAACTGTTCACCGTCGCCTCCTCGTCCTCCTCGTCCTCCAGCACGTTGACTTCCTGCGCCAAGACGTCTTCCGCCTCATCCAGATCCCGGTTCTCAATCAGTTCATCGAAGTTTCCCGCGGCGATCCCGTAGCCACGCCTCAATGCTTCCAGGATCTGCGTCCGCGAAGAAACGACCCAGGAAATGGTCGCGGGCGACTCCTGCGCCACCGCCTGTTTCGCCTCCAGATCGAAGGGGTCGTAGGTCATCAGTTCGACCCGACCATCTTCCAGCCGGTGGGGGAGCACGCGGTATCGCAGGGCTAATTTCGCGGGAAACTTCCCGTGGAGAGGCTCGGAGAGATCCAGACCCGTTTCCATGGCAAAGGGCATCGATAGCGCACGGGCCAACTCCTGAAAAAAGCGATCCTCATCCTCGACCAATCCGTTCTCGCAAAGGGCCTCGATCGCCGAGTCGCCCCGCCGGCAAGCCTCTGTCACCCGATCACCAAGGCTCACCTCATCGGAGCATCCCGCCTTCAGGGCGGCACGACGAACAATCGAACTCAAATCGAGCGTGGATAGAGGCATGAAAGATATCTTAATAAAACTCCAGAGGACTCCCCTGAGTTGCGCCCGGCCCGGCGACGGCCATAATGCCCCGGTGACGACCTATGAGGTGGGGGCCTATCTCTCTCAAGGCGACTGGCGACGGAGCTTCGACGGCAGCGCCCTGGCCCGTGGATTGAAAGGTGCTCGAGCACGCCAGGTAGAACAGGTCCGGGCCGAGATTCTCGACACCGGCGACGTCGAGATCACCGCCCGGGTAACCGGCAAGGAGAACAGCGAACCGACCCAGGAGGCCATCATCGCCCTCTGGAAGGAGGGCAGCGCGATCCACCTCGAGACGAGCTGCTCCTGCGGAGGCCTGCAGTGCGAACATGCGGTGGCGGCCCTGGAATACCTCGCCAAGGGCAAACCTGGTCAACGATTCGCCGGAGCACTGGGCGAGAGGCCCCACGCAGGGATGATGACGACGGGGCAGCATCTGCAGCTGGAAACCGAGCCGCCTGATACGCCGAGCGCCAAAACGGGACCCACATCGCTCGAACCGCGCTTCCTCCTGCGGGTCGAGCGAAGCGGGTCCTCCGTGGTTCAAGCCTCCGCTGCAGCCTGCTATGCTGGACACCATGTGCCGCTCGAGCCCTCGGGCGTCCTCCCGCCCATCGTCACCCCCACGCACAAGATCAAGCGAGACCGCATCGCCGAAATGGAGGCCCTGCAAACCCTCTACGCACTGGACCTCCAGCCGGAGGAGGGCCGGAGTTCACCCGGTCAACCGCGACTCTGGCACCCGGATAGACAGGCCTGGCCGCACCCGGAGTTCTACTGGCAGCGCTTCCAACACGAGGCCACCCTGGCGCTCGAGCGCCGGGGCTGGGAAGTCCAGTTCGCCGCCGATGTCGGCCTCGAGCCCCTGGTCTTTCGCACAGACACCTGGCGCGCCGAAATCGTCGACGAGGGGCGGGGCTGGTTCACTCTCTCCGCCGGTTTCGAAATCGACGGCGAATCCTTTGATCTCCAGCCCATCCTCGCCACCCTCGTGGCCAACCGCTTCCTCGAAGTCACGGCAGACAAGCCCAAGGGCCAGGAGTTCATGGTCTTCCTGCCGGACGGGCGCGGACTGGCCCTCCCAATCGGGCGATTTCGCAAGATCCTCACGACTCTGGGCGAACTCACCTCGTTCCGTTTCACCCAGGGCCCCATCCGCCTCTCCAAAGTCGATGCCGCCCTTCTCAGCGCGGAAGAGGAACTTGATCCCGAAACCACGCCGGAAATCCGAGAGCTCGCTCTCATGCTCGACCCTTGCGAGCGGCGATTCGAACGCGTGGAGCCCCCCGATGGGCTCGAGGCCACGTTGCGAAGCTATCAACGGGACGGCTTCCAGTGGATGCAATTCCTCGCTCGCTACGATCTCAACGGCATCCTGGCTGACGACATGGGACTGGGGAAAACGCTGCAAACGCTGACCCATCTCCTGAAAGCGGTTGAACAGGCCGCCCAGGCCGGGCGTCCGCACCAGCCATCACTTGTCATCGCACCCACCAGCGTGGTGGAAAACTGGCAGCGCGAAGCCGCCAAGTTTGTTCCCCGGTTGAAGGTCCTCGTACTCCAAGGCACCCAGCGCCACTCGCTCTTTCCCCACATTCCACAGCAGGATCTCGTCCTCACCTCCTACGCCCTCCTCCATCGCGATCTCGAGTTCTATCGTTCGCACGTGTTTCACCTTCTCATCCTGGACGAGGCCCAGCACATCAAGAACCCCGCCGCCAAGGTCTCCCGGGCCGTATGCCAGTTGGAAGCCCGGCATCGCCTCTGCCTCTCGGGGACGCCGGTGGAGAATAACCTGGGCGAACTCTGGAGCCTCATGCACTTCCTCATGCCCGGTTTGTTAGGCGACCTCGACCACTTCAACGAGACCTTTCGCACCCCGATCGAACGCCACGGCCACGAGGGCAAGCGCCAGGCGCTGGCCGCCCGCGTGGGACCGCTCATCCTGCGCCGAACGAAGAACGATGTCGCCAAGGAGCTGCCTCCGAAAACGGAGATCCTCCATTCCATCGAACTCACAGAGCCCCAGAAAGACCTCTATGAGACGGTGCGCTCCACGATGGACAAACACGTCCGGCAAGCCCTGGAACTCCAGGGGCAACAATCGCAGATCGTTTTTCTCGACGCTCTCCTCAAGCTCCGCCAAATCTGCTGCCACCCCAATCTGGTCGACAACCGGGACAGCGAAATCCGCTCTTCCAAGTTCGAGCACTTCATTGATTTGTTAGATACACTGAGACAGGAAGGCCACCGCACCCTGCTCTTTTCTCAGTTCACCTCCATGCTCACCCTCATCGAGCGCCACCTCAATGCCATTGGGTGCCCCTATCTCAAACTCACCGGTGCCACCCAAAATAGGCAGGACCTCGTAGAGCGCTTCCAAAACGGCGAGGCGGAACTCTTCCTCATCTCTCTCAAAGCGGGCGGTACCGGCCTCACCCTAACTGGAGCCGATACCGTGATCCACTATGATCCCTGGTGGAACCCGGCGGCGGAGAACCAGGCCACCGACCGCGCCTACCGCATCGGTCAGGACAAACCCGTCTTCGTCCACAAACTCATCTGCCGCGGCACCGTCGAAGAGCGCATTCAACAAATGCAAACTCGCAAACACCATCTGGCGACCGGTCTACTCTCGGGCGCCAGCCAGCAGCTCAATCTCACACCTGAGACCCTGGAATCGCTCTTGGCTCCGGTTAGCTGAGCGTTTTGCCAGTGCGGATGGCCCAGTCTTTGAGGTTTTTCGGCCGATAGGCACCGTCGTCTTCCCAGCGCTTGATGGCGGACTCATCCACGGTCTCGTTGACCGCTCTCACCGTTCCTTCGGTTCCGTTTGCCGCTGTGACCTCCCGGTCTTCCTGCCCAATCTTACGATAGAAGCGGAAGCCGAGGCGCATCACGCGATACACGCCCTTGAGAAACTTACCGAACGAATCGGCAACCGGAGCCAGATACTCGTCCCCGTCCAGCGTCACCTCGCGCTTGAATTTCAAATTCGCCGAGATCGCCTTTTGTTGCATCCAGTGTAGCGGAATCAGGCCTAACGGATCACTCGCATACCCGCCCCCTACATTCGAATGCGCACCGATGAACCAACGCTGTTCCCTATCTTCGGGCTCCGCCTCTTCGGAATCGTCTTCCTCCTCGGTCTCAAACTCGCCTTCCCTCTTGGGGATAAACTCTGACCAAATACTGGGGCGATACGGCTTGCGATGTTCGTCAATCGCCAGCGCTTGATAGTAGCTATCAAAGAGTTTACTCGGGCGGACGAAGTGTTTCGGCAGCGCCTTCCTACTGATGCCGGGAATCTTTCCCAAAGGGATGCCGAGCGTGCCAACCGTATCCCATACGCCAATGAATCGGATACGAACCGCCTGGGACTCCCGGATCAACCATTTCTCGGTCGTGCTGAAATCGCCATCGCGCCCCTTTCTCTTGAGGTAGTTAAGGTGGTAGAGCGGGCGGTCGCGCTTGGCATACCGGTCAAAAACCTCACTGACGGAAAGGGGAGCGCCCGGTTTCAGGAGGCCGCATTGGCTGACCATGCCGGCAAGGCTTCGAGCCGTGTAAGCACCGCGGCTGAAGCCAAAAATGAAGATCTCGTCGCCCTCTTCGTAGTGCTGCATGAGCCAACCGTAGGCTTCGCGGATGTTCTTCGAGAGCCCCTTGCCGAAGGCCCCGCCAAGAAACCGGTCCCCAAATCGCGTCCCGACGCCGGTGTCGTAGTAGACGCGCTGAGCCGAGCCGTCTTCGCTCTGCGAGGCCACCATCATTTTCAGGCGCCAAACATTCGTGTTATCCTCTGGATCGTTCCAGGTTCCGTCTAGAAATACAGCCAAGCGTTTCATCATTTTGAAAATCCCCCATCCAGGACGCTCCGTCACCCAGTTTATGCAAATAAGGATGATGGCTTCTGAGTTCTGCACCCCACAAACTTACACCCAAAACTCGGGAGCAGTTCAAGTTCAGGCACGTCGTCGAAGCGAACCGGAATTCAAAAGTCTTTTGGCCAGGCCTGTGGCACCAAGGCACCGTGCCCTCGACGCCAGAGTCGCTCGTTGCACCAGCGGAGACCTGGAACGCTTCCGGCTCCCGTCAGCGACCCGTCTGAGCCCTCTCCTTCTCCAGCCGCACTCGAGCCCGCAACAGACCGATCTCACTCCGATTGATTTCTCCTCCCGTCCGCCGTCCGCCGCGAAAAGCCTCTCTCTGAATGGCGACGTCCTTCTCGTGAAGCCCGACAATCGTCTCCAGCAGCTCCATCACCTCCGCCTCATCGCGCCGTTCACGCGCCAGATCCAGGCGCGCCTTGGCCAGGGCAATAGCCGCCGCATGCGGACGCGTCTCCTCACCGGCCTTCCAGCGCAGGAGATACCCTTCCGCCATCCGCTCCCGGACCTCGACGATCTCCTCGAGCAAGGCAACGACCTTGGGGTTCGGCTCCTCGGGATCGTCCGCGGCGGAACGGCTATCGCTTGAGGACCACGTCAGGAAAACGGCGGCGACGACGAGTGCGGAAGGAATTACGAATTTCATGGGTTTGAGATAGTGGCAGGGGTTCGGTGAGCTTGTCCAGACGGCCGCGAGGACCATCCCATAGAAGACGGGAAGCACACATCGATATTCACGCCGTCCTCAATCCATTTTCGTCCCTCCAGCCGGGGCCAAGGCCCGATCATTCAACGTATGCCCTTCCCCGCCAAGCCCTTGGACCGGCTCCACGTTACAGTCCCTCCCGGCGATTGTAATCGAATTCTCCAGGAGAATGTGCTGCATTCAAACCTGTCGGGCCCGGGGGGCTTCGACGACGAACTAACCATCACACTTACAAAAAGGAACGCCTATCATGTATTGGATCATCGGAATCATCGCTGTCATCGCCATCGTCCCCATCCTTTGGGCCATCGGCGCCTACAACGGACTGGTTGGCCTGCGGAACCGGTTCAAGAACGCCTTCTCGCAGATCGACGTCCAACTGAAACGCCGCTACGACCTCATCCCCAACCTCGTTGAAACCGCCAAGGGCTTCATGAAACACGAGCGCGAAACCCTCGAAGCGGTCATCGCCGCCCGAAGCCAGGCATCCTCGGCTCGCGAGGCCGCTGCGGCCAACCCCGGCGACGCCAAGTCCATGGGCGACCTCATGGCAGCCGAGGCCGGACTCACCGGAAGCCTGGGCAAGCTCTTCGCCCTCTCAGAGTCCTACCCCGATATCAAATCGAATCAAAACATGATGCAGCTCAGCGAGGAACTGACATCCACGGAAAATAAGATCTCTTTTGCCCGGCAGGCCTACAACGATTCCGTGATGCATTACAACAACAAGCGCGAGATGTTCCCCTCCAGCATCATCGCCGGCATGTTCAACTTCAACGCCGCCACTCTCTTCGAGGTGGAATCGGAAGCCGAACGGAAGAACGTCGAAGTCAAATTCTAGCATTCCTTTCCCCGTCAGCCTCCCGCCCGGGCCGAGGCCAAGGCCGAGCCGGTTGACACCCGTTCCCTAAACTCACCATGGACTTCTTTGATCGTCAGGATCACGCGCGCAAGCGAACCAAGTTCCTCATCGTCTATTTCGCGCTCGCCATCATCGGCATCGCCCTCTCCATCTACGCCGTCCTCGCCATCGGCGTGGCGGCGGCGGACAAGACGAAGGAAAAAAACGTCGTCATGGCGCCTGTCAAAGATGTCCGGTGGGAACTCTTCGCCGGCGCCACGCTCGGCACCCTGGCCGTCGTCCTCGGAGCCAGCGCCTTCAAATCGATCCAGCTTCACGGCGGGGGCCGAGTGGTGGCCGAAGAACTCGGAGGCCGCCTTGTCGACCAGCAGGCGAACGACCTCGACGAACGGCGCCTTCTCAATGTGGTCGAGGAAATGGCCATCGCCTCCGGAGTCCCCGTGCCGGACGTCTACGTCATGGAGAACGAAGACACGGTCAATGCCTTCGCCGCGGGGAAGACGACGAGCGACGCCGTGATCGGCGTCACCCAGGGCTGCATGCGCATGCTCACCCGCGATGAACTCCAGGCGGTGATCGCCCACGAGTTCAGCCATATCCTCAATGGCGACATGCGCCTCAACATGCGGCTCATGGCCCTGATCTTCGGCATCACCGTGCTGACGATCATCGGCCGTGTCCTCCTCCGCACGAACTCCGGTTCACGCGGCAAGGGAGCCGCCCCGATGACCCTCTTTGCCCTGTCACTCATCGTCATCGGGTTCATGGGCGTGTTCTTCGGCCGCCTCATTCAAAAGGCAGTCTCACGGCAGCGCGAGTTCCTCGCCGACGCCTCCGCCGTGCAGTTCACCCGCAATCCCATGGGGATGACCGGCGCCTTGAAGAAGATCGGCGCCCTGGGGTCGCGGGTCGAGGAGCCCCACGCCGAGGAAGTGGGCCACATGATGATCGCCTCCGCCCTCTCAGGCGATCGGGCCTCGCTCTTCGCCACCCACCCGCCGCTGGCTGCCCGAATCCGGGCCATCGATCCGGACTGGGATGGCACTTACGATGATGTCAAAATGCCCAAAACCGCCAGAGCCGAGAAAGAGTCCAGCGCCACCCAGGCGCCGCCGCCACTTCCCGGAAACGATTTCTTCCAAGCGGCCGCCGTGCTTGCCACCGGCGTCCTCGACCAAAACCTGGGCCAGCTCCACGCGGAACACCTCAAGCGGGGCCGGGCCATCATCCACGCCCTGCCCGAAGACTGGCGCCATGCGGCTCACGACAAGTCGGGCGCCCAGGCCATCGTCTTCGCCTTGCTCATGGCTCCCGACGGCCAAGAGCGCGCCTCCGAAATCGACAGCCTCAAGAGCCTGGACGAGGAGACCTACCGCGAAACCCTTCGGTTGCACCAGGCGTTCGGCGATCTGCATTCGTCACAGAAAATGGCCCTCACCGACCTCGCCATTCCCTCACTTCGCCACCTCTCTCCCGAGGAGTACCGACGCTTCATCGGACTCATGGATCAACTCGTGCAGAGCGATGGGCAGGTTGACCTTTTCGAGTTCACCCTGCAGAAGATCATCAAGCGGCACCTCGACCTTCACTTCACCAAGGCCCGGCCTGCCAAGCTCCGCTATCGACGGATGCGGGCCCTGAGAGACGAGACAGAAGTCTTGCTCTCCACCCTGGCGGGCCTTTCCAGTGATGACGAGACCGAGCAGCACGAGGCCTTCGCCGTCGGTGCCAATCTCGTGAGCGCTGAACTTGGCGAACCCATCACCTTCCAAAGCAAAGTCAGTCTCTCTCGTGTGGATGAAGCCCTCACACGCTTCGATGCCGCCGTCCCCATCGTGAAGAAGCAACTTCTCCTCGCCGCCGCGCGAGCCGCCGCGCACGACGACAAGGTAACGAGTGACGAAGCCGAACTCCTCCGCGCCATGGCCGACACCATCGGTGTCCCCATCCCGCCGTTCATCCATTCACTCCCAAAATCCTAACTAACCAGCTTTCTGTTGGCACAGAAAAGACGCTGTCGCGCAGTAAGTGCCAGTGTGTCGGCGATCTGACACTTTGACAACTTCGAGAGTTCACAGGGAACCAATTGCGGGATTGGAATGACCCTAACCGGTTAGCAGGAGAATCCATTCTAACAAAATCCAGATACAAGAGACATCGGGGAGGGCTGATCCAAGAAAGGATGCTCAGTTCAATCCCGCTCGCCCTTCCAAGTTCCAACTAGCCATTTCGTGAGTTTCGTGTCGTTCGTGGACAACCCACGGTCACCATTCGTCGCCCACCAAAGTCACGGAAATCATGAAAGAGAGTGATGGTGAACGAAGTTCTCATTGTGACAGAACTCAAGATCTCAGGGAGAACGCGGGACCTGGTGACGTAAGCGAGCCCAACCGCTGGGTCCAAAACGTGCAACCGAGCCAATCCTTGGCGTTTCCGCGGTTTTGCGTGAGGCCATCGCCGTCCTCTTGGATGGACGTTAGTCAGTCAAAACCACGTTGCCCTGGTGAATTCTTTTGCCAATAAGGAAAGAGAAAGCCCCTCGATCCTGCCATGAAGACAGGGCGAGGGGCTCCAGTAATTCGATTGAATTCAGTTGGTTCGTTAGACCATTTCCGTGAGACCAAACTCGGGACGGTAATTCCGGCTGAGATGCTTGTTCGCCGCTTCGGCGTGTTCTCCGACAAAGATCTCGTTCTTGCGATCGATCTCAAGGACGGGGCCGAGGACGGGCTTGAAGTCCGTGATCTCGTTCGCCGCCAAGTGCTCCTTGAAGCTCTCATACGTCGCCATGGCCGCGTCGTTGGCCTTGAACTTCTCGGCGATGGCCTCGGGATCGGCTTCGGCGCCCACACGATGACTCACATTGGCCGCATGACAAATCGCGGCTGAGAGGTGACCGTCTTTCGCCGTGCCATAGAGATCGCTCTCTTTTCGCGAGCGCACGGCCTTGATGAAGTTCGCCTGGTGAGAGGAACCATCGTTCCAGCCGCTGAACTTCTTGATTTCCTTGCCATCGTAATCGTAGGCCTTGGACTCGGCGACGTAACCGTGTTCGCACTCGATGACGTTGCCCACGGTGATGGCCGCACGGTGCCCCTCTTTCACACGATAAACGGGACGAGCATCGTTTTCCTTGGTGATGCCCAAGCCGCGCACCTCGAAGATCATGGTGCCTTCATCATATTCAAAGATGGCAAACTGCGTGTTGGGCGTCTCCCCGTCGTCCTCATAACCAAATCGGCCACCAACGCTGATGACGCGCTTGGGCAGGCTATCCGCACCCAGCGCCCAGCGAGCGATGTCCGTCTGGTGCACCCCTTGGTTCCCCAAGTCACCGTTGCCGTAGGCCCAAATCCAGTGCCAATCGTAGTGAAAACGGCCGCGCATGATGGGTTCCAACTGGGCCGGCCCGCTCCAGAGGTTGTAGTCCACCGTCTCCGGAACGCGCTGAGGCGTGTCCACCTTGCCGATGCTCTTCCGGCGCTTGTAACAAAGCCCGCGGGATACCTTGATTTTGCCCAGCTCGCCACTCTGCACATACTTGATCGCCGCCTGCCAACCCGGGCTGGAACGGCGCTGCATGCCCGACATGACCATGACCTTGTACTTCTTCGCCGCATCGATGAGACGCTGGCCCTCCCAAATGTTGTGCGTCACAGGCTTCTCCACATAGACGTCTTTCCCCGCCTGGCAGGCGTGCACCGACATCGGCGCGTGCCAGTGATTGGGCGTGGCGATGACGACGGCGTCGACGTCTTTGCGCTCCAAAATCCTTCGGTAATCCTGATAGGCATCGGCCTTCACTTTCCTCTTGGCCAGATGATTGCGACTGCCGACCGCGTGATCGTAATCCGCGTCACACACGGCCACGACCCGGACGCCGTCGAGGCTGGCAAACTCGTTCACATGGTTCCCGCCCCGGCCACCGACCCCGAGCACGGCAACGCGAATGTCTTCATTGGCGCCGCGAATACTCGCGAATGAGGTAGTGGACTGCAGCAGGCCAGCCCCGGCCCCGGCCAAGGTGGTGCCCAGAAATTGACGTCGATTAAACTGATTACTCATGGGTTGGATCGGTTGACTTTGGATAACTAAATCTTGGCACGCGAAAGGCGCGAACCGGGTTCGATTGGAGTTTCAACCCGGCGAGCCTAGGACCGTCGCCCGAATTCCGAAAGCTTTTTTCCTCACGCGGGCCGCCCGAGCTTCTGATCGGCTTGGGCGAAGCTCCCGCGGAAGATGAGGATGGTCACCAGCGCATAAATCCCAACGGCCAGGGCGTAGGCCAAGAACCGGCTCATGTGGATCGAGGGATGGTGATGATGGACCATGATCATCCAGGACGGCCCCAAATAACACCACCATTCTCCCAGCGCCGCACCGGCCCACACCGAGCTCGTCTCCATCGGCCTCTCCACCCAGAACCCCAGCCACGGAAGAGCGCTCCAACCCACGATGAGCCCGATGGACTTCATCATCGCCGCCAGCCGCGAGCGCGCACCCAGCCCCACGGCCAGCCCCACAGCGACAAAGAGCGGGAAGAAAAGGATCACATGCAGGATCTCGTGGCAGAGGAACAATGCCTGCCTGATGAAACCGGTGTCCGTCAGCCACCCGGCGGAGGATTGGATCACTGCCAAGGTGAGAATGGGCGCGGCGATGACGACGGCAAGGGGGAGCAACGACTGGACTTTCTCCTGCACCATACGCGCCCCCGACAAGGGCGTCGTCAGGAGAACATCGAGTGTCTGCGAGAGCCGTTCGCTCACGAGGAGATTGGAGGCCTGAGCCGTCAGGAGCAGCGCTCCCAAGCCCCAGGCGATGAACGAGGCCGTTTCCATGGCATCCACATCTATGATAGCGACGAGGACCACGATGCTCTCGACGGCGACGAAATAGCGAATTTGATAGCGAAACTTGCCTAACTGACGCCGGTGCTTCTCCCGCCAGAGGATCGGCGACCACTCCGGAAGTGATCGGTGGTCCCGGACCAACTCGATCCCTCCCAAGTGACGATTGAGCCTCTGGAATTTCCGGTCCAGAGCCTGGAAAAGACGCTGCAAGTAGGCTTTCGAAGTCACCTGAGAGCGACTTTGGAAAAAATGACAGGCCACGAGCAGAGCCCCGCAGGTAGCCGCGCCACTCGTCACCACGAACAGAATAAAGACGTCGAAGGCCGTGACCACTCTGGTAGAGGGAAACAAATGTTCGGGACCGAGCAGCGCGAGAACGACGAGCACGAGATAGGTCGCGATGAACGCACCAATAGTCGTGCGGGCATAACTCGAACAAGCCAGGGCCACCGCACCGACGAGGCAGGCCGTCATGAGCAGCGCGCAGACGCCGATGAGCACCATTTCAAACGAAAGCCCTCCCATCAAGTAGGCGAACCCCCCTGCGGGTAGCGTTAGGAGAAGCAAGGTCGCCATGGGAATGAGTCCACCGAAATATTTCTGCAATACGGCCTCGGGGATCCCCATCGGCGTGAGGAGCAAGAGAGGCAAGGTTCCACGCTCTTTCTCTTCCGTGATCAATCCACACATCATGGCCGGCAGGAAGAGAAAGATCCCGACCCCCTGGATGACCAGCGCGCTGAGAAAAATCTCGGACCCTCGTCCCAAAGCCCCCAGAGCCAAGCCGACCCGAGATTCCGGAGTACCCTGCGGAGCACCCACGAGGGAATCATAGGTGTAGAGAAAAGCGGCGAAAAAGAGGAAGGCATAGGCGCAGCGCACGACATAGGTCCGGGGCCGCGCCGCGCGCTCCACGAGTTCCTTGCGCAACATGGGAAACAAAACAGTCTGCCGCATCGCTCTCATGTGATGGCGTTCGTTCTCGTCATTGGTCCCCGTTACCAGCGTTCCCTTCTCAGGCCGTCTTCCCCTCCGTGAGCTTCATGAAGACCGTTTCCATGTCCATCGCCTGCGGCTGGAACATGCGGATCCGAGCGCCCAAGCCATGAATGGCGTCGTGCAAATCCTCCATCGCCGTCAAAGATTCGTTGACATGAATGGACCAACGATCCGGGTCTTCATCGACGCGCTCCACCGCCGGCAAGCGGCGCACCTCTTCCAACAACGCTCCATCGGCATTGGCCAATTGCACATGAACCACGCGCCGGAGTTCCAAGGTCTGGAAGATCTCTTCCAGTGAGCCCTCCGTCACCCAGTCGCCCGCTTCGAGTATCCCGATGCGGGTGCATAGCTGCGAGAGCTCGTGCAGGATGTGGCTCGAGATCAAGATCGTCTTCCCCATGCACTGCAGTTCCTTGAGAAGTTCGCGCATCTCGATACGAGCCCGCGGATCCAGCCCGCTGGCCGGCTCATCAAGAATGAGCAGCTGAGGGTCATGCAAAAGAAGCCGGGCAATGCCAAGCCGCTGCTTCATTCCCCGCGAAAGCCCATCCACCGGAGCATCCACCTTCCCGCCGAGATCGGTTAGGTCCAACACATCGCGCACAGTCGACTCGCGCACGGTGTCGAACAAACGATAGGCGGCAGCGAAGAAGTGGAGGTACTCCCGCACCGTGAGATCATCGTAAACCCCGAAAAAATCCGGGGCATACCCGATCAAGGAACGCACTTCTTGCGGACGACGGCACACGTCCACCCCCGCGATGGTCACCGGACCGGAACTGGGATGCGGTTTGAGCAAGGTGGCCAAGACCTTGAACGTGCTCGTCTTTCCCGCGCCATTGGGGCCGATGAATCCGAAGATCTCGCCCTGGGGAATCTCAAAGGAGAGATCGCGCACCGCATGGGTCTTCCCATACCAGACGTTGAGATGTTCCACCGAGACCAGTGGCGAAGGAGAAGCGGCAGCCGCAACAGGATCAGTGTCTTGGGAATCAGTCATTGTTGTGGTAGAGATAGCGGGCGATAAAACGATCCTGACCTTGTTTCCAAGTGATCAGCCACTGGTCATGATCGAGAATGATCCAGTCTGTGAGGTAGCGATCGCAACGAGGCGCACCGGGCCGAGGAAACGGAACCCAGCTCTGGAAATTCATCGTCACGATGGAGGGACGGCTCGGATCCTGCAACACGCCTCGGAAGGGAATGCTGGGGAGCGTCTGGGCATGGGGGCTCATCCATTTGAAAATCAAGGCCGACGCCTGACCCCATCGGGCCTGGGGCAATAAGCCGTCCTCCGAAAGAAATGTAACGCCGTCCAATCCCTCGATGCCCCTCAATCGATTCGCCAAGCGTCCCGCGAGATCGCCCTGGTGCGAACTCGGCGGCGGCCGAAAAGCCTCCCAATCGATCTCTCGCAGAACACTCGGCCCAGCCACGGAGCCGGGAATGGATACACGCCGCTCCATGATGGGGTCCCACTGGCGGACGACGCGGGTTGTCGTGTAGGCCGTAGGGTAACGGCCTTCGTAGAACAAGTCTTCGTGTTGTTCCGGCGCTCCGCGGAACTCCTTGCACACCGGGCCGGCGAGAACGCTCCGGTGCGTCTCCACCACCTCGCCAGAGGATTTTGGATAGGTCAATGTCACCTCCTGACTTCTCACCGCTTCCCCGGAGACGCCCAGATCGATGAGGACGATCTGCTTTCCCCCCTCGCTATCCAGCCGCTTCTCCGCCACGACATAGGAAGCGACCGTCAAGAGGATGATGGTGACGGGAAAGGTCAGCCAGGTGAGCCAGCGGCGCCCCAGTCGCCGAAGACATCGGTATTCTAGCGGACCGACGACGAGCAGAAACACTCCCATCATGATGGCCAATTGAAAAACCGGCAACAGCCTGACGGTTTCCGGCATCAACTCTTCGAAGACGCTCTCGCGCGTCTCCCGCATGGTATCACTTGAGATAATGTAGGGAATGTTGATCGCCTGGGACTCGGGATCCTCAAGATACCGGGTTTTCCACAAGAAATTCCACAGTCCCGCCCACTCCATTTCCTCAAGCGCCTCCTCCAGATTCAGGCCGCGAAGGTGCACCACCCTGCCAAAATCCCATTTCCATCCCTCCAAGGCCACTCCCATTGAGGCTAGTTGCGGATCCACTGCCACCGGCGAAGACTTGCCACGAACCGCCACCTCCTCGAGAAACGACACGACGGGAGAATCTCGAGGCAAAGGTGGTTCGTCTTGCGAGAGAACCAGCGCGCTGCCTCCCGCTCGGATCCAGTCCCGCATGGCGTCGAGTTGGAGCCCGGATAGGGACGCCAAGCTAGAAGGGGACAGCACCACCATGTCATAGCCACCATACCCCAGCGGCTGCGTCGAGAGTTCGCCCGGTCGCAATCTGGCCGTCCACGTGAGGACCCGGCGGTTGGCCAACCCGCCCAGACCGCGCTCATTGAGACCCATGACTTGCTCCAGTCGCCCATGGGAAAGCAAGTTCAGAGCGGCATCCGGGACATCGAGTGATTGAGGATGGACCAAGGCCACAGTAGCGATGGTCTGCGCCAGCGTGGGAATGGTCACGCTCAGTCCCTTGCGCCGGAACACCTCGTTCTCCGTCTCGAAGGCCAGGTCCCACTCGGCAAGGGTGTTTCCCCGTTCGGGATGCGCCAGTGGCGGGAGCAGCAATCGAAGCTCCCGTGCGGCTGACGTGACGACCAAGGGCTCCGTGCGGTAATTCACCAGAGTCGAGCGCCTCTGCATCATCTTGATCCGTAGCGTGCCCTCCGTTAGCGGCGCGCTCCCTTTCAACGTCACGGTTACGGGAACCGGAGCCCACGACCGCGGCGACACGGTGTCCATTTCGATTTCCATCTCGACAGCCACAGCCACCCCTAGAGCCGCCAGCGCGATCACGGCCGGCAAACTGAGACCAACGAACCCGAAATTGCCTCCCCTTCTCACTACGAATAGAATGTTTCAGCGAAGCTGGCGAAGCAACTCGTTGTTCACATTCGCACCAAATAGAAGGGCTGTGGATCAAGAGGGAGGCGCGATACGAGCTGATCATGCGAGACGCATGCAGCAACGCGAAAAGGGCGGAGCCGAAGCTCCGCCCTTTGCTCGTCGATCCGTTGAGCGGTCCCATGCGATCGACAATCTGCTAGATTGCGATCACTTCATTCATTCACTCACTACTTGGCCAAGGCACGGTAGTAACCGGCTGGCTCCGCGTTCCGACCGGCGTCCGTATCTTCATACGTCCCGCTCACGTCGGAGGCGATCACCGTCCAGGTTTCCAGGTCCGTGGAGTACTCCACGTCGAAGGTACCCTCACTGATGGTGAAGCTGAATGGGCCGCCGTCCGCCTTCATCACTTCGGTCAGCGTTCCAGGACGATCTCCCGGAGGCGTTCCGCCTCCCTCGAGTGCCGCCGCCACACCGTTGGCGGCGATCGCCGCCACGTCGGCATCGGTCAGCGCATAACCTTTCCACACCGCAATATCGTCAAACCACCCCGCGGTAAACCGGTTGAAGTGGTTGGCAATGACCAAGGGATCTTCGTTCTCGCCCATGGCCCAGAGACCTTGATCTTCACCAGAGATATCGGTGGTGGTCACCTGCCCGTCCACGTAGAGCCGGATCTCTTGCGCAGCCCCATCTCGAGCGACCACGAAGTGATGCCAGTTCCCGTCGCCGTGGCTGATGCCTGAGTCGGAATCGATGCGTGCGCGCGGGTTGCCTCCGTCGCAACAACGTGAGTCCAACGTGAAGGTATCGGCACGCGTCTGAAGCATCCAGTATCCGGTCACCGCGCGTGAATCATCGTGATACCCCTTCGTAATGAGGCCTTGGTCATTCTCCACCGCATCCGTCTTGTACCACAACGATGCCGTCCAGGATTCTCCCTCGGCAAAGCGAAAATCCGGCGCATCGGGCACTTCAATGAAGCCGTCCGAGCCGTCGAAAAAGATCGCACCGCCGACGCGACCCTCACCCGGCCTCCACTCCGCGGTTCCCATCACCGCGCCATCGTGAGAGCCCACGGCATCAGCCGCCACGGCACCATCGGCTTCGTCCAGGGGCCAAAGCGCCACAATGCTGTCGTCAAAGGAACCCTCAGCGGGCTGCCCGAGGCCGGCGACACTCTCGATGAAACTGTCAGACAACGCCGCACTGTAAATCCGGACCTCATCCAGATCCCCTGTGTAGGACCGGTCCTGATCGAACCGGGTCGTCCCGATGAGAATCTCACTTTCGACCGCGAGAGCACCCCTGGCATTCTCCCCAACCTGAACGCCGTCGACGATGATCGACTGGACGCCGGCGGCATAGCGCCAGGCCACGTGATGCCAGACGCCGATCTCCACCGTACCGCCACCGATGTCGTTGCCCCAGTGACCCATGTAGTACTGACCGCCGCGCGATCCGTTGTGGAGCACGTTTCCTTCGGACTGACCAAAGACCATGTTGTCGCCGTCGGTGTTCTCGAATCGAGTCCAGGCCATCATGGTATAGTCCACGTCTCCGGAGACGGGGATCTCGGAGGCGTCCAAGCCCGTGAGGACATGCTGGGAATCAGCACCAAATTCGGCGCCTGCCGGGAAGTTGAGATAACCGCTCCCATCGAAGGGTGATCCGTCAGCCACCCAGGCACCGGCATGGGCATTGACCAGTTCACCGGGATCACCGGCCTGGTTGCCGATCGCGGTCCCACTGCCTTCGTTGAAGTCGTAGTGCACCACGAGAAAGTCCTCGGCTACGGGAGCACTCGGATCCAACGGCGGATGGCCATTGGCCACCTCGAAGCCGTCTTCAAAACCATCCCCATCCGTGTCCGCCACGAGAGGATCGGTGAGGTGCTCGTTCACCTCATCGCCATCGCCGAGGCCGTCGCCATCACAATCCGGGTCGTTCGGACAGGCGTCTACGGCATCCGCCAACCCGTCCTCATCGGCATCGGGGTCGCCCCCGAGATCGATGATGTTCAGCACCTTGCCGGGATTCTCGAGGAGGAAGGCAATCTCGTCCACGGCCTGGTCGACGTCACGAATGTCCTGGTCGTAGAACTGAATGTCATCCAGCACCCCGTCGAGTCCCAGCGAACCGGGGCCAAAGGCGCCAGCGTAAAAGATCCCGCCGGAAGAGGGCTCATCCACATCACCGGTGGCCACCTCGACGCCATCGAGGAAGATGGTCCCGGTGCCGTCTTTGAAAATCATGGTCACATGATAGACTGTGCCCACCTCGATACCTGATCCCTCGGAGCTGAACAGGATCGTCCCCTCACCACCAAACCAGTGGAGCTCGCCGCTGGCCAGGAGCAGGGCCACGTCAGGCGTGCCCTCACCCTGCCCCACCAAGGTCAGGAGTTCGTTGTTTGCCAGGTCGCCCAGAGAATTGGTCTGAAACCAGAGGGAAATGGAGAACTCTGATAGAGAAAAGCCATTGAAGCGCTCGATGAGACCGCCTCCAGAGACCGCCATGGATGTTCCCGTTCCCTCTTTGAGACCGGAGCCACCCAGCGTCAGCGTGCCATCGTTGGAGTCGTACTCCGCGTCGTTCCCTTGACCACTGGAATCGAGGGCATCGGCACTACCGGCGGGTTCGTCCAATCGGAAATGGGCAATGGGGCCAATCGTGTTCGGCACCACGGCCCGCAACTCGACCACCACTTCCTTGTCGTCTTCGTCGGGATCGTTGGTTGTGTAGGTCAAGGTGGCGGAGAACTCACCGATCTCCAGCTTCTGCTTGAAGCTCATTTTGACAAATTCCTCACCCTTGGGCGCCACCGTCGCCGGCGTCTCCACAATGGTGAAGTGATCCGCGTCCGCACCGCCCAAGACGAAATCACTCAGTTGCAAGGTTTCCACCTCGCCGGTATTGCGCACATTGAACTCGAAAGGGAACTCCACTTCACCCGTGAGATCCACATTCAATTCCCCCGCACTGGCGGAGCGAGCTCCGGAAGCACCGGGCTCCGATCCATCCGTGAGATTGTTCGCCGCCCAGTCCAGGGCCCGGCCAAAGAGTTCCCACCCCTCGTCCGTGAACCCGTTCGCCGTGGAATCCGTCATGCCCCACATCACGCGCCGGCCAGCAGAGACGACATCGTTCAAGAGCTGGCCGCCCTTTTCCACGATGACGATGGAACCGCCCACTTCTTCGGGATCGGTGGCCAAGACCACCGCATCCTCGGCCAAGTTCGGCGCGTGCGACCACGTCTCGCCCGCAGGATCGAAGACGGTGACCGTGTCACCGGGCCCGTAATTCTCCGTGATCGGATGGGCCACGTCCGAGATGATCCAATCCATCTGCTGGCTCTTGGGACGACCGCCATCCGTGAAGGGAAAATTCCCGTCTCGCGGGGCATCGGCCAAGGCCTCTTCCCAGTTCAAGACACCCGCTTCCACATCGCGAAATTTTCCCCGAAAGCTCCCAGAACCGGGAGTGGAAGACAGGACCACGAGGTCCTTGCCGTCCGCATCCTCGGTGGTGGAATCTCCGGAGACGATGTAGGAAACGTTGTTTTCGCCGTACTTTTCCTTGAGGAAATCGAAGATCGCCGGGTCAGCGCCCTGAGCGGCATCTGGCTGGCCCCCAACAAAGAGGACTTCAATGGCATGGAGTGGTGGCGAGGCTGCCAGGCACGCGCAGGCGAGTGCGCTGCCGACGAGACCGCGCCCGAAGAATCGAGGAGCTTTCATCGTGTTTTATCGGGGTTGTTCGTGAGGTGGGATTTTCACTTCAACAGGAGTGAAGATCTATCTCCAATGAACTAGCACAGAAAGTAAAGCCTAACCTGCCAAATCTTCACCACCACCGGCGAAGAAAGACGCAAAAAGGGCGGAGCCAAAGCCCCGCCCTTTCGCTGGTTGATCTTAATTTTTAATGTGATCGTTCGATTCCGATCACATCACTTGGCCACGGCTCGGTAGTAACCGGAGTCCGCCGCGTTCCGGCCGGCGTCCGTATCTTCATACGTCCCGCTGACGTCGGAGGCGATCACCGTCCAGGTGTCCAGATCCGTGGAGTACTCCACGTCGAACGTGCCCTCGCTGATGGTGAAGCTGAACGGTCCGCCATCGGCTTTCATGACCTCGCCCAGTGTGCCGGGACGATCTCCGGGTAGTGGAGGATCCCCTCCGCCTTCGAGGATCTCTCCAAGGGACACCGCAGAGTTGGCCACCGTAAGGACCTCACCCTCCGACAAGGGACGGGCCCAGAAGGCAACGTCGTCAATAATCCCATTAAAGGTCCGGCCCAAGGCATCGGGATTTTCGCCAATCATCATCGGCTGCTCGTTATTCTCCAGCATGGGTGGATCGCCTGTCGCTTCAAGCTCACCGTCCACGTAGAACGTGACCGACACACCGGGAGTACTTACCAGTGCCAAGTGGTGCAGCTCACCATCGTTGACGTTGGTCGGACCCGCGATGTCTCCGCTGCCTCCCACGGGCGCCAGATTGTCGTTCGTGCCCTGTCGGTGGATACGCCAATTATTGTTCTCACCTTTGGCGACGATCGCCTGCCAGTTTTTGTCAAAGGTACCAACCCTAAACCACGCAGAAACGGTGAACCCGGTCTGATTATCCGGCGCACCAAAGTCAAACGTATCTTCGTTCTCTGTAGGTGTCTCCACATACTGATCCACACCGTCCAGATTGATCGCATCGCCAAACTTGCCAGCGGCGTAGGTAATTGGGGCCGACCCCATCCCTTCGCCGTGATTGTCGCCCGCCTTGTCTTCAAGATCCCCGTCGAAGGGATAATAAGCCACGAGGTCCACATTCAAGTTTTCCTGAATCTGCTCCAAAGTGGGAACGGCCGGATCGTTGGGATCGTAGCCCGAAGTCACTTCAAACAAGTCCGGATGCCGATCACCGTCAGTGTCCGGATTCTGCGGATCTGTCCCGTGATCATTGACTTCCTCAGCGTCCCCGAGGCCGTCGCCATCGCAGTCGGTTTCGGTCGGGCAGGGATCGATGTCGTCGGGGAGACCATCCTCATCCGTATCCACTGGTTGGTCGAGAGCCAAGACACTCAGAACCAATCCTGGATCCGCAATCAAGAGGCCGACCTCATCAATGTCCTCACTCAAATCACGGATATCGTAGTCGTAGAACTGGATATCATCGAGAGAGCCGTCGAGGCCCAGCGCGCCGGCGCCAAAAGCACCCGCGTAAAAAATGCCGCCGGATGAGGCTGGATCCACATCGCCGGAGACCAATTCGGAACCATCGAGGAGGATCGTGCCCGTGCCGTCCTTGTAGATCATGGCCACGTGATAGACCGTGCCCACTTCGATACCCGATCCCTCGGAGCTGAAGAGGATCGTTCCTTCACCACCAAACCAATGCAGCTCACCGCTGGCCAACAGGAGCGCGGTATCGGGCGTGCCCTCACCCTGGCCCACTAGGGTAAGCAACTCTCCCGTCGTAGCATCACCCAACGAGTTCGCCTGAAACCAGAGGGAGATGGTGTACTCGTTCAATGGAAATCCATTGAAACGCTCGATGAGACCACCACCGGCCACCTCCATAGAGGTGCCCAGGCCTTCTTTCAAACCTGCCCCCCCCAGTGTGAGAGAACCGTCATTTTCGTCGTAGGCCGCATCATTCCCGTTACCGCTCGAATCCAACGCATCGGTGCTACCCACGGCTTCATCCAGGCGGTAAACGGCGAGAGGCCCGACGGTATTCGGCACAATCCCTTTCAGGTTCACGACAATTTCCTTCTCTTTGTCATCGGGATCGCTCGTTTGGTAGGTAAGGGTCGCGACAAACTCACCGACCTCCAGCTTCTGCTTGAAGCTCAGCTGAATGACGGATTCCGCCCCAGGTGCCAGCGTGGTTGGCGTCTCGACAAGTGTGAAGTGATCGGCATCCGCACCGCTCAGGACGTAATCGCTCAACACCAAATCCTGGGTCAACCCATTCTTGTTCCCAACTTTGACTTCAAAGGCGTGCTCTACCTCTCCGGTGGTGTCCACGAGCAGCTCTCCCGTGCTCCCCGACTTGCTCCCGTTCCAATCTGGATCCGAAGGAGGGTCAATATGATCACTGATTGGAGATCCGTCACCATCCGCCCAGATCTCGAGAATCTCGTCATCCGTCAGCGGACGGTTCCACATGGCGACATCATCAATATTCCCCTCCCAGGTACGGTCACCCGTGTCCGGGTTTTGGCCGATCATCATCGGCATGATGTTCCCTTCAGGGGTAATGCCGTCTTCCGTGGCATCCATCGTCCCGTTGACCCAGAAATCGTGCTTGTCATTCGCGCGATCGCTCCGTAGCACGCAGTGGTACCAGAGACCATCTCCCGGCGTCAGTTCAATGACGCCTTCGGGCGTGTCCCCATTCCCGCCGTTTCCGGTCATGGTATTGCCGTCACTGCGACGATGCATGCGCCATTGATCATGCTCGCCCTTGGCTGCCATGCATTGCCAACTCTTGGAGAACTGATCGACGGTCACCCACGCCGAAACCGTAAAACCCTTGAGATCCGGGTCCTCTTCATCGGGATCATCTTCATCTTCCGCTCCTCGGATAACGATCGCGCCAAAATCGAAGCGATCCTCCACCTCCAGCGGCGTTTCGACATAGAACGAATCGGCAAACTTGACGCATTGCTCAAACTTGCCATCGACGTAATTGGGATCCGTCAGTTCAAAATCGGCCAGGGCCTCCGGGTTGTCTGCCACACCGCCACCGCTCCAGGTCTTCCCCACACCATTTGCGGGAGGATCGGCATCGGGAGCGGTATCTTCCAAGTCGCCGTTGAAGGACCAGTAACCGACCAGGCCTTCGGCAAGGTCTTGGGCTTGAACAGATAAGGTGCTCATCGCCAGAAGAACGCACCCAGTAAGGGACGCCATCCGTTTTGCGGGGCGCCGGAGTCGGGCACGAGGACTATTTGAATAATTGGGTATCTTCATCATTTGGGTTCGAGGCCTGGGCCCCTGGGGTTCGTACAAGATTTGCTGCCGGTACGGCTAGTAACATTCGGGTTTCATAAAAGTGCACTGGCTTGTAAAGCCAAAAGCCGGAAAAACTCTATCATTCGGGTTGGTTTTCCACCCTTTGGGAGTGATGCTTACCACGCCAACGAGGGAGGGGCGCGCTCGTGCAGACAGCAAGACGAACGCGAGATTCCAAGCGACGATGGTACATACCGCGTCATCGGGACTCTCAATTGGGGGCTGGGGGGGGGAGCCGACCGGTGAACGGTGGCTGGGGAGGGGTTCTCCATAATTTAGACAAAATCACAGAAGGATGCAAGCATCGCTATCACAGCAACAATACCAACACTGGATTTCTAGTATTTGATCGCCCAGATAACGAAGAACCCAACACGCGACTTCATCTTTGCCGGCCGTGCCCCGCCGCCCCGTGCCCCGCCGCCCCGTGCCCCGCAGCAGTTGCAGGAGCTGGTGCTACCCGACTGTTCGGCGTGAGAGCGCGCAAGTCATTCGGTACCGTTACCAGCGCTACCATTCCTATGGGCCCCCCGAAAACCAGCCACTTTGATACAAGCAGTTCCACCCGTAAACACCGCACTGATTCCGCTACGGGGTTCGCCAAAAATCGGTAATCATGGATTAGGTTGCGGGGTGCCCATACGACGATGGATGTCAAGACCTTGTTGGGCAAGACGACAAACTTCGCATGCGCAATGTCCTGCATCTCGCCCTAAGCTTGGCCGCTCACGGAAAAGTTGCACCGAGCCCCTACTTAGCCGCCTAGTAAGCGCTAGCGACCAACATGTTTTTACGAATATTTATGGTGAAAGCAGTTTCTAGGCAACCAATCCAAAAGGGCTGGAAGAGTTGATTCATTTCATGATGAAGCCCACGGTAGGATTCATCCATTCTCTCGCTGTACCCAATACATCTCTAGCCACTTCCGAAGTCCCAACTTCGGTACTGATGGATCGTCTCGAAAGCGCCCGTCAAGCCAGCTGGCTGGTACAATCTTGAACTCCACCCGAAGATCCTCGCCTTCGCCGAGCATGATCATGGGACCTCATTCCGGCCCGAACCTAGACGCCTAAGCACGAGGGTAAAATCGAAAGCGACCTCAATTCATGTTTGAGTCTTCATACATTGGCGATTCATGACTCTAGTTTGCTCTGCATGAGCAAATCAACGAATAAAGAGTCGAGTTCTGGCACAAGATTCCCCCTCCCCAAGAGGGGGGGTAACCAACATTGGGAAACGATGACAGTCACCCCATGCTCAAGGCACTCAATGGCCACTGGACACCACATGGCGGTTTATCTCAGAGCGCGAAATAAGAGCGGTTTCCCCGACTCAGCCTATCTTTTGTCAATCGCCGTTTCCCCTGTTGTAACTCCGCCTTAGCCTGCTTGGTCTATACGAGATCAATCCCTCGACGGTTAGAGGCAAAGCTTCGCTTGGCGAAACGGCAGAAGGCTCCATATTTGGAGATAATTCTGTTGCATTGGAAGCAAGCAATAGATACATTGGATGTGCCCATTTGAATTGGATGTGCCCATTTGAATTGGATGTGCCCATTTGAATTGGATGTGCCCATTTGAATTGGATGTGCCCATTTG
>JANQJH010000472.1 GCA_028281705.1 Verrucomicrobiales bacterium
TCAAGGCTTCGGCTGGATCGCGGGTGATCCATTCCGCGATGAGAGCACCACGGAAGGCGCGTCTGCGGAAATCGTCCCCAACATCGTTGATCGCTTCGTAAACGTTGGCGAATGAGCCGTCTGCGGGCCCGTGGTCCGCCATTAAACTCTCCCACTGGGCGATGAGTCCGCTAGTGGCGGCTAACGGAAGTTCCAACGGTTGGGTAATCGGGCGAGTCGGAGGAACGTCCACCTCGGCTGTCCCACCGAGGCGGGGAAGAGCGATGGGCATCAGCGTCCCGAGCAAGAGAGCGGAGGCAAAAAGTGTTTTGGTAGAGGCCATGAGGGTTGTGAGAGTTGCGGGGATGCTGGCGGAGAGTCCGGCCTGTGCGATGACCGCCTGAATCGAGGCGGGCGTGAGCGTTGCCGGCACAGCGTGAGCGCTCTGCGCACCGATCGCCATCCCCAAGGCAATGGACGAGCAGGCAATGCCCCGCTGGTGAAACCAGACTCGAAGCCGTTCGACGGATCGATCGACACGCATGCGCGCGGCATTCTCACTCACGCCTAAAGACTCGCCCACCTGCCGGAAAGGCTGCTTCTGAAAGTAACGCAGGATGATTGCTGTTCGGTCGGATTCGCTCAGGGCGTTCATCGCCTTGTCTAACAACGGCTCCAATTGATCCCAGTCGGCGTCTGGATCCAGTTCTTCTGCCGGGTCTACCGTGTTCATTTCATAGGCCTTGGTTTCGCGCCGTCGCCGCGCCATTTCCCGCTTCTGATAGCTCTTCGCCTTCAAACAGGCGACCCGATAGAGCCAGCCCGCCAACGAACCCGTCGGTTGCAACGTCGCCGCCTTTTGCGCCAGCGCCAAGAAGACAGCTTGCGTCACCTCCTCAGCCGCCGACGAATCTCCAAGCTGCCGCCGAGCGGTCGAGTAAACCATGCTCAAGTGTTCGGTCACCAAGCCGGCAAAAGCCTCCTCGTCATGCCTCTCGGCGTAGGCCTGCAGTTGTTTCCACGCGTCCATTCAACCTTACTATTCCCTCCAATCGACAGACCGCACACAATTGGCGAGAATTCGGAGCCCATCACCGAAGGGAACCTCGGGATGGCCGAGACAACTGGGGACAAGGGAACGCAATCCCTCATTTGCCTTTACTCCGATGCCGCAGGCGGCAGAGCGGACCTGAGTAGCCGCTCCGCCCACCTGCGGGACCCACCGGAGAATGGAATCAGTCCCTCCTAATCAGCAGCGCCTGGTCCGGATTCCCACGGACCAAAGGACGAAGATACCACCGAGGACGAGGGAGCCCGGTTCGGGTACGGGAGCGACGGAGAACGTGGTGGACAGGTTTCCGGAATTGGGGAATTCCCCGATACCGCTTCCAAAGAGAGTCGTGGATCCGTCCGCGGCCGGTACCACCCACGCGAAATCCGTGAAAAAGCCATAGCGGACTGCCGAATTCGAAACACTCGTACTCCCACTGGCGAGACCATCGAAAACAAACACCCCAAACTGATCCCCGGGGTCGAGACCACCCCCCAGGGCGAAGCTCGCCGTTCCGGGCACATTGGCGATGATGCCGGGAAGACCGACGTCGTCAACTTCATTGAACCCAATGATCACATCATCAGCGTTGCCGACGAAGACGTCCAGAGGATCGCCCTCACTGAGCCCGAAATCGACCGCGGCACTGAATCCGTCACCGGACTTGTCGACCACGACAAGAACCAGACTGCCGTCATTCAGCAGGGTAAACCCGTCCGCTCCCGTGGCCGATCCCACCGCTGTCCCGGAGAATATGAGATCTCCGAATGCCGTGGCATGGAGACCCACGAAGAGGGCCATAAATAATGATAGTCTACCAAATCGGTTCTTAAAATTCTCAATCATCGTAAGTCTCACGGAATCCATCTCCCACAGAGCAGAGCGGTGGTCACCGCGTGTAGGGCAGGTCCGGAATCCACATGATCGTCCCGGCGTTACCACTTTCTTTCCGGACGATGAAGGCGGCGCCACCCGGGATCTCCACATCGTCCTGCACGCCGCCTCCCAGGTCGTCATTGTCATACCAACCTTCAGAAATAAGACCGCCATCGTAGTAGAAGTAGGTCTTGACCGGCGCCGAATTGTATCCGTCAGGATAGGCGAAGAGGTGAAGCGTATCCACCGGATCGATGAGATTGGCTGTCGTCCTCGTCACCGCACCACTCGCCACCAATCCGCTGCTCCCTAACGTCAGAGCAATCGGATAGGGATTGACCAGGAGGTTGTCCTGTTTGGTATCCGGAGCGAAGCGGCCAACTGCGGTCCCCACCTCGCTCTCGGGCACATAACCGGTTAGAAATAGGTCTTCCGTCTCTCCCGTGACATTTCGAACCAAGAAAAAGATCTCGGGAGAAAGTGCGACATCATCCTGCAGACCGCCACCCAGGTCATCGTTGTCATACCAACCAACCGGCAGGACACTGCCAGTGTAGTAAAAATAGACCTTACTCGGCGAGTGATTGGTCCCGGTTTTCGTGGCCTCAAACGTCTGTACCGTACTCTCCGGATCAATCAGATTACTCGACCCCTGAATCCCTTCACCCCCGGGAAACAAGGTGCCCAAGGTCCAGAAGGGAATGACCTTGATCGTGTCCTCGGCCTCGAGCCCCTGCGTGGCCACATCGTCATCCGCATTGGGATCGACCGTGATGATCGCCCCGGCGTTTCCCGTCACAGTGAAGCTATAGCCTACCAAAACGCCAGAGCTCACCAGCACGTAGTAGGTATCCGGCCCGGATACCAAGGCGCCGTCCGAAAGCGTCTGACCAATGCTGATCTCATTCCCGGTGACCGAATCTATCTGACCCGCCCATATCGGAGTTCGGTGCATCGGCAGTCCAAATCGCGTGTCGGATGCGCCAACCGATTGTTGGCGCACGAAGCCCATCGCGGGCGAAGTGATTCTTTCAGCCGCACTGGAGAGAAGGAAAAGACCGCTGACGGCGAGAGCCAAGGGAAGCGGCGAACAGTCAGAGCGTCGTTTCATGAGGGAACGCGAAGAGTTCGCCCGGGAGCGACGGGGCAGCGAGCCTGCATGGGGACTCGAAATCATGGTGGAGATCGGGTTCATCAAAAGACGGGGCTACCTCGCAGCTCGATATTCCGGCGAAAATTGGCCAAGAAATCTCAAAAAAAGAATCTTGCCCCGTGAATGTCGATACCCGCAAACCACGGGCGAGAAGCCCAGGTTCCCGGCGAGCCGAAGGGATCAGCAGCGGGCCTTCCGTGTCCGTGTCACCAACGAGCCCAGGCTCAAGACAAGGGCGACACCAAGGACGACCACGAGCCAATCTGGTGAACGCCGCGCGCCGATCTCCCGGTGGGCCTCGGATGCCCCGCCCGTGACCCGAATCGTGAAGGGCTCTCCGACTCCCTGCAGCGTGCCTGGATGGTCACCCGTCGGAGCGATCCCCCATAGGGTTGGACCCATAAATCCACTCTTTCACCCGCACCGTAAAACCACACATGGCCAAAGTGATCTTCTTTCGCATCGATGATCCAGCCGTCAAGGTTCCCTTTGAAGACGCCCTCTCGAAGCCATCCATTTTTCGTGCCTCGGTAGGAAATGATAGCGTTCGTCATCGGCAAGGCGGCACGGCCGATCTTTTTTCGAAAGAAGGCACCGCCATTCTTGATCCAGGACTTGAAACCGGACACCGGGTCCCACCGTAATTTCTCCCTCGAGGTGGAGATCCACAACTGATCTTGATCATCCGCGGCAACGCCCCGCAGGGGGTAGGCATCCTCGAGATCGTGTCGGGCCACTTCCCGGATTGAGCTGATGTCCTCGGCGTACTCCGAAATGACTAAGGCTTTGCAAAACAATAAACTACCGAATTTCCGACACATTGGGACTCCCGAATGCCTTCATTACAAGGGTCTGCATATTCGTCTATTAAGTATCATG
>JANQJH010000348.1 GCA_028281705.1 Verrucomicrobiales bacterium
GGGTTGGGGCCACGGCATTGGTCGTGACCCACGACGTGATGGACGCCCTCATCATCGCGGATCGCCTGGCGGTGTTTCGCGAGGGCGTTCTTGTGCAATGTGCGACCAACGATGAGGTCTATCATTCGCCTTGTGACGCCTACTGTGCCCGCCTCTTCGGCCCCGCCAACCCCGCTCCCAGTGCGTGGCTGGGAAATCGGGCTCTGAATGGCCGCACCTGGCTGCGCCCCCAGGACTTGCAGCTCCATCGCCATGTTCCTCCGGCTGGTGACGCCCTCGAGGTCGAGATCCAAGCCATTCAGTTTCAGGGGGATCAGTTAGGGATTCTCGTGGAGGTGGCCGGCTCCGCCGCCGATGAACCTTTGCTCGTTTACGCGCCGACTTCCGAGCGGGGCTTTCATCCGGTGGGTGAGCGCCGCTGGCTCAGTTTGGCAGACCCATGGACGGGGGGGTAAGCTCGTGAAGAGCGGCAGAGGCGGTGATCGGAAGCCGACCTTGTCGAAACTTGCCGACGGTGGTCGATGATGTTTTGATGCGGTTGTGCGCCCGACAATTGATCTTCCAGACTCCGGTGGAGAATCCGATGCGGTGCCCGACGTGTCCGCGGCGGATCTGGAGCCGTTTGGCGATCCTGAGGCTCTGCGCGAGGCCTATCCGAGAGGCTACCGAATTGTGGGTCCACTGATCACGCGGTCGACTTGTGATGTCCGGCCCGATATCTCGGGCGCCGCCCTGATGACCATGATGGAAGAAGAAGATAGGGAGAGGCATGATTGTGCTGGTTGATGCCGGCGTCGATGCCCTCTGCCAAAAAAACATCGCAGGCCGCTCAACGACCCCCAAGCTTTGGACGGATGCCTATTTGGCTGCACTTGCCGAGGCTTCGCGTATGGAAATGGTGACGTTCGACAAAGGCTTTCGACGCTTCCAGCTCAAACACCTGCGTCTACTCGCGATCTAAGTGCCATTCCGAATCCGATTGGTAACCCCGTTCGTCCTCGTTCTCCTACTCGTCCTCGAAAGAGTCGAGCGAAGAACTGATCGAGGGTGGCTACGGGCGGAATCAAGAGGGAAGGCGCGCGATACGAGTCGATCGTGCGAATCCATCGCGCAGGAGGACGAGGACGAGTAGGGGGACGAGGATCAAACCCCTTTTCGAATGCCCGCTCGCTAGTGGAAAGTGCCCCCGCCAACGGGCTCGTCCTCAAACCGCTCGTGCGTGGCCCACGGCCTCGGGCCCTCATCCTCGGGTAGCTCGAGGGTTCCAGCGCAGGAGCAGATGATCAGAAGGGGAAGCAGCAGCCAGAGTTTCATGGGACAAGGATACACCCAAACGGTGAATTGGAGAAGTCGCATTTGGCTTGGAGCTCGATTCAGATCTTCCACGCTCAAGTTGACACCAAACTAGTCGAGGAACAACCCGGAGTTGAAGGATGCCTTCCTCGGTAGGCTAGCCCTGGGAGGCGTTCTTACGTTTGCCGAGAAGGTAACTAGAGTTCCGGAGGAACGAAAGCGGATAGCCGGTGATGCAACCACCGGATTTTGCATTTCGCCACACTAGGCGCGCGATTCTCATTTGCATCCTTTTCCGGTCGTTTCGCTACGCTTTACGACCGGCTACCAGGTGGCCGTGCCTCCTGCACTCGAGCCAGTAAAGTGGTAGCCAGGAAGCTATCGGTGTAACAAAACTGAAGTAATGCATGGATGCGATCTTCGAGTTCGCTTTTTTTTGAGGATGACCGCTTATCCATCAAGATTCGTTTGTTCCTCCACTAGGGGCTGCGAACCATTGCCCTTGAATGAGCCCTGATGGACGGGACGCTAGGCTTACTAATGAACTCTGGCTACGAGAATCCAGACAGAGTTAATCAAGGTAATCTCTACTCTTCAGGCTCCGGAGAGACCGATACTTCGAAAGCCATCCCATTGGCCTCGACTACCCGATAGGACGCCCCCGGCTTCATTCGCAGGCTCCCGATGGCGCCCAGCGTTCTTGTCGATTGCCCTGGGCGACCGGGAACCGAGGCGTTCGCCGTCGCTGTCAGCTGATACGAGAAAGAGATTCGGTCTCCGTCTTCAACGAGGGTGCCATCGAGAGAAATCTCTGGTGACTCCTCTTCCGGTCCAAGCCGACCGGAAACGTTAACCCGAGGCGAGGAGGTGAGAGCCGACACCTTGCCCAGCGGTTTCTCGCCGAGCTTCGCTCTCAAGGTCACTCGATAGTTCGCGCTAAGAGCCTTTGGCTGGGTCTCAGCTTGCGGGCCGCCCCCAAGAGTCGTTCGCGGAACTCCCGTTCGAAGAGTTCCCGGCGGGAGGATGGTTTGCTGAGCAAATGAAGGCAAGGTGATCAAGGCGACGGTGACGAGGACAGCAAATGGCGGATATCTCATGGCAGTCATGACGGCACATCGTCCGACATTATTCAATTCGGGTCGCCTTCCGGCTGCCGTTGAACACGCCTTGAAAAGGCGGAGAAAGGCGAGAGAACAGAGGAGTTCTGATGGGGCCGAAAGTTCTTTCGGGGACGGGGCGATGAGCCCTCGCCCCCAACAAG
>JANQJH010000495.1 GCA_028281705.1 Verrucomicrobiales bacterium
GGTCTCCCAGTCGCCGTTCGATCAACTTTCGTAGCTTGATCTCGGTCATTTCCTCAAACTTATCCAGACGCCGGTAACTGTTCACCGCGCCCTTGAAAACGCCTTCATCGTCGTCGCGCGTCCACTCGTCGAGGAAGGTCTTCAATAGCCGCCACTGTTGGATGCGCTGCTCATAGTCTTTTTCGGGCTCGAGGGGGATCATCGGTTGCGTCTTATTCACCCAGACGAGGATCTCGGGAGTCCCGTCGTTGCGCTTGCGCCCTTCCACCGCATCGACGAATTCAAACTCCGTTCCCGAGCGGCAGGGCCGTCCATCGGGGAGCTGGTAGCGTGAGTGCAGACGTGAACCCAATCGGGACCAGAGGATGCAGACGAAGATATCGAAGCTCGAGGGCGGCGGGATCTGTTCTTGATAGTCCTGGGTGATCTCCATCGGTTCGTATTCCCAGAAATAGCCGTCCAACTGGGCTCTCCCGCTGAATTCGCGATTCAAGCGGGCGATGACGCGGCGACAGATTTCCCGCTCCTGGGCGACGTCGCCTGGTGAACTGATGAAGAGTTTGATCGTTTTCATGTGACCCACGCATGCATGCGAGCCCGTATGCACACCTCGTTTGGCGAGTGAGTTTAGCCTTGTTCCAATCGCTAGAGCCAGCCAGTTTATCGAAGACTTCCCCTTTCGATTTCCCGTGTCTGCCTCCGCCGATCCCACCGCTTCGCCCAATCGCCTTCTCGCTCTGGATGGAGGCGGCATCCGCGGTGTCTTCACCCTGGAAATCCTGGCGCGGATGGAAAGTTTGCTCCGGAAACGCTACGCGCGGCCCGAGTTGGTCCTAGCGGAGTATTTCAACTTCATCGGAGGCACGAGCACGGGGGCCATCATCGCCGCCTTTCTTGCGCGTGGTGCCTCCGTGGAAGAGATCCAGGTGCAGTACCTGGAGATGGCGCCGAGGATTTTCCGGCCGGTGAAGGGCTGGAAGACCATTCGCTACAAGTTTCCCAGCGCGCCGCTGGAGAAGGAGCTCAGGCGTCTCTTTCAGGAGCCGGGCGACTCGGAGAAACTGATGACGCTGGGTTCGGATGCGCTGCGGACTTTCCTGATGCTCGTGGTGAGAGACGGCTCCACGGGATCGGCGTGGCCCCTGACAAACAATCCAAAGGCGATGTACAATCAGGAGACGCGCGACATGCCTTCGAACTTGGACCTCCCGCTCTGGCAGCTCATCCGGGCGAGTGCGGCGGCGCCGACCTTCTTCCCCTCGGAGATGATCCAGGTACCCAGGCGGGACGGCGGGATGGTTGATTTCGAGTTCATCGATGGCGGGGTGAGTCCCTATTTGAATCCGGCGCTGGCCATGTACCTGCATGCCACCCTGCCGGAGTACGGCATGGAGATGCCGACGGGAGAAGACAAGATGTTGCTCGTTTCGGTGGGCACGGGGGAGGTGCCTCCGGTGCATCAACCGGGGCAGTTTGCCAGTATCAACCGGATTGGGGGCGCCCTCCGCACCTTGAAATCGGTGATGTCGAGTGTGCGCGTGCAGCAGGATTACATTTGCCGCGTGCTCGGTCGATGTTATGCGGGAGGTCCGCTTGACCGTGAACTGGGGTCCCTCGTGGACACGCCGACGGCGACCCGGCAACCCAAGCATTTTCGCTACATGCGTTACGATCACGATTTCACCGAAGAAGAGCAGGCCGAGTACCGCAGGCGGACGAATAGCCGCAGTGTGTTTTCCCTCGACAATCTGAAGAGCATTCCCTTGTTACAGGAGATTGGTTCGCGCATTGCTGATGAACAGGTGGACATTGCGCATTATCCGGAGGCGGCATTGCACGAGGGGCGTGTTGCCTATGGGTAGAGGGGTGAATTGGTTCGTTGGCTTTAGTTCTGCGGATTACCTCATGGAGAGTGAAGGCGCGGATTGGGGCGGACAGGAGTGTCCGCATCACTTTGGGGCTTTCGTTATTCGGAAGGGTTTGATTCGAGGGTTCCCTTGAAGCTCATGGGCTTGCCGCGTCCGCCGAAACCGACGTTCCATCTGGGCTTCAATTCCACGGTGTCGTCTTTGAATACACAGGTGAGTGTGAGGGCGTAAGGGGTGCGGGTGTAATAGGCCTTGAGGATGAGCGTATCCGTGTCTGGCCAGGCGTAGGGCTTCCACCAGGTCTCGGCAACCACGTTCCCGTGACGGAGGAGCATGAAACTGTGCACGCCATCGGTCTCGTTGACGGCCTCGATGAAGGCGGCGACGGCAGCGGAGCTGACGCCCTCAGTCTCGGGCGTGCTTCGCGGGAGAGCGGCAGCGGAGGCAGTGCAGACGAGTGCTAGGGCGATGGAGGTGACGCGAAACGGGATCATGCGGGGGACGGTAGCAGTTCGAGCCGAGCGGAGTCGAGAGTCCTGGCCGATGTCATTGCCTCTTGGTGCCAGCCGTTGCAACGGCTGGCACCAAGAGGCAATGACA
>JANQJH010000522.1 GCA_028281705.1 Verrucomicrobiales bacterium
CATCCAGTGATCACCCCTCCTCGAATGGTGGATCTCTGGCACCCTTTCAGGGTGCTGTGGTGTCCGACCAGATATCCGGTGGTTCCGCTTTGCTGCACCACCGGCTAACATTTTCCGTCCCTTCGGGACTGGAAACTGGACAGTACGCTCATTCTAGTGCGATCACAGGCAAACCTCACATACTTCGAAATCGACTAAAAATTGATGATGGCGCTGAGTATAGCTGCGCTCTGCAATCTACAGGTGCCTACGCTGCGGATCACAGCTGGGTAGGCGATATCGATGATGTATGGGCCGGACAGGATTCCGTCCCGGGGCGGTACCGTTTCCAACTGGGACACCGATCAGGTGCCGACCTCGAGCGATACCGCAATACTGGGCGACGACGCGTTGGATACCTCCGCGATTACGATCGAACTTCGAATTGATCAATCGGTTGGTGTGCTCACGTTCGACAGGACTGTCAGTTATACCATCGATTCCACGGTGGGTGCAAACACACTATCTTTGACGACTGGAAACCTCAATGTGTCGAGTGGATCCCATACTATCAACTCCAATTTGGACGTTCCTTCCACCGGCATCTGGGACATTGCGAGCGGCGCAAGTTTGAATCTGGAGGGTGAGCTTTTAGGGGACGGTAGGATCACTCTCGTTGGTGGTGGAGGCGTGATTATTCCTAGTATGAACTCCTATACGGGAAGAGTCACTCTTAACTACGGCGTAGTGACTCTAAGAGGCGAATCTAGCTTGGTGAACGCCACCTTGGAAGTGGGCGACGGCGAACTGGCATTTGCGGCGGGTGTCAGCCAGTTTGAGTTGTGGCAATTGATGGGCGACGGTTCATTGGATCTCGGTGGGCGGTCCCTCACCATTTCCGGTGGTGGCGGTCTAGTCCATCCTGCTTCGGGATCGATTGGAAGACTTGCCGTTAAAGGCGACCTCAATCTCGAGGGCGCCTACCGGTGCGATATTGACGGCGCTGCATCTGACGGGCTTTTCATTGAGGGCGAACTCGACATCTCTTCCGCCACCCTCGATCTCAGATTTGCCAACGTCACGTCGCCGCCGACGTCGGGTTACATCATTGCGACCTATGACAGCCTCCAGGGCGAGTTCGCCTCCGTTACAGGCGCCTTGGCATCTTCGTTCACGGTGGAATACGCGTGGAACGGCAACAGCATCGCCTTGGTTCCGGTTGGTTACGTTCCGCAAATCCTCCATGTGGATCAGAAGGTTGTCGGTGGAGCCCAAGACGGCAGTAGCTGGGCCAATGCCTTTCCCCACCTACAGGACGCACTGGACGCTACTGCCACAGGACTTGGACAAGACCAGATCTGGGTGGCGGAAGGGACCTACTATCCGGATGAAAGAAGTGGAGCGAATACCGACGATCGATCCGCCACCTTCTATCTTCCTAACGGAGTGTAGCTATTCGGAGGTTTTCCTTCGGGTGGCGGTGACGGCACGTTTTCCGCCCGAGAACACACAATCTACGAAACAATATTATCGGGCGACCTATTGCAGGATGACCTGACCAACGGCAATGCCGACAACGCCTTTCACGTGACAACCGCTGATTACGTTGGTGAGCTAACGGTGATCAACGGCTTCACCATCACTGCGGGCAATGCCGATGCTGGTGATCCGGACAAAGCGTCCCTCACAGATCCCAACGACTCGGGCGCCGGCATGTTCGCAGAGTTTGGCGTCTGTGCTATAACCATCGATAACTGCGTCTTTCTGAACAACTCCGCTGATATGGTTGGAGGGGCGATCGTTTTTTCCCGATTCAATGGGGCGCCGAGGGTTACGAATTGTTCGTTTCGCAGCAATTCTGCGCATACCGGCGGCGGCATCTACACGCACAATGCTGAAACAGGTTACGACAACTGCCTCTTCACTGGCAATTTTGCGAGTTTCTCTGGCGGGGCGATTTACTTCTCTTCCTCTAGATCCTTCTCTTCCTCTTCCTCTATCTACACGATGACAAACTGTACGTTTCAGGGTAACGCATCAGAAACCCTTGGAGGAGGTACTTTGGAACTTTTTGTGGGTTCAACTGACGTGATGGCCAATTGCATCATATGGAATAATAAAGCCCCAAACCCAGCTAAGGCGTCTATTGTCTTGTCTAGAGGAGATCCCATCTTCTCGAATTGCCTCATCGAGGGTTATAATCCTGGCGGAACCAATCTCGATGGAACCCTGCCCGAAAACAACCCGCTCTTTCTTTCGGAGATCGACCCTGGAGACGCCCCGACGTCGGCCATGGGTAACCATTTATTCCCGGAGGATTCGCCTGCCCACAATGCCGGGGATAATTCAGCCAGCACCGAACTCACCGACATCATTGGCAGACCGCGCTTGAGCGGCGGGACCGTCGACTTGGGAGCGTATGAGCGACAAGGAATTCTCTATGTTGACGCTGGCGTCGTTGGTGGCTCGGGGGACGGTTCGTCTTGGGCAAACGCCTATTCTGAGCTGCAGTCCGCGCTACAGAATCCTGCCTCTGAGATTTGGGTGGCTGAAGGAGATTACTACCCTGATGAAGGAACCGGGCAGACAAATGGAGATCGTGGGTCCACGTTTGGCCTCTCACGTGGCCTCTCGATTTACGGTGGATTTCCTGCGGGAGGAGGCGATGGCTCCATTGACGCTCGCGATCCGTTCAATTTCGTTTCCACACTCTCCGGTGACCTCGGCCAGAACGACGATACGAGTGGCAACGGCGACAATGCGTTTCACGTGGTTACGGGTTCAGGCACAGATACTAGCACCTTGATTGACGGCTTCACCATCACCGCTGGCAACGCTTTCGGCGCTGAGGAGCCTGATAGTGCAGGTGGAGGCTTCTACGCTAAGAATGGCGCGCTAATTATCTCTAACAGTTCCTTTACAAGCAATCACTCGAGGATATTCGGCGGTGCCCTTTTTTGTGCGTTTGGAGATTCCAAGATCGTTAATTGTGCGTTTCTTGGAAACTCCACTGAATTGCTGGGCGGTGCCGTTTACCTCCGATTCTGTTCTCCGACATTTACCAATTGCGCCTTCCAGGGGAACAAATCGGATATTCTCGGGGGAGCACTCTATAACAGTGCCGCGTCGTCGCCTTCCCTGATCAACTGTTCGTTTCAGGGGAACTGGGCTGCGCTCAACAATGGCGGTGGAGCCATCTATAATACCAGTGCCTCAGCGCCAGCACTCAGGAACACCGTGATTTGGAACAACCGAACCGGTTCGACCACATCCAGCACATCGGCTTCGATCCATTCAGGCGTGCCGGTCTTTTCACACAGTCTCGTAGATAACATCAATCCCGCCGGAACCAACAATTTGGACGGCACTGACGATGCAAACAATCCGCAGTTTTTCCTCGAGGTAGATCCTGTTTCCGCACCAACAGTCGCAGGGAACTTGCGCCAGACAGGCGCCTCGCCTCTGACCAATCGTGGCGACAATTCGGTCAATCCGGAAACCGTCGATCTCGCTGGAGACTTGCGTATACGGGATGGAGTGATCGATATAGGAGCCTACGAGGCTATAACGACCGTCCATCTTACCATCAGGGTGGAGACGTTGCCAGAGAATGGGACCGATATCGGTTTCTCTATTCTGGGTCCCGATTTTCCCACGGCATCCAGCTTCATACTTGACGACGAGACCACACAAACCGACGCGATCGAGCAGGCGATCATTTTCGAGAATCTTCAGTCCGGAACTTACGAAATTGCTGAAATTTTGCCCGCTGGTTGGTCATTGGATGAGATTACCTGCTCGGGTGGCGCAGATTCAGGATCGCTCGATGGCGAGACGCTTACCATCGACATCGCCCCAGGCGAGGACATCACATGCACGTTCACCAACGCGCTCTCTCATTATCTCGCGTGGGTCAGGCAGTATTACCCTAACGAGACCGATTTAGAGATTATTGGCTTCACGTCGGATCCAAACAGCGACGGTTGGATTAACGGATTGATGTTCTTGCTCGCGGGAAGCGCTAGTGAATACCTTCCAAGTATTCTGCCAACGCAAGCGTTAGATGGAACCTATATGATAACAGAATACGGACGCAGTGATCGCCTTGGGACTATCAGTTCCGCGCTCGAATACGGGACCGACATGGTGAACTGGACGACAGCCATTGATGGTGAGGATGGCGTGATCATCGAAATCGAAGACGATGGCTTTGGTTTCGATGCTGGTGGATTCGGTATTGACAAAGTCGTTGTCAAGATCCCATACAACGATGAGTTCAGATTCTTCTATCAGTTGGTCGTGGAGTAGTTCGCCAACTTTCTTTCCAGTTCAGATTGAGAAAGTGGAAGTATCGATGAGGCGTGCTCGTTGGGTCGGAGAATTTTTCTCTTGGCCACCGTCAATTTGGACTAACCAAGGGATTGACATGGTGGATGGCGGCTATAGAAATGGGGACCGCCCGAAACATCGCCGCCGCCATATTTTCAAGAACATGAGTTCCCACACTTCCTATCAAGATCTGCTTTCCCGGCTCAATGCAGACACGACCAAGCTTGGCGACATCAAGAAGATTGCCAAGGAAATCAAGAGGGACCACGATTTGGCCTTGAAATTGTGGGCTAACGGAGATTTCCGCCCACGCATGCTGGCGGTTCTGATCATGGACAAGAAGCAACTCACGCAGGACCTCATGGATCGTCTGGCCGATGATTTGCGAATGAACGAAATGGACGAGCGGCTGCAGATTGCCGACTGGCTGCTGGCGAACCAGCTCACGAAGGACAAGAAGACGGTGGCGCTGCTCGAGAGTTGGAAACAGGAGTCATCTCCGATTCTCCGTCGCTTGTTTTGGTACCATCAGGCCCGATTGCGTTGGACAGGGAAGACGCCGCCGGATAACACGGCCGATTTGCTGAACTCGCTAGAAAGAGAAATGGCAGAGGCGGAGCCGGAAGTGCAATGGGCGATGAATTTTACCGCCGGGCAGATCGGTATTCATGAGCCGGAGTATCGCGCGCGATGTGTTGAGTTGGGAGAGAGGTTGGGGCTGTATAAGGATGATCCCGTTTCCCGTGGGTGCACGCCGAATTATCTGCCGGAGTTCATTCGAATTGAAGTCTCAAAGCTGAAATCTTAAGAGAGACTAGGCATTCCACCAGCTGGAAATGGGAACTAGAGGCTGAGGCGATTCTTGATCGCGCGCGAACGGGTTCCCCGGTGGCGGTTGGCGATGTGACACCAGTTCGCCTACCGTATCTACCAGTAAAAAAGTGTTTTACGGATCGAATCTGTCGATTCTCCGGGCTGCGCGACCCGTGGTTCTCAAAATAGGACCTGCACCAACAATGAAATCCGCTAAGTTGTGACTTCCCCCTACGTTTCTCTCATGTTGCCCCCAAGTTCCCGTGCCCTCGTCATCTTCGCCCTTGTCGCTCTCTGTCTTCCGGACGCCCGAGGCGCGCTTCATCTTACGGAATTCATGGCGGACAATGGCGGTTCGCTGCGGGATGAGGACGGCGATGCGAGTGACTGGATTGAAATTTACAATGCCGGTCCCGGCGCCGCCTCGCTCGACGGGTACACGCTGACCGGTGACGCGCAGAATCTAACGCCCTGGTCGTTTCCTGGCATCACCCTCAATGAGGGGGAATTTCTCATTGTCTTCGCATCCGGTAAAGACCGTGCGGACGCAGGATCGGAGCTGCACACTGACTTTCAAATTGCCAAGGAAGGCGGTTATCTCGCCCTCGCCGGCCCTGACGGGAGCGTCGTCACGGCATTTGGAACGGCCGAGAACCCCTTGCCACGGCAAATGGAGGACCGTTCCTATGGGCACATGCAGAGAGGGGATCGAACGCCGACGGTACTCATCGATGCGGACTCCGCAGGAGCCGCCTATGTGCCGGCTAACGGTGCTTTGGGCCAGACCTGGTTAGCGCCTGAGTTTCCTGACTCGACCTGGAGATCTGTCGTTCAGGGGATTGGTTATGACGAGAATAACGGCTACCAATCAGAGTTTGGCGCGGGGGGCGATCTTGGCGATACCATGAACGGGCAGAACACGAGTGTTTATTTGCGTGTTCCCTTCGATCTGACGGAATCCTCTCTGCTCTCGGAACTCGTTTTGAAGGTGAAGTACGATGATGGATTTGCCGCTTTTCTCAATGGCGTCCGAGTGGCGGATGCGAATGCGCCGAGTGTGCTCTCGTGGAATTCCGAAGCCAGTGGAAATCATGCCGATGGCGATGCCACGACCTTTGAGGATTTCGATATCTCCGCCGACATAGGCTTGCTGAAGCCGGGACGCAATGTCTTGGCGGTCCATGGATTGAACGATGGCCTGACGAGTTCTGACATGTTGTTGGCGCTTGAGTTGCATGGCGTTCGCGTGACGGCGCCCACCATTGGCGGATCTGGATTCCTCGATGTGCCCACGCCGGGCAGTCTGAACGGTGAAACATTTGGCGGCTTTGTCGCCGATACCAAGTTCAGCGTCGACCGTGGGTTTTTCGAGGCGCCGTTCTTCGTGGAGATTAGCACGGAGACCGAGGGAGCCGAGATTCGATACACGTTGGATGGTACGGCGCCGAGTCCTGTCCACGGTCAACTCTACGTATCTCCCATTAGGGTGAGCGAGACCACGGTTGCGCGCGCGCTGGCCTACCGCCCGGGTTTCCAGTCTAGCAATGTCGATACGCACACCTACATTTTTCCCGAAGATGTTCTGAGGCAACCGGACATGCGAACTTCGATCACGCAGTCGGCGACGTACGGTCCTCAGATGATCGACTCCTTGAAAGCCGTGCCGACATTCTCTCTCGTTACCGAAAACGCGGGCTTCGAAAACGAGACGGCGAGCAACATCAGGACGGAGCACCCCGCCTCGGTAGAGATGCTATTTCCCGATGGCACGCCCGGCTTTCAAGAAAACGGCGGCCTGAGCAATTATGGTGGGCGATTTACGAATTTTCGAAAGAAGAGTTTTCGGATGGCCTTCCGCAAGGAGTTCGGCAAAACGAAGCTAAATTACCCGATCTTCGACGGGTTCGAGTACTCCAACTTCCCTCCGGCGGACGAATTCGATGTCATCAACCTGCGTAGCGGTTCTCACGATATGCGAGCGCGTGGCGCCTACATGTCGAACCGTTTCACGGATGACTCGATGTTGGACATGGGAAACATTGCGCCGCATGGCCGTTTTGTTCACGTCTATCTCAATGGGAGGTACTGGGGGCAGTATCATTTGCGTGAGCGCTGGAGCGCCGACATGGCAGCCAGCTACTTCGGCGGATCCAAAGAGGATTACGAAGCCGTGAACGCCAATGACAATTTTCAGAGCGATGAAGAAGTCTACGACGGCGATGGCGATTTCTGGGAAGCGACAAAAAGCCTCGTGGCCGGATCAGATCCTTTTAACGCCGCCGCCGGACACATCGATATCGCAAACATCGTCGACTTCATGCTGCTCTGGGTCAGTGGTGATTCTGAGAGTGAGTTCAGGAGTTTCGGATCGGCTAGCCGCGGTGTTCCGTTCAAATTCATGATCAAAGATGCCGACGGCTATTTGCGGGGAACGGGATCGGGGAAGGCAAGTCACGCGGGACCTCTCAGTGTGATGTCGCGAATGCGGCAGGGGCCCGGAGGTGAAGAGTTTTCCATCTTCCTGGCGGATCGCATCCATAAACATTTTTTCAACGGCGGAGCGCTTACACCGGCCAATAACATCGCACGTCTGGAGAAACGAGTCACCGAAGCACGGCTTGGCTTCCTCTCAGAAGCAGCACGTTGGGGCGACGTGTTTCGCGATCCTCCATCTTGGGAATCCTACCAGAACAACTTAATTAACAATCATTTTCCCCGACTGACGCAGACCATGATCGGACGTTTTCGATCTGCGGAAATGTATCCGGATACAGTGGCACCTGTTTTCAGCCAGCATGGAGGGTCGGTGTCATCGGACACGCCGATCACGATGGCCACGAATGGCGATCGCATTTACTATACGGTGGACGGGAGCGATCCGCGCTTGATCGGAGGTCAGCCTAATCCGGAGGCCTTTGTCGCCTCATTCGACCCAGTCGATGGTGAAGAAGTACAGCCTCCGGTGACCTACCTATCGACAGGCGAGGTCTGGCGGTATCTTGATGATGGCTCCAACCAAGGAACGGCTTGGAGGGCGGTCGGATTCAATGACGCCTCCTGGAAT
>JANQJH010000542.1 GCA_028281705.1 Verrucomicrobiales bacterium
AATTCGAGACAATTTGTCACGAATTGCGGCTTTGTCAGTTGAGTTTTCAACTGCCGTATAACTCATTGGTAACGAGGTTTATACAAATTAATTGAGAGCAGTTACTCAAGATTTTTCCAGGTTAGAGTCTAAACTTAAACTCCCCCAGTTACCCGCACCCTCACCAAATTCACTCCACCTCCGCTTTCTGACCACTCGTGTCCTTGCGAAACGTCAGCGCCGTGATCCCATCCTTCACCGGCCTCAGCCCGCGCTCCTTGGCACGATCGACGTCCTTGGCCAAACGAAACCATTCGCGGGCCATCGCTTCGACCCGTTCGGGCTGCTCCTCTGACAGATCACGCAATTCCGTCCGATCTTCCTCGAGATTGTAGAGCTCCCATTTTCCCAGCTTGGCCGAGACCAGTTTCCACGGCCCCTGACGCAAGGCACGATCGCCGCCAAAGCGAAAATAGAGCGTTTCGTGAGGCTCTCGGGTCTCGCCTCGAAAGATGGGAACCAGAGAGCGCCCCTGCAGGGGATCGATTTGGCGAACGCCGATCCGGCTGGGGTACTTGGCCTCCGTCAAATCGATGAACGTGGCCATGAAATCGATGAGATGCCCCGGTTGATCGGTGACCATGCCGGGCATCGTCTTCAATCCTTCAGGCCAGTGCACAATGAGCGGCGACGAGATGCCGCCTTCATGCTGATTCTGTTTGTAGAGCCGGAAAGGCGTGTTTCCCGCATGCGCCCAACTGGCATCATACGTCCAGTAGGATTCCGCATCCCACGGCTCGAGATAACGGCCGCGCGTGCGCTCGAACGGACAGGCACCATTGTCAGAGCAAAAGAGGATGAGCGTGTTGTCCAAGAGGTCCTTCTCCTCCAGGAAACTGACAATGCGTCCGATGTTCTCATCGAGCACATCGACCATGGCGGCGAACACTTCCATGCGGTCAGCCTCCCAGGCGCGCTCCTCGGCACTCAAGGACTCCCAGGCAGGCACATGATCCGGCCGCGGGCTCAGCTTCCATTTCGCCGGCAGCAGTCCCGAGTCTAACTGACGCCGGTGCCTCACCTCGCGCAAGTCGTCCCAGCCGCCGTCGTAGACACCGTCGTATTTCTTCACTGCTTCCTCAGGTGCCTGCAGCGGGTAGTGCGGCGCGTTGTAGGCCGTGTACAAAAGAAAGGGTTTGTCCGTCTCGGTCGCTTCCTCAAGAAAGTCGAGGGCAAAGTCGGTGATCGCCGTCGTGGCATAAAAGGGCTTGCCATTGAGCTCCCGGGGAACCTCCCACTTCTCGCCATTGAGACGAAAGGTGTCGTCGCCGGTGAAGAAGTTCGTCGCTCCGGACAGGTGTCCCCAATAGCGATCAAAGCCAAAATCCGTCGGCTGCTTGCTCAAATGCCACTTGCCGGACATGGCGGTGAAGTAACCGGACTCACCCAGAACCTCGGCGATCGTCGCCCCGCGACTCAGCTTCTCCGAGCCCGCCTGATCGCAATAGAGCCCGGTGAGAAGGGATACCCTGGAAGAATGACACTTCGCCGTGTTGTAAAACTGATTGAAACGCAAGCCGCGAGCCGCCAAGCGATCCAAGTTGGGTGTCTCGATCTCGGAACCGTAACACCCCAGGTCGGCAAATCCGAGATCGTCCGCCATGATGAGGACGACGTTAGGCGGCGCCGCCTCCAGTGGATGCCAGGCGGCACTGAAGAGGAGGACCAAGGCGTATTTCCATAGGTGATTCATTCCTCGACCCTGAAGGCCAGGATGCATTCCCTCAATGCAAATCTCTCCCCGGGGACCTCCCTTCGCGATTCGGATCGACCTCGGCACCGGCTGCATGTTAAGGCGGTCACCATGGAGACAACCCTCACGACCTCAATCCGGGCTCTCTCGTTCAGGCTCGCCACCATCATTCTCCTCCTGCTTCTCTTCACTTTCTTCCCGGCACCGCTTCGATCAGAAGTGACCATCAACGAATTCGTCGCCAATCCGGGGGAAGGCGGCTTGGAAGACGAGGACTGCGAGACCGTCGACTGGATTGAAATCCACAATCCTCTGGAGGAAAGCATCGATCTCGCCGGCTATTTTCTCACTGACAATGACGCCGAACGCATGCAATGGGCCTTTCCCGCCGGGACCGAAATCGCAGCCGGAGGGTATCTCGTGGTCTTTGCCTCCGGTAAGGACAGGACGGACGCCCAGGCCGCGCTGCATACCAATTTCCAACTGGACGCCGACGGCGATGACTTGGTCCTGGTTCGACCGGATGGAACGTCGGTGGTGGCTTCATTCACCTGGACGGACGACGAGGAGCTCCCGGAGGGAAGCATCCGGGCACAGCGTGGCGGGATTGCCTACGGCGTCCTGCCCGAGGGAAACGAGAACGGTTTTCTCGCCACACCGACGCCGGGCGAGGCCAACAAGGGTGCCCAAACCGAAGTGGAGAAAGTGCGTTTTTCCCAGGATAGCCGCACGTTTACCTCCGGCTTCATGTTGGAACTTACCGCGCCATTAGAGGGCGCCAAGATTCGTTATAGTGTGAATGGCAACGTCCCCGATATTTTCAACGGCAAGGACTACACCGGCCCTCTCGAAATTGACGAAACCACCATCATTCGCGCCCGCTGGCAACATCCTTCAACAGGCGCCTGGAGCATCCTCTCCAGCCGGCACTTCATCAAGCTTTCCCAGGTGCCCATCCCGGCGGACCGCAAAGCGGGCGCTTCCGATCTGCCGGCCTTCGAAACGCGGCTCCCCGTGGTCGTGGTGGAAACTTTCGGCACCGCATCCGAAAACGTCCAGGATTTCGTGCCCGTCGTCGTGAAGGTCTTCGAACCCCAGGACGGGGTGACCAACCTGACGGACGAGCCCACCGTGAGCACGCGCGCGGCCTACCGGCTCCGCGGTAAGAGTTCCCTGCAATTTCCCAAGAAGCAGTACCGGCTCGAACTCCGCAATCAAATGGATGCCGACAAGGATTTGTCGTTGTTAGGCTTGCCCGCGGAATCCGACTGGATTCTCAACGCGCCCTGGGTCGACAAGACCTTCATTCGCAACACCCTGGTCTACGAGCTGGGACGGGATATCGGCTTGCTCGCGCCTCGCACACGCCTCGTGGAGGCCTTCGTCAATGAAGACGGCGGGGACTTGAACTACACCGAGGATTACCGCGGGGTCTACGTCTTGACAGAAACCCTCAAACGCGGCGGCGATCGCATCGATATCGAACGCCTGGCGCCGTGTCACGAGGAGGAGCCCGAGATCTCCGGCGGCTACGTGGTGCGCTTTGACAAGGTGGACGGACCCACCCTGCCAGGCTTCAACAATCTCCAAGCCACCATCCCCGATCACGACGAGATCACGGAGACGCAAGAGCGGTGGATCTCGGACTACTTGGCCGAATTTCGCGACCGTACCCGGGGCGCCGACTCCGAGGATCCCGAGCTGGGTTTTCGCGCCGTGGCCGACGAGCAATCCATGGTAAACATTTTGCTGATCAACGAATTCACCAAGGAACAGGACACTTACATTTTCAGCCATTACGTCCACAAAGACCGCGGAGGCTTGCTCACCTTCGGTCCCTTGTGGGACTACAACCTCTGCTTCGGCGCCGGGATCAGCACCACCGGGACCGAGTTCTGGAATTTCGGTGTGCGCAACTCCCAACTCGGCTGGGAAAGCCGCACCTTCAACCGTGACGTTGAATTCCATCAACGCTTCGCCGACGAATGGCTCGCCCTCCGCCGCAGTCATCTGAGCGAGGACCAGTGGAATGCGCGCATCGACCGGCACGCCGAACTCCTCTTCGATCATCCTAACAAAGGCACGGGGCCGGCCTCGCGAAACTTCGTCGTTTGGGACACCCTCGAAGACGGTACTCTGAATGAGTTCGTTTCGCCCGTGACGGAGACCTTTGAAGAGCAGATCCAGTTCTTGAAAGACTGGGCCGAAGACCGAACCGACTGGATCGACGACCAGTTTCTCGACCCTCCGAGAGTCGAACTCTCCGGCGAGGAACTCCAACTCATCGCCGGTTCACTCTTTCAGCGCCGCACCGTCTACTACACGCTCGATGGCAGCGACCCTCGACTTCCCGGGGGCGATATCAGTCCCACGGCGCTCCTCTATGAATCACCCATCACCCTCACTGAATCCTCCCTCCTGACCACCCGCAATTGGTTTGATGATGAGTGGAGCGGCAAGATCGTGGAACGTCTCGTCGTCGGTGAGGTGAAACCGACTGCTTCCAATCTGGTGATCAGCGAAATCATGTACCGCCCGGCACAGCCATCTCCCGAGGAGGAAGAGGCCGGCTTCACCAATCGCGACGATTTCGAGTTCCTCGAGTTGCACAATCTGAGCGACGAGAATCTGACATTATTCGATCTGCGTTTCTCGGATGGGATCAACTTCGCCTTCAGCGAGGCCACCACGTTAACGCTGCCTCCGGGAGGATTCGGCGTCGTGGTGAGAAATCTCGAGGCCTTCCGCCTGCGTTACGGCGAGGGCCCCACGGTCCTGGGCGTCTATGGGGGACGGCTGAACAACGACGGGGAACGCCTCGCCCTCCAGAATGACACGGAGGAAGACCTCATCGCCCTGACCTACAACGACGCCTGGTTTCGCGAAACCGACGGTGCCGGGCAGAGCCTGATCCTCAGCGGCCCGGGCGTGCCTTCAGACTGGGACAGTCAGGACAGCTGGGCAGCCAGCAGCCAAATTGGCGGGACACCCGGCTCGGCCAACGGATCCACCCCGACCCCGGAACCGAACCCGACGCCGCGCCCGGACTTTCCCATCGCCATTGAAGCCGGGAACGGCGAGGCCACCATCGTGGTCGGGGGTGATGTTCACGAGAATCTCTACCGCCTCGAAGTGTCACGCGATCTGACACAGTGGCACCCCCTCAGAACCACCAAGGAGTTCACCAGCACGCAGGCGGTGTCGCCCGATGATCCCGCGCGGTTCTATCGGGCGACCGAGACCGAGGAAACACTCTCCGGTGATCATCTCGTCACGGATGAGGGCGACGTCCTCATTCATCCCATCAACCACGCCAGCTTCATCCTGCGCTGGAACGGCAAGATGATCTACAACGACCCTGTCGGCGGCGCCTCACGCTATAGCGATCTCCCCAGAGCCGATCTCATTCTGGTGAGTCATCAACATGGCGATCATTTCGACGACGCCACCCTCAACGCCGTCAAGAAGGAGGACACCGTCATCATCGCCAGCGCCGAAGTCACCGACCAGCTTTCGACCGCACTCAAGGAAATCACCACCACCCTGGCCAACGGCGAGACCACCGAGGCCATCGGAATCACCGTGGAGGCGGTTCCGGCCTACAACAGCCGTCATCCCAAGGGAAGCGACAACGGCTACGTGCTCACCATCGGCGGCAAGCGGATCTACATGAGCGGCGATACGGAGGACACTCCCGAAATGCGTGCCCTGGAGAACATCGACGTCGCTTTTCTCAGCATGAATCTCCCGTTCACCATGAGCATCGACCAGGCCGCCAGCGCCGTGCGTGCTTTTCGTCCCCGAGCCGTCTATCCCTATCACTTCCGCAATCAGGACGGCACCTTCTCTGATCTGGAGGCGTTCAAGGGTCTGGTGGGGCGTGACAGCGGTGTTGAAGTCCGCATCCGCAATTGGTATTGACGCCGTGACTGACGAAGCACAGAAACCCGTCGAATCCCCCTTGGATCGCTTCCTTGGCGTCATCTTGAGGGGGCAGTCATATAGCAATGTGGTCTATCTGCTCCTATCATTCCCACTTGGAGTATTCTACTTCGTCTTCCTCGTCACCGGATTGAGCTTGGGGATTGCTCTCCTCATCATCTGGATCGGGATTCCGATCCTCCTCTTCATGTTGGCCGCGTGGTGGCAACTGGCGGCACTGGAGCGTCACCGATACGCTGGGCGAGGCCATCATCTGCACTCTGTTGGGAATTCCCGTGTGGATGATCTCGCTCCACGTGATGAACGCCCTGGCGTTGGCCTCCGGCCGCTTCGCCCGGTGGATGCTCGGCGGACCCGCGATGACGGACGACTGAGTGGCGCACGTGATGCGGACACTCCTGTCCGCCCGATCGGTGTCCCTGCTTCCATGAGGTCCTTTAAGCAAAGATTTTCGCACCTCCAATCAAATGGAGCCCTGTGATGCGGACACTCTTGTCCGCCGAGCTTGTGTCCCCACTACCTCCATGATGTGCTTCAAAAATAGATCTTCGCGCTAACTACAAGAACGTCAACTCTCCCACTACGCCTACGCTCTCTGAGAGTTTAAGTTTATATTTATGTTGAAGTTTAAGTTTTTTTGAGGGGGAGGAGTTCAAGACAGCGGAGCTTCTTGGCGTCTCTCACGATGAGCATGCCATCGGCATACGCTGGATGACACCAGTTCTTACCACACACCTGCGTCCGGCTGATCTCGCTGTAGGCATCGGGATCGGCCTTGAATAGGATCAGTTCGCCCAAATCGGTCAACAGCATGACCTTGTCGCCCAGACCGATAAACGCGGCAAAGGCTTCTCTCTCGGTCGTCAGCACAATGCCATCCTGCGACCAGGCCTGTTTACCCGTCTTGGCCTCGAGGCAAACGATCTGCTTCTTCGCCAGCATGTAGAGGTGACCACCGATACAGACGGGACTGGCGACGTTAGGACCCAACTCTTGATCGTGTTTCCACGCCTCTTCGATCTCTATTTTTCCATCGCGGCGAAACACACGAATGGCCACCAGGCCGACCTCATGGGAGCCCACGATCACCAGATCATCGTAAACCACGGGGGCGGCGATATGGCGGCCGTAGTTCGTCGACAGCGGGACGCGCCAGAGCAGCTTGCCATCCGCGCGATCGAGACCGATGACACCGCTCACCGTGAAACACACCACCTGTTCCACCCCGGCCAATGTGGTCACCAGGGGCGGCGAATAGGCCGCCTGATCGTCCTGGGACTGCCACACCACCGTACCGGTCTTCTTGTCCAGACACACCACCCCGGCGCCGGGACCGCCGGCCAGGGCAATCACCTGCCCTTGATGAATGCAAGGACTCGCATTGTACCCGTGTCGAGCACCTCCCTTGGTCGTGCCCTTCTCCCCGACATAGAGCGCTCCAAAGTCGGAGAGATAGTTTTTCTCCCACAAGCGTTTGCCCGTGGCGACATCCACACAATGCAATTCGCCCATGCACGACTGCAGGAGCACGACCTCGCCGTCACTCACCGGAGCACAGCGCGGCCCCGTGCCAAACCCATCCTTGTGAGGATCATCCAGGACATCATGCCACTCCGCTTCGCCATCCGTCAGGTTGATGCCATGAAAGGTCTCCTTGCGCTTCTGTAAGTCACCATAGATCACCTTTCCCTGGGTAATGATGGGAGCGGCATAACCATCCGTCACCGGAATCGTCCAAACGACGCGCGGATCCTCCGGCAACGCCGAGGGCACGAGCGCTCCGGGCGGGACACTGCCATCGAGTTGGGGACCACGTTGATGCGGCCAATCGGCGGCTTCGGCGAACGGCATCCCGGCGCCGAGAAGCAGCAGTGTGAGTGAGAGAGAAACCTTGGGCATGGGGGACTCTGGCCCCATCAGCCGATGGATGTCCACCAATTCCCCCTCAGGCCTGTGATTGAACTCACTTCTTCTTCGGCGGCTCGCGCAACTTGCCCTTCCAGTCGCGCATGTCGTCCACCGTCCCCACCATTCCCTTTTCGTTCGTGATCCCCTCAAAGACGAGAGGGAGAAAGGGATCCGGTTTTTCCCGAAGAACCCACCCCAGGGCGCGAAAGAGGACGATGCGGAACTCCGGATCATAGTAAGTGAAGGTGTTGTGCCCCGTAGTCGTGCCGAAGACGCGCCCCTGACCCATCTCCAGCGTCCAAAACATCGGGGACGGCGCCACCGAGAGCCGCGACTCCGGGATGGGCCCCCGGCTCCCGTGCGGCGGCCCCGTGCGCACCGTGCCGAGGACATCAATCCCGTCGATCCGATTCAAATCCCAGTAGAACTCGTCCACGATGCGCAGCTTCGACGGGAATCCTTTGAAGATCGCATGGTCATTCTCGATCGTGATATCTTCGAAGATCGCCCCCCATTCCGATCGCCCCTCGTCCCAGGCCATGCCCAGGCACTGCGCCAGCTTCTTCCCTTCGGAGGCCGGCCGCATGATGGCTGTCTCGTGCAAGGCCACCACGCCGCCGCCACGCCGGATGTAAGCCTTGAAGTTGGCATACTGCTCGGCCTTCAACGGCGGCAGGTGAAGATACATCGCCACGAGATCCGCCCCCGCAAACTGCTCTTTGGTTGGAAAATGAAAGACCTCATCGACTGAGACCCGGGGTACCTTCCGCAACAGCCCGCTCATCAAGTCGCGCACACGGAGGTAGTCGTGCGCTCCCGGCCGGTGATTCGCATCGTAGCCCCACACCCAAAGGATACGCAGATCCTTCGAGGGCGCCTTCGTCTCGAGAGGCCCAATAATCTTCTCCAGATCGGCCTTGGTCCTCAGCGGTTTCGGCTTCTGCCATTCGTGCTGAGCCGCGGCATCATCAACGACACCTCCCGCCAACGAAAATAACAGAAGAGAGAAACCAATGGGTAGGAAACGAAGCGAGGTCACGGCGTTGGTAGTCGAGGCGCAGCATCGTAGGAAGGCGGGCCCGCGTTCCACAAGCAGAATGCGCCCCAACGATCACACACGCACCCGGCGGACAAGAGTGTCCGCACCACAGGCTCCGATGCCCAACGGAAGATCGCCACCTCAGATGATGATCATCGCAAACGCATGCCTCCGGAGAAGATGATGCCGTCTTCAACCGTGGAAGGCGTCGGCACGGCGGCGGCTCCCGGGTTGCCCGGATTCGTGAACTGCTGCTTCATCGCATCGGGCAGGATGGAGGCCTCCGCAGCGGCCCGGGCGCCCTCGGGGTCCATGCGCCGCCACTGATGAAAGACCTGGGTGAGCGCGTTGTTTCGCATGTTCTCATCACCGATGCTCGACGCCCAGGCGGCCGCCATCTCCGGGTCCTCACGTTGAATCCGATTGACCAGCCGGCTCGCGGCCGAATCCCGGCCAGGTCCCTCGTCCAGGGTCCCGATCCACTCCGAGGCGCTCACCGGATCGATGCGCGCCCAGCGATCGGCGATATCGCCCACGGCTGAATTGCGGACTTGTGAGTCTGGAAGGGTGTCCAGCCACTCCGCCGCCGAAACCGGGTCCTGAGAAGCCCAGTTGCTGGCGATGTTCTGCATCGCATTGTTGTAGATGGGGTCATCCTGCGCCAGGCCGAGGCCATCGAGATGTTCGAGCGCCAGCGTGGGATCATTGTTCGCCAATCGACTGACGACGGAACTGATGGCCGACGAACGGACGTTGTCATCCAAGGTGTTGGCCCACTTCAAGGCCTCTTCGGGATTCTCCCGGCCATAACCCGAGGCGATCTCTCGCATGATCCGGCTGTACTGCGAGTCATCCGCCCACTCCTGAGACATCTCCAAGGCGATATCCAAATCGCGCGAGGCCAAGGTGCTGAAAGCGCTACGCAACGCATTATCCTTCATTTCCGGGATCTCTTTCGCCAGCTCGATGGCCAGTTCCGGCGCTTCATTGGCAAAGACCCACGTCGTCTCATTGATGGCGCGGTACTTGGCAAATCCGTCAGGTTCATTGCGAATCCAATCGACCGCGGCCGAGGGGTCTTCTTCGATCAGCTCGCGAACCACACTGGGCAAGGCGCGGTTCCTCGTCGTGGAATCCATGCCGGCGATCAACTCCATGGCGGCCTTGGCATCGCGCTTGGCGTAGGCGTTGATCGCGCTGTTGCGCATGATCTCGCGCTCGTAAGAACTGAGCTCCGTCCTGCCCAACCAGTCGAGCACGGCTTTCGGATCGCGCTCGGCCCATTCCTGGCCCACGATCTTCAGCGCCTCGCGGCGCTCGGCCGGCTTGGTCACCGTGAGGGCCATCTTCGCCGCCGTCACCGGATCCGTCTCCGCCCAGTTGTCGAACACTTCCTCGTAGTGCTGCGGACCGGCATCCTCCGTCTTCAAGAGCAGGGCGAAGGCGCCCGCGGGATCCACCTCACTGGCGCCGACAAAGATCGCCCTCAGCGCAGAACTCCGATCCTTGCTGTCGGTGATCGACTCGCGCATTCGCAGGGCTTCCGCCGGATTGTTCCGTCCCAACTGCCGCATGGCCTTGGAAAAAATACCTTTGTTGGGCAACTCCTCACGCACTTCGAGCGCCTTCTTAGGATCCGCCATCGCGAGGTAGTCGATGATCATTTCCCGCGTCTCGCGGCGGCGCGAATGGTTGGGATAGCTATCAATATCCACAATCAGCCTGGCAATGTCCTGGCTGGGCATCCCTGCCAGCATTTGGTAGAAACGGTTAACCGCCTGTTGGCCATTGGGATTGTTGATCACTCCCAGGAGAGCATCGGCCACGGGAGAGGTTGACCCGCCCCCACCGTTAGCCGCACCACCGGCTCCCGAACCAGCCCCGGAGGCGCCCTTGCTACCGGCACTCCCATCGAGGAGCGAGCGCGATGTTTGGTAAAGGGTATAGTCGCCGCTCGATTCAGGCGCACTGGAGGAGGCCAGCGGACCACGGCCGAGAATGACTCCCACGGCAAGGCCGGCGATGCCGAGAGCGGAAGGAAGGATAATGCGTCGATTCATGATAGCTAGGATGGATGGGATGTGGGTAGGACGGTGGGGAGTCTGAGTGGTATTGATGACGCGGAAGCGCCGGGTTTCTTAGTGAACAGCTTGGAAAATCACCGAAGGGGTACTGGAGGTGGAGGACGACTCCGATCCAAGTCCCTCAAGCAATTTTTCCTGATCCGAGGGCGAAAGATCGGAACCGAGGACGGCCTCTCGGGCCGCGGACTCATTGGATTCCTTCCAGCTCGAAATAGTGTCTTCCATGACTTTGAAACGATCGCGTTCGTCCGCAATGGTACTGGCCCAGGCGAAGGCCCGCTCGGGATCCGTTCCACGAATGCGCTGAGCCAGTTCCCCCGCGGCGGCATCGCGCTCGGGACTCTCCGGAAGGGCGCCGATCCACTCGGAGGCACCCACCGGATCAAACTGCGCCCAGCGTCCCGCCACCTTTCCCACGGCCTCTTTTCGCGCCAGATCATCGCCCAAATCTCCAGCCCACTGTGCCGCCTTGGAGGGATCGCTTTCCGTCCACGTGCTGGCCACGGCCGCAGCCGTTTCCGCGACTGAACGATCGCCCGATCCGTCGGCGAGCAAGCGCTCCACTTCGGTCGAGGCCTTGACCGGATCCTCCGCCGCGGTGGCCCGAATCACCGCGCCCAGGGCCGAGTCTCGAGCGGAACCGCTCAGTCCTTCAGCCCATTCCATGGCCCGCTCGGGATCATTGCGCGCCCAGGAATTGGCGATGCTCTCCAGCGCACCCTTCCGCTGGTCCGCATCCTCCAATGCCAAAGCTTTCTCCGCGGCCGCCTCCGGCTCGCGATAGGCCCACGAGCCGTAGAGCGATTTCACCACATCCGCGCGAGCCGAGGAACTCTCGATCGTCTGCGCCCATTCAAGCGCTTTGTCAGGATCTTCATCCACGTAATGCGAACCCAGCGTCTGAAAGGCGCGCTTGTTGCGGTCCGTGATGGTGACGCCCTCGAGTATTTCGCGAAAGGCCTCCGGATCTCCTTCCGCCAGCCCCCAATGACTCCCGCGGCCTAACAACCGGCCCTGCATGTCCGAAGGAAAACTCTTCAGCCAGTCGAGCCCCGATTCCGGATCATTCCACGACCAGTGCGAAAGAATTCTGCCCATGAAATTGATCTTCTGCTCGCCGGCGGGCAGGTCCTTGACCAACTCGTAAGCATGCTCGGGATCCTCCCACACCAGGCGATACGCGCTCCCGTAAAAAAGACGGAGCCTTTCTGCCTGGTTAGGCCTGTCATTGATCCACTCCATCGCGGCCTCGTGATCGGATTGAAACCACTCGCCCAGGGCCCGCTGACGCAGACCGTGCTGATCGTGGCGGGGCTCTTTCTCCACCAGAGCCAAGGCTTCGAGCGGATCCTCCGCCGCGATGCTCCCGATCACCGTGGAGACGGCCTCCTTGCGCAATCGCCGATCACCCAGAGCTCGGGCCCAGTTGAGCGCTCCGTCGGGATCGGTGCTGGCCCAGGCATGGGCCACGCCATGGACCATGCGATCGCGTTTCCGGCCGGGCGGCAGCCCCTCGGCATAACTACTGGCTCCGCCAGGATCCCGGCGGGCCCACTTACCCGCGATCTCGTGAAAGGCGTAATCACTCGCAGGGGCGCCATGTTTTTCCAACATGCTGATGCCTTGCTGCGGGCTGGAATCGGCGAGTCCCGCGGCCAGGGCGCGCAGGGCCTGACGCTGCAAACTCCGCTGGGAAAAGGAGGTCAGATGGCGTTCTGCCAGGCCGGGATTGGTCGAGGCTAACTGGGCAAAGACGGCGCCGATGGCATTGCGCCGGCTCGATCCTTTCAAGTTCTTCGAGTAGGCCAGGGCTTCCAGGGGCGCGATCTCCGTCCACCGTGAGAGAATGGCCGACTGCACGTCCCAGGCACGCCAATCCCGCCGCGCCAGGACCTCGGCCTCACCGGCCAGCGCGGCCAACTGATCCACGCTCAGCCGTTCCACGGCGAGGTACATCTGCGCCTGACTGCGAGCGCGATTGGCACTCTTGATGGTGTTGAGCAGATCGCGCGCCGAACCTGCTTGAGGAATGTCCTCCGCCAGCGGTTTCTGTTCCTTCGCCCCCGCGCGTTCCAGCGTCATCGAGGTGTCCGCCCGCGCTTCTGCCGTCGTCGCCTCGCCCTCACCGGTCGACGAATCCGGGATCAACCAGTGCCCCAACACCATTCCGATACCGAGACACACGACGGCAAGCAAGAGTGCAAGGCTCAGCTTCATAAATACCCCCAAGGTAGCCGGACCCTATTCAGCGACCGTGCCGGTGCAAGCAGAAGCTAATTCCGTCGCGCCTCATCCCGCCCTCACGCCCGTCTCAGGGGGCCTTGAAGCGGTAGCCCACGCCCCGCAGCGTCTCGATGAGAGGCGGATCGAAATCGCGGTCGATCTTGTTTCGCAGACGGCGGATGCAGACATCGACCAGGTTCGTTCCCGGATCGAAATGCATGCCCCAGACGTGGGTATAGATCTGTGTCCGGGTGAAGACGCGGCCCGGGGATCGCATGAGGTACTCGAGGAGCGAGAATTCGCGCTGGGTCAGCGAGATCTCTTTTCCCGCCCGCTCCACCTCGCGGGTGAGCAGATTGACCTTCAAGTCGGCCGCGGCCAACACGCTCGAACTCTGGCCCGAGTTGCGCCGCACGATGGATTGCAGGCGCACCACCAGCTCCTCGACGTAGAACGGCTTCGTCAAATAATCGTCCGCCCCCACATGGAAACCCTCCACCCGTTCGTTCACTTCACTCCGGGCCGTAAGCAAGATCACCGGGACGGCATTTCCGCGCTCTCGCAAACTCCGCAAAATACTGAGGCCGTCCCGACCCGGGAGCATGATGTCGAGCACGATGGCGTCGAAGGGTTCCTCCGTGGCCAAGGCAAAGGCCGAGTTCCCATCGCGACACACCTCCACGGCAAAGCCGTGCTCTTCGAGCCCTTTCCGGGTGAACTCGGCAATCTTGGCCTGGTCTTCGACGACGAGAATACGCATGGGAGAAAAGTGAAGGCCAACTTAGCCGGGAAGTCCTCCAAGGAAAACAAGGGAATCCATGGCGCCGTTCAAATCCCCACGATCTTTGTCAGGCCATTCCACATCTTGGCCCAGAAATTTCCCGCCTGACGATGGTGCTCCGCTCGTGAAATTTGCTGACAGAGAAACACGCCCTGCCCGGAGAAGAGATCATCGAAGAGCGGGTTCTGGTCCCGCAGATAGGAAATGAAGGTTTCCGATCGCCGGCTGCGGTAACTCAGCGAGGGCGTGAACCCGATCGTCGCCAGCTGATTCGTCCGCCGTTCATTGCCCTGGGTGACATTCTCCAGGGTCAAACGCTCCGCCCGGATGCCACGGTAAGCCCAGAGCACCAGGCGCACCGGTCCTCGAAACTCAAAATAACGAAACTGCAAGGTGATCCAGGCGTGCAGGGAAAAGAAACGCCAGTGGGAGCGAATCTGCGGCTCCTCGCCCGATCGATGGATCAATGCCGCGACAAAGCTCGGCCGGCAAATGATCGACCCGCCCTGGGGAACCTCGACCACCGCCATCTCAATTTCCGCCTCCGATTGACTGGAGAGGGTGAGCCGGCGCTTCGCCTCCGCATTGCGATTGGACACGCGGGTGAGGAGGAACAATCCACAAGCCAGGCAGGAAAAGGGATAATGCCAATTGAAAACAAACTTGGTCCGCTTCGAGAGGTCCTCGTCCGAGGCCTGATAAAACCGGTGCTGAATCGTCGCCGTTTCCTCCGGCTCCAACACCACCTCCTGGGCCACCTCCGTTTCCGAGACCCGCACCGGCGCCTGGGCCGGCGACCGGATGATCACGGGCCTCCCCAAAGAGAGCATCGGCGCCCAGAAGTAAAAGAGTGCGATCTTCGCCAGGATCGGCAGAAAAATGACAGAGAGACTGATGATAATGAGCGGTTTGCCCATGCGTTCGTAGGCCGCCACCAGGAGATCCTGACCACGGTTGACCCGGCTCTCCCAGCGATCGGACCGCACTTTGACCTCCGAGTGCTCCGATTCGGCCAACGCGAGTTCTCCATGTTTGACTTGCCGTTCCCTCTCCAACTCAGCCTCGCGCGCACCCGTCGCCTCCTCCAACGCCTTCTGTTCCGCATCGGCCGACGAGACTTGTTGTCTCAGGTCCGTCTGCCGTTTTTGGTTAGCCGCGATTCGGATTTCCATGTTCCGGATCTCTTCCTTGTACTGGTCCTTGTCCACCCCGCGCAGCTTGTCCCAAATGGTCACCGCCTTGGCGCCCACCCCTCGCATGCGCTCTAACTGTGCCTGCCAATTCTGAAATTCCGCCTGCCGCATCTTCAGATTGTCTTGCAGGGCTTTTCGCTTCTCATCCAGAAGCGCGATCTGCTGATCCAGCTCCGTTTTCAATGCCGCCATGCGCTCGTCTAACTGACCGGCTTCCCGGCGAACCCGCTCGAGTATGGCCTCTTTCTCCGCCAGCTCAGCCGGGAGTTTTTCCAGATACTTCTGGCTCCAAAGGTAGAGCGCCACCGCCACCAGGACCACCGCCCAAATCGTGATCAAGAGCGCCGCCTTGGAAAACAGCCACTTGAAAATCTGCGTGAAGATCCCGAACATCTTGGGAGCAAGCTAGTTCAGGAATCGGTGCTGTCCATGGCCTTGCGCAAGGCGCGCACGCGCCCGGGATCCACCGGGCGTTCCAGGCGACCACCTTCCTTGACGCTCGAACCCACGATCAATCCGTCGGCGAAGGCCAACAAGTCCAATGCGGATTCCTCCGTGGCGCCCGAGCCCACCAAGACGGTGGCGCCGGGAGAGACCCCACGCACCGCGCGCAAATCCTCCACCGCCACGGGATCGCCCGTCGCCCTCCCTGAGACGATCAATCCATCGGCCAACCCACGTTCCAGGGTGTCCTCTGCCGCCGCTTCAAGACCGCCACCGCCGAGCGGTTGCGCATGTTTCACATGGACATCCGCCCAGATGGCCACGCCGGGACAGAGCCGCTCCCGCTGGCGCACGGTTTCGTAGGCCCTTCCCTCAATCACCCCCTGATCCGTCACCATGGCCCCCGAATGCACGTTCACCCGAATGAAGGATCCCCCGGTCGACGCCGCCAGGCCCAAACCGGAGAGCGGATCGTTGCGCAGCACGTTGTAACCGATGGGGAGGACCAAACCAGCAACCTCGCGCAGGTAGAGTCCCACCGCACTCATGGCCGCCACCGTTTCCGCCGGCACGCGCTTCGAGGTGAAGGGCACGTCGCCGAAATTCTCAATCATCAAGCCATCCGCCCCTCCCTCCACATAGGCTTGCGCGTCCGCCGTGGCCCGATCGAGAATCGCCTGCATCGATCCGCCCCAACGCGGGGCCCCGGGCAGCGGAAGCAGATGGAGAACGCCGATCAGGGCGGGCTTAGTCAGCGCGAATGGCATGTTCTTCAAAGGCCACCTTGGCGAAGTAAATGGACGTCTTGTCGTCGTGGGAAGCGTAATAGCTCACCAGCAGTTGATCGTTCTGCCAGACCAGTCCCGGATAACTCGTGTCGCCGCCGCTGGGCAAACGAAGCAGAGGGATGAGTCGCGCATTGTCAGGATCAACCAAACAAACTTCGGTCCGTTCCTCCACATCGTAGAGCCGGACGACGGCGATCCAATGTCCACCCGGGATCTGGATCAAGCCCGGGCCTCCGATCTTGCGATCCAAGGTCTGCCAGGTCCACGGTCCCTCCGGCTTCTCCGCCGAGCCCCAGAGTGCTTTTCCCGGATCGCCATCCCGCCGGTGAAGACACCGCGGGCGGCCCTCGGCATCAAATCGCACCACGGCCTCCGTGGGCCGCTCTTCACTGGCAAACTCCGCAACCAGCGTTTCGAAACGCCGTCCATCGGTGGAGGTCATGAGCGAGGTATGCGGCACTCCATTAGGCGATGGGTAGGCCACGCCGTAGGCCCTCTCTTTTTCCCACACCACCCCCCAAAGCCAGCGCCCCTCGTCACCCACCGGCTCCGGTAATGACCAGGAACGCCCGTCCGCGGAATAACTCACAATCGTCGAAGTGAAACGCTTGTCTCCCGTCCCCGTCTGCCGGCCGCCGAGCAGCATGAGACGGTCATCGGGGGTCACCGCCAGCTTGGCATCCCGCAAATCGACGCCGCTCTGGCGCAAGACGGCCGCGGGCTTCCACGTCGCGCCGCCGTCACTCGAAACGAGAACGCGCAACTGACCGTGATCGTCCGCGTGCTTTTCACCCTCACGGAAGGCGCAATACAGCTGGCCTCGCCAAGCCACAAGGTCGGTGAAGGCGTTGTGCTTCGCCGCGTCCCAGATCTTCTTCGACTCGATGAGACGCGCCTCCAGCGGCGCCTCACCCCAGAGACGCGGCAGGATCTGGAAAATCCTGGGATCGTGCTCCGCCAGAGCTTCCCGATCGAAGGGGGCAAAGTCATTCTTCCCGTAGTAGGCCTCCGTGGCCTCGGCAAAGTACTCCTTGTCGTTCGTCAGCGCGTAATGACGCTGCTGCGTTCGCCCGTCCACGTGGGCCACCGCCTCATAGCGCTTGGCCGCCACGGCCTCTTCATAGGCCTGACGAATCTCCGGATGCTCGGCCCCCAATCGACGAAAGTGATAGGCATGCGCCATCTCGTGCAGCACCATCCAGGGCTGGGTTTCGGACCACTCGATGAAATTCCGCGCATTGGCGATCTCGACCGCTCCCGCCTTGTCCGGGTTCATCGCATTCTCGCGTAACCAACCGGCCTCCGGGTGATAGCACATGCAGGGATGCATGGGATGCTCGTGCTCCACCCAAATGGGCACCTCGCGCAACTCCTGGATGGCCCGCGCCGGGAGCACGCCCACCATGGCACGCAGCTTCTCGCCTAACAAGTCCCGTGTCCGCTCCCAAAGATCGGGATCGCCCTCCTCCAGCTCCGGATGCACCAACACCGTCCACCCCTCGATATCCATCTCGTGATAAAGCCCCCTCGGCGCCGCCGTTTCCCGCACCTTCTGAAAGGCCAAGGGCTCCTCCGGCTCCGGCTCGCGCATGAGGTAGGGCAGGTCAAAATGATTGTCGCTCAAGCGGGACCATCGAGGATCGCTCTCTCTCATGTAGCGATTAAGGAGCGTGGAATACGTCCTGACCTCGATCCGGTTCTCCGAGGGATGAAAACGCAGCAGCCGGAGCCAGCCGTTTCCTCCATTTTCGTGATCCTGATAGTTTCCCAGGAGTTCATGCACCAGATTCCCATGATCACCCCGGGCCGCCCGCCTCCCCACGGAGAGATGCCCGCAGACGACCAAAAAGATATTGGCATGCTTGCGGACAAACTTGTCCCAGATCACCTTGCCCTGGTCATTGCGTTCATTGACGTTGAGATAGGAATGCGTGTCCACGATCACACGGCGATCGGGATGCTGAGCCACCACGTCATTGGCCCAGTTGAGCACCGGGTCTTTCGGATCGTACTCCAGGGTGATGACCATAAACTTGAGATCCCCCACTTCAAATAAGTGATAGGTGTTGTCCGCATGCTCATTCTGGCTCCCGCCAAAGGTCGGCATGGCAGCAAAGCGCTCCCGGGGAAAGACCTTGCGGTAGAGCGTCTTGTCCCGTTTCCCCACATCCATGTCGTGATTCCCGATGGAGAAACAGTAGGGAACCACCCCATCCAGCTTCTTGAAGGCCGCATCGGCAATCTCCCATTCCTCGGCCTTGCCCGGGTTCTGCACGATATCGCCCTCATGCACGACAAACTTGCAATTGAGCACGTCGCGGTTCTGACAAATCCACTCGATCTGGTTCGCGATCCCACGCGGGTAGAACTCCACGTACTTTTGCGTGTCCGGCATCACCACCACGGTGAAGGGCCCCGGCGCGCTGCTGCTCGCGGAAAACGACAGGGCATTATCACCATCACCGGCATGCCCGAGAGCGAGGCCGCTAACAAAAACGGCCGTGAGCAAGCAGAGCCATCTCATTTCTTCTCAACGGGAGGCTTCCCAGTGCTCGAGGTTGCTGTTTCTTCCTCGACTCCCGCCGCCCACTTGATGCCCTCGAGGATGTGCTGCCGGCCGAAATCCGTGTCCAGCGATGGCACGTCGTGACCCAGTTCAGTGTAAAAGAATCGGCCGCCGCCATGCTCGCGCGTCCAGGCGACCGGATGATCGTCCCCCATCGCCTTGCCCCCTCGTTCCTGAAAATAATCGCGCACCGGCTCATAGCTTTTCTCATCCACCCGCAAGAGCACCTGCACGCCCGCGAGACCCGTGACCGATTTGGTGTGATTCGTCCAGTCTGCCCGGTAGAGAAAACTCTTTCCGTGCCCCCGGACCGCGGGATGCTCCAGGGCCCCGGGATCCACCACCACCCGCGCCTCGAGAAAGTCCGAGTCGCTATCAAAATCACACCCCGCCAGCTCGTGCAGCCAGGCCCAGTTTGTCTGCCTAACAAGGGCCGCGTGCAAACCGACGATCCCTCCGCCGGCGGCATACCAGGCCTCGATGCGGGCCCGCTGGGTCTCGTCGAAGACCTTGTCCAGCGTGTTGGCGTTGTTCAAGAGCAGCACCTGGTAATCCCCCAGCCGCTCTTCCGTCAGGTCCTTGGCCGTCTCCGTCACATCGATCTGGATGCCGTAGGCCGCCCCCGTTTTCACCAGCCAGTGGTTGATCGCCGGGATGTCAGGATGGCGGTACCACCCCGTTCCCGAGAAACAGAGCACCCGCAAATTCGCCTTCGAGGGGGTGTGCACCCGGTAGCGATTCTGCCCCTTGGAGAGGGGCGGGAAAGCCATCAGGACGGCACCGGTGAGAATGAGGCTCAGGGCCAAGGATCGATTCATACCGCACCCTAGTGGCGGTTCTCGCCTCCAGGCCAGCTCGAAAAACCGCCCCCGTGGCGGAATTCTTTCTCCCGAGAGCAATTCTCGAGTTGAGCGCCAGGGGGGCAGCGTTTAGGTCCCCGGACGCATGGCTAGCACCTTTGGACAGCTTTTCCGGATCTCCACTTGGGGCGAATCCCACGGAGGCGGCGTCGGCGTCGTCATCGACGGCTGCCCCGCCCGCATTCCCCTGATCCCGGAGACCATCCAACGCGATCTCGACCGGCGGCGCCCCGGTCAATCCAAGATCGTCACCCCGCGGGACGAGGACGATCGTTGTGAGATTCTCTCGGGCGTCTTCGAGGGCCAGACGCTGGGCACGCCCATCTCCATCATGGTCCGCAACAAGGACGCTCGCCCTTCTTCCTACGAGGAGATGGCGAAAAAATACCGTCCGAGCCACGCCGACTACACCTACGACGCCAAGTACGGAATCCGGAACTGGCAGGGCGGTGGCCGGGCCTCCGCCCGGGAAACCATCGGCCGCGTCGCCGCCGCCGCCGTGGCCAAGAACGTGATCAAAAGTCTTGCGCCCGGTCTCGAGATCATCGCCTACGTCAAGTCCATCCAGGACCTCCAAGCCAAGGTGGATCCCGAGACGGTGACCTTCGATGAGGTGGAGTCCAACATCGTCCGCACCGGCGATCCCCAAGCCGTGGAAACCATGATCAAACGGATCGAAGAGGTCCGCGCCGACGGCAATTCCATCGGCGGCGTCGTGGAATGCGTCGTTCGCGGGGTCCCGCCGGGCCTCGGTGAACCGGTCTTCGACAAGCTCGACGCCGTCCTGGCCGGAGCCATGCTCAGTTTGCCGGCCGCCAAGGGATTTGAACTCGGCAGCGGTTTCGCCGGAACCCTCCTCACCGGTCGCGAGCACAACGACCCCTTCCG
>JANQJH010000557.1 GCA_028281705.1 Verrucomicrobiales bacterium
ATGGCTACTTTATTCCGGCAGTTCCGCTTCGCTCCACTGCCGGCTACCATCTCTCATCCCTTCGGGACGACACGGAGAGCGATGCGGCAATGTTCGAGATAGAAAAGAGTGATGACGCGCACACTAGCAAAAAGAATCAGAGCGATCCTCAATTCACGAAATGCGGTCGACTGCGAATGTGGATTGGCATTCAACCAACCGAGGAATCGCGAGATCCTGTGAGCGATGCGTTCTCGTGCTGATATCAGAATATGAAGTGAGAGTTCTCGGCCGAGTCACTCCCGTGAGATTCGTGAGTGGAGTAGCTGGCCTTACTCAACAGCTCGAAATCCCTGTCTAGACTTGCTCAGAAAAGTTGAGAGAAATCTTGGAAGCCGGATTCTTGAGCTCACTCTCTGCTCTGACCGCGACAAGGCTACTGGCTCTGGGCCAAATAGGCCTCTTCCGCGTCCCAAATGAGTAGTTCGCCATCCAAGCTCACCGACGCCAACTTGCGCCCGTCCCGGCTCCATCTCAGGTCGTTGACGGCTTCTGTGTGCCCACTCAGAGTTGCGGCGAGTTGCCCCGTGTCCGTATCCCAAATCTTGACCATGCTATCACTACCTCCAGAGGCGAGTCGCGGTTCGTTGGGATGCCAAGCAATGGATCTCACGAACCCGGTATGGCCAATAGCCTCAAGGTACGGCGTGTCTTTCCCAGTCATCCAAAATCGAATCGTCGCATCACCACCAGAGGTCGCATAACGATTTCCGTCTTGATGCCACGCATGACCATCGAGGAATGCCGGTGAGTTTTCCTCAACAGATTCACTGACAAGTTCCCACGAATCAGAACTGAAGACGCAGTGGTGTCGATTCTTTCCACTGACAAGAACATACCGCCCATCCGGACTCCAGCTAACGATGGGACGTTGTCCGAGTCTTCCCGTCTTGATCTTGCGTAGGAACTCTCCGGTCTCTCTATCCCAGAGCAATAGGCGTCTCAGATGGGTTGCGATTAGGAGATGCCTGCCTGCGGGATCCCAGGCCATACTCATCGTACGCCCTTCCGGTAGAACAATCGGATCGCTCCGGGTTCCTGTTTCGAAATCGATGACGGCAAAGCCGGTCTTGGACATCCGATAAGCGAGGAAACGTCCGTCCCGACTCCAATCGAACATCGAATATGGCCCCCAGATTCTGGCCCAAGACTCTGGTGGAAGCTCTAGTTCGCTCGGCCATCGCTTGAAACTAGGTTCCATCGCGCTTCCTGAGTCAGCATCAACGACCACCAGAAAACCATCGGGGCCAGCACAGGCGATTCTCCTTCCCTCCGGGCCCCATCGAAGTGTCTGCAATCCAATGGGGCGCTTGTGCGCGGACCTATAGATTCGGTTCTCTTGAGGATACCACAACTTGATCCCTCCATTCCGGTCACCGGCCGCGAGGATATGGCCATCCTTACTCCAATTCAGGCGATCGACTGGAAACGCGTGTCCCGAAAGAATCTGCGACACTTGCGTCTGCCTCTCCTGGTAATCCCAAATCAAGAGTTCTCGATTCTCCGCGCCCGTAGCAAACTGCATTCCATCTGGTCTCCAAGCGATGCACCCAATCTTATCCGAATGGCCGCCTACTAGGAAACGTCGTTCTCGGTCATAGAAATGGACGTGTCGATCCCAACTGGAAATGGCGAGGATGTGCCCGTTGGGACGCCAGGCAAGATCGCTCATCACCGACGAAGCGGTCCCGCTGGTTACAGTTAGGGGTTCCTTACCCAAACGGTACAGTCGGATGGTCTTGTTGCCCGGGATGAGCGTGCCGCAGACGGCAAGGACATTTTCCTGATTCCAAGAAAGGCGCCATGGTCCTCCTTCGAACGGTGCGGGAAGCCGGCCAATCTCAGCGAGCGTGTTGGCATCAAGCAATCGAACGGTCTCATCCATGGCTCCCGCGGCAATCACGGATTCGTCTGGGTTGAAAATGACGCAGTTCCACACAGGAGCCCCCTTGGCATCTGATCGCCTTACCAAGTCCCAGGTATTGGAGTTCCAAAGCGCTACCGTGCGATCCTTTGAGGCAGTGACCAACAATGTGCCGTCCTGGCTCCAAACGAGTCCGACAACTCCATCCGTGTGAGGTTTGAACTCATGAATCAGTTTAGCGGATTGGCATTCCCAGATGCGAACCGTACTGGACTGTGTCGAGCAGGCGGCCATGCGTGTTCCATCTGGAGAGATCATCAGGTCTGAAATCCTATTGCCGTCGCCCTCGATGGTGTGTCGTGGTTCGTTAAAATGGGAGGCGAATAGATACCATTCCCAACACCGCATATCGTCTTCTGAATCGGCCTTGTCCGGCGCCCATCGGTCGACGAGATTCTTAAGAGCAGGTGGCACACCACCCCTGTCAGCGGCGTATCCCAATTGATTCATTTGGCCAAAATAGGCTTGTCGCTTGTTCTCTTCTGCCTTTTCCAAGGCATCCGAGCGGGCCGCATCTGCCTCATTCTTGAGATACGCTTGGTGAACAGCGGTGAGCGGTCCTCCAATGCTAAAGGCAAGTATCATGAATAGAATAATCCCTAGCAAAGCCGCATGAACAGGGTGTCGTCGGATCCACTTCACCATTCGCTCTCCAGGACTCGGTGCCCGAGCCGCGATCGGCAGGTGACCCAGCCACGCCTCCAGGTCGCTGGCCAACGCCGCCGCCGAGCGATAACGATCCGTGGCGTTCTTTTCCAGGCACTTGAGCACGATCGTGTTCAAATCTCTGTCTATTGTCGGGTCTACTTGGCGTAGCGGTCGGGGAGGCGCTTCCTTCGCCAAGCGCAAGATATGCAGCGCAGAATCTCCACGGAACACGGGCACGCCGACGAGGAGTTCGTAGAGAATGGAGCCCAGGCTGTAGATATCGACAGCGGTCGTCACCGGCCCCAAAGAGGGATCAGCTTGTTCTGGGGCCATGTATTGCGGCGTCCCCATGATTTGTCCGGTGAGCGTTAGGGAGCCGCGCTGTTCCAGCCGACAGGCAAGACCAAAGTCGCTGATGTGTGGTTCTTCGCACTCATCAAGAAGAATGTTATCGGGTTTCAAGTCCCGGTGGATAATGCCCTGTTGATGTGCAGTCTGCATCGCCCGGGCGACGGTTGCCAGCAACGTGACGGCACGTATCCGTGGTAGTCGCTTTTGCTCCATCAGCTCTCCTAGAGTGCCTCCTTTGATCAGCGCCATGCTGTAAAAATCGCACTCGCCGTGCTGTCCGACTTCATAGACAGGAACAATGTTGGGATGATCGAGATGGCCAGCAGCCTGAGCTTCGCGACGAAAACGTTCGCGTTCCGATAGTGAAACCAGCGCCGCTCCACCTATAATCTTGATGGCCACATCGCGATGAAGACGGCGTTGTCTAGCCTTGAAAACGACTCCCATGGCACCGCGGCCAATCTCTTCGTCTAATTCGTAGTCACCGATCACTTGAATGCTAGAACCGATCCCTTCAAAAGAGGCTCCTTCACGACTGAGTTCCTGAGCGAGTAAGACCCGTTCCCTCTCAAGTTCTATGTTCTCCGATGGCTCGAGTAATTGGTTGTCGTGGAGATTCAGAAGGCGCTGCAGCCGCTTGTGAAGCGCATCATGCTCGCCGCATTCTCTAGCCAAGAAAGCACGCTGCTTCTCGGGCTCCTCGAGTTCAAGCGCCCGAAGAAACAGCTCCTTTTCTAAAGCGTAGAGTTCTGATGGATCCGGAGTCATTCCGAGCTATCCTTCAGCTCGTAGAATGTGCCGAAATCTAATCAACGCCGGGGAAATTTGTTCAGCGCCCAACGTTCATCGACAGTAGGCTAGGGCTCTGTTGAAAGCCATCTGCAGGCAAAGGCCCACTGTCATATCACCGTGCTTGGCGAGGTCTTCTGAGCGTCTGCCATTCAGAAAAGACAAGAAGGTTCCCCAATGCCCATGGACACCCTGTGGAGCTCGCCCTCGCTAAACACGCGAGTCCGACTGCCTACCGGCCATGGGCGGCGTAAGCCTTCGTCCCGTCCCAAATCCGAAGCCCGCCATCAGCAGACGCCGAAGCCAGTCTCAGGCCATCCACGCTCCAGCTAACGTCAGTCACCTCTTTGTCATGGCCACTTAACGTGGTGACGAGTTGACCTGTGTCCGTGTCCCAAATCCTAATCGTTCCGTCCTTGCCACCAGAAGCGAGCCGAGGTTCATTGGGATGCCACACAATGGCGTTGACGTATCCGGCGTGGCCGACGGCATCCATGTCCGGCGTGCTCTTACCAAGAGTCCAAAAACGTATGGTGCCGTCACCACCGGAAGTTGCGAATCGATTCCCATCGGGACTCCAGGCATGACCGTCTGTGATCAACAGTGAGCCGGATTCCTCGTATTTGTGAATGAGTTCCCAAGATTGCGTACTAAAGACGAGTTGGCGTCGGTTTTGGCCGCTGAGGAGGACGTATCGCCCATCCGGGCTCCAACTCATCGTGGGGCGCCCACCAAGTTCGCCCGATTTGATCTCGCGAATATACTCCCCGGTTTCTCGATCCCAGAGCAACTGATGCGGCAGCGATGTGGCGACAAGAAGACGATCGCCCGATGGATCCCAGGCCATGTTCATGAGGCGCCCGTCTGGCAGTCTGACCGGGTTACTTCGTTTCCCGGTGTCGAGATCAATGATAGCAAAGTAGTCCTTGCCTCTACGATAGGCCAAGTGCTTGCCGTCCCGGCTCCAATCGAACACCCCAATGGGTCCCCATATCCGGCCCACCGCGCCTGGAGGAGGCTCCATTTCGCCGGGCCAGGTATCATATTCAGGTTGGGTAACCGCCCCGTTCGTCGAATCGACAAGAACGAGGGCATTGCCACGGCAAGCACAAGCAATCCGTTGTCCATCCGGACCCCAACGAATCGCCTGGATGCCCATCGGCCGCCTGTAGATGAGGCGAAACGTCCGAATCCGCTGAGGATGCCACATGCTGATGCCCCCGTTCCGATCACCCGCCAAGAGAAGATCGCCTTCCGATCCCCAGGACAGGCGATCGATAGGATAAGGATGGCCTGGAAGTTCTTGGACAACCTCGGTTTGTCTGCCCTGAAAATTCCAGATCAAAAGCTCGCGATCTTCCGCTCCCGTGGCGAACTGCCTGCCATCAGGTCTCCACGCAACCGACCAGACCCGTCCACCATGGCCACCGAGTGAAAAACTCTGTTTTCCGTCATAGATGCGCACTCGCTGATCCCAGCTGGAAACAACGAGCATCGTTCCATCAGGTTGCCAGGCGAGATCGCAAATGACCGCACCAGACGTTACTTTGGACTCTACCGAAGGCCTGCTCAATTGCCGCAGAAGAATGGATTTATTGCCCTCTGCGGGAGTGCCGCAGATAGCCAGCCTATCCTCATGATTCCAGGCAAGTCGCCCGGGTCCCGTGTCGAAAACTGCGCGAAAACGCCCGATCTCGGCGAGCGTTTTGGGATCGAGAAACCGCACCGTATCGTCGGCCCCACCGGCGGTGATCAAAGATTCGTCTGGGCCCCACCGGACGCAATTCCATTCCGGAGCACCCTCTGAATTCGAACGCCGAACTAATTTCCAAGTATCCGTGTTCCAGAGCGCAACGGTGCGATCTCTCGAAGCCGACACCAGCAGCCTACCGTCCTCACTCCAATCGATACCGGCGATTCCTTCCGAATGGGGCTCGAATTCATGACGTAGTTCCGCCGATTCGCTGTCCCAGATACGGAGGATGTTGGACTGATCGGAACAGGCGGCGAATCGTTTTCCGTCCGGGGAAATGCTTAGGTCGGAGATCCCCTTCCCGTTGCCCACGATGGTGTGACTTGCCTCATTGATACGCGAAGCAAATAGGTACCACTCCCAGCAGCGCAGATCACCCCCAACATCAGTCGCGGCCGGCACCCATCTGCTCAGGAGATCCTTGAGGAAGGCGGGCAGGCCATTCGCACCAGCGGCGTAGCCTAACTGATTCATCTGACCAAGGTAGGCCAGGCGACGGTTGTCTTCCGCCTTTTCCAAAGCATCCGAACGCGCAAGATCAGCCTCACGTTTGAGATGCGCTTGGTGCAGGGCAGTCAGCGGTCCCCCGATGCCTAGAGCGAGCAATAACAAGAGAACGGATACGAAGAGCGCGGCATGCACGGGACGGCGGCGGATCCACTTTACCATTCGCTCCCCCAAGTCCGGCGCCCGCGCCGCAATCGGGCGATGATCAAGCCAAGCCTCAAGGTCATTGGCCAGCGACTCAGCCGATCCATAGCGGTCAGCCGGTTTCTTCTCCAAACACTTGAGCACGATCGTGTTGAGGTCGCGATCGATCGCCGGATCGACGAGGCGCAGGGAACGGGGAGATTCTTCCTTGACCAGCCGCAAGATCTGGAGTGTGGAATCGCCGCGAAATGCAGGAGCTCCGGCGAGGAGTTCATAGAGAATGGACCCCAAGCCGTAGATATCAGCGGCCGTCGTCACGGGACCAAGAGCCGTGTCCGCCTGCTCGGGAGCCATGTACTGAGGCGTTCCCATGATCTGGCCGGTGAGGGTCAAGGCGCCCCTCTGCTCCAATCGACAAGCAAGGCCGAAATCGCTGATGTAGGGCTGGCCCCGTTCATCGAGGAGGATGTTGTCAGGCTTGAGATCCCGATGAATGATGCCCTGCTGATGCGCGGCTTGCATCGCTCGAGCGATGACGGCGAGGAGTTTCACCGCCCGTCGACGCTCCAATCGTTTCTCCCGCATGAGGGCCCCCAACGTCCCGCCCCGGATGAGAGCCATACTGTAAAAGTCGAGATCATCGTGCTGTCCGACTTCATAGACGGAAACGATATTGGGGTGATCCAGGTGAGCCGCTGCACGGGCCTCACGTAGGAAGCGTTGGCGTTCCGATGGCGAAGCGAGAGTGGCGCCACCAATGACCTTCAGGGCCACTTCGCGATTCAAACGGCGTTGCTCAGACCGGAACACGATGCCCATAGCGCCCCGGCCAATCTCCTCGACGAGTTCATAGTCAGCGATGACGCGAATATCAGAGTCAATCCTCTCAAACGAAGTACCCTCACCTTCGAATTTCTCGACCAATGAAGCCCGCTCCCTCTCAAGCACTTGTTTCTGCGTCGGATCGAGCAACAGATTGTCCTTCTGTTGATTGAGATCCAAGAGGCGTTCGAGCCGTCGGCGAAGGTCATCGTGCTCCCCACACGCTTCGATCAAGAGTGCACGCTGTTCGTCCGGACTCCTGAGTTCAAGAGCCCGAAGGAACAGTTCCTTTTCGAGGGCATAGAGATCTGAAGATGCCAAACTCATGGGGGTTCAATCTTCAACACGCAGGAAGTGGTGCAATCTGATCAATACATGGGAACAAAAAGGTTCTCAAACAATCCCGCAATGAAGTGATTAAGGGTGTTGTGGCGAACTCTTACAGGAACGTCAGTGCGATCATGACGGTATGCAAGAACCCCGTCAAGGCCACGTTGTCCGGTGCCCTGGTCCATCCCGTGAACTTGAGTCGTCACTGGCTTTTCCGTCACCAATCATCGGCGTCTCCGGATCCCCACGGACCACAAGATCAAGACACCTCCGAAGAGGAGGGAGCCCAGTTCCGGTATAGCCGCCACGGGAAAGTTCGTTATCAGGCTTCCCGAATTCGGAAATTCGCCGGTCCCGTTCCCAAAAAAGAGAGGAAGCTGACTAAATGGCTCAGGATCACGGAACTCTGATTGAGGCGTATAGGGCAGGTCAGGCACCCACAAGGCCGCCCCCGCGCTCCCGCCTTCTTTCCGTATGATGAAGGCAGCACCCCCCGGTATTTCCACAGCGTCCTGCACACCCTCCTATCAACTATGAAGAGCCGCTCTTTTTTGCAGGTTCGCAGGTAATAGATAGGTTACCGAATCCCCAATTCACGCGGTCCGTCGCCGCCTAAAGGCAACCAAGCTCATGATCGCAAGCATTGTTAAATTTACGTTTGCTTCTGGGACAGCACCCGTTGACTGTATCGTGCCTACGGTCATGCCAGGTCCTAGTCCCCATGAAAGTCGTAATGCCGCCCCGACATCTGTTGGATTCAGATCACCAGGCAAGGCATCAAGATTAAGAATAGCGCTAGTAAATGTGTTTGTAATACCAAGCGCCGCACCACCCGCGGCTAAATTGCTTCGAAATTCAAGGGCCAAAACATCTCCAATTGAACCAAGATTGTTGAGGATCTCTAACCCGCCTAAGCTGTTATCGGCATTGATGCCACCAACACTGCCACTACCAGCGCCCGCAATCGTGTTATGCCCTGTTATCCAAGTGTTGCCTGAACCGGGCGCATCAATAACAAGGTATTCAAGCGACCTATTGGGATTAGGCGATGCAAGCGTGGAGCCATCGATGATGGAGATGGTAATTGAGTTAGCCGATACAGCGTCTACAGTAAACATCAATGCAGCTCGTGTCCAAGTATTGAGGATTAAGCTAAACCCAAGGATTAGAAATATCTTTTTAACCATTCATTCACTCCTTCTAAACGACGCCCGTTGCCTTTGATCAATTAGTCATCCTGTACGGTGCTCTCGGGATCGATCAGATTGCTCGATTCTTGAACGCCTTCTCCGCCAGGAAACAACGTTCCCAGGGTCCAAAAGGGAATGACCTTGATGGTGTCATCTGCCTGCAGCCCTTGCGCGGCCACATCGTCGACGGCATTGGGATCCACCGTGATCGTCGAACCGGTTTTGCCCGTCACCGTGAAACTGTAGGCCCTCAAATCGCCTGAACTCACCAGCACATCGTGGGTATCTGCCCCGGATACCAAGGCTCCATCCGACAGCGATTGGCCAATGGTGATCTCATTGCCGGAGACTGAAATAATCTTACCCACCCATACGGGGTTTCGGTGCATCGGCAAACCAAACCGGGTGTCGGCGGTCGCCACAGATTGTTGGCGCACAATGCCCATGGCGGGCGAAGTGATTTTCTCCGCCTCACTGGAATGGAGCAAGAGGCCGATGTTGGATAAGACCCACAACAGCAAACACTTAGTGGTTTGGTTCATGATTCAAGGGTCCGTTGAGTCTTGTCTGTCGGGTGGGCACTCCAAAGGTGAGGAAACGGCAAGCATCGGAACGCGCGAAAAAAGGGGGAAAGATAGGTCATCAAGGCTCGGCTACCTGACAGCTCGAGTTCTAGGTGATAAGTTGACAAGAAACTTCAGAATTTTCGTCAACGTTGAGTTCGGGCTGCCCTTGTATCTGCTCGCCGTCGGAACGGTTGGGACGAACATTCGACTCAATGTGGTGCTCGCCGGAGAAAAATAGCTCCTGAATCCGCCGGGAGCTAGCGGCAAACGAGCACGGCATTTTGGCGCCGCCACGAACTTGTTTTTTTACTAAGATCCAGTATCATTTCAGGCATCGCTCCCCACGATCCAAACGCAGAGGAACTCCCTCGGTATTCCACCGAAACGTTGATGCCGCAACTCTATGATGAGCTGCGCCTTCTGGCTCATGCCCGGATGAAAAACGAACGTGCCGGCCAAACCATTTCCGGCACCGTTCTCGTTCACGAAGCCTACATGCGGCTCAAGAAAGAGGGTGGCGGTTCGCGTTGGGTTAACAAGAAGCAGTTCTTCAGCGCCGCGTCCGAAGCCATGCGAAGAATCCTCGTCGATCGGTTTCGAGCCAAGATGACTGTAAAGCGCGGGATGGATTACGAGCGGGTCGATCTACCGGCGGAGATCGCCGCCCCCGTTGTAGATGAGAAGGTTCTCGCGATTGATTCCGCCCTCGAAGAATTGGCGGCCGTCGACCCCGAGTTGGCTGATCTGGTAAAGCTCCGTTTCTTCGTCGGGTTTACCCTCGAGGAAATTGCTGAAGCCCAAGAAACTTCAGTCGGGACGGTCACTCGGCAGTGGGCCTTCGCCCGGAGTTGGCTTGCGGACCGGCTTTCCTCAGATCTTTAGCCGCCCTAGCACGGTAGCTGGCTCTTTCTCGTGAGCATGTCTCCCCTCCTCCGACACGCCGTCGGAACAAGAGAGATCGCTTCCTACGCGAGCTGAGAGAATCAAACTTTCGTGATCAAGTTTGGCGAGAAAAATCGCGCTTCTCTGTATGCGTGAAATGAAACGACAACGGGCACCAGGCCGACCCGTCTCCAACGATCCAGCGGAGAGAACCACCACTCCTTTTTGAGATGAACATTTCATCCATCAAGAACTTCACGGCATTCGCCATACTCGGTCTCTTGGCCGCGGGCACTCCCCTCAACACCACATCGGCCGAAACGCCGGGGATCCTCAACTACCAAGGTACCATCAACGCCGATGGCACACCATTCACGGGAACCGGCTCCTTCAAATTCGCCCTCGTCGATTCCACCGGAACCACGACCCACTGGTCTCACGATGGCACGAGTGCTAATGGTAGCGAACCCACATCGTCCATCTCCCTGGAGATTAGTGGCGGCCGCTACGCAGTGGCGCTAGGTGACACGACCGTACTCAACATGACTGAGATCATCCCAATTGATGTCTTTGCCGACAACAGTGATGTCCGCTTGCGTCTCTGGTTCGACGATGGGACCAACGGTTCGCAGCTCCTCAGCCCTGACCACCGCATCGCGTCAGTCGGCTACGCCATGGTCGCCGGTCAGGCCCTCGGCGTATCGGACAGCAGTATCACGACGGCCAGTATCTCCGACGGATCGATCACCGCTGACGATCTTGCACCCGGTGCCATTCACTCGTTGGATGCCGTTGATGGCTCCTCCATCGCCGTCGTTCACGTCGACGCCGACGGTGAAGTGGGCATTGGCACCGATAGCCCTAGTGAACAGTTAGAGCTCACGGGAAATCTCTTACTTCCCGAGGCATCGGATGACACCTCCGGCCTCATCCTCTTCGCCGACAAAACACAGATTCACAGCCTTGGGACCAGAAATTTTTTCGCCGGAGAGAATTCAGGCGCTCTCACTAGCAGCGGATCAGAGAACGTCGGCGTTGGAACAGACACACTCAGATCGATTACATCCGGTCGGGGGAATGTAGCGATTGGGGCCTTTGCGATGCTCAGCACGACAAGCGGCTCCTTCAATGTCGCGATCGGAAGAAACGTGATGACAGAGAACTCAACGGGCAGTGAGAACATGGCGCTTGGAATGAGCTCCATGACGTTCAATACTACGGGCTCGTTCAACACAGGTGTCGGACGTGCGGCCTTGCTCCGAAATAACACGGGATCGCTCAATACAGGTATCGGCTACCGGGCTGACCTCGGCGAGGTCGGATTGACGAACGCCACCGCTATAGGCGCCAACGCCGTCGTGGACGCGAGCAACAAAATTCGCCTCGGTGATGAGAACGTCACCCTGGTAGAAACGGACGGCACAATCTCGGCGGCCGCTTTTCTCGGTGATGGCTCCGCACTCACCGGTATCAACGTTGAAGACGATGACGCAGACGCCACCAACGAACTCCAAGATCTTGTCGCCGTACTACTCCAAGGCAATGACGCCGGAGGAAACGATCTCACCAATATCGGAATCGTCACGGCAAACCAATTGATTGGCGACGGCTCACATATCACCAACATTCCCGGCGGCATCCAAGGCTTGCTCTCCAATCCATTCAATACGGCCGCCCACCTGACAAACACTAGCGAGCAATTTCAGTTGGAAGACAATCTATTCTGGCAGTCCTTTATTCCAATGAATTCAGGATGGTTCAAAGGTCTGCGCCTGCAAACCAACGCCGCAGTGAATTCGACGTTGACACTGAACGTTTACTTGGGCGAAGGCAACAGTGGTACTTTACTCGCTAGTTACGACCTGAGTGTGGCCGAGGATCCGGATGACGCCTTCTACGAATTGCTCACCGTCGATCTGGACACTGACACAAGATTGTATCTGAGTTCTGGAGTGACCTACAGTGTGGAACTTCACCAGGGAGGTACCGAGTTCATCTGGGAGATCACCATCGACAATGACTATGCGGATGGGCGAAATAATCACGACATCGACGGCGATCACGTTTTTGACATCGTTGCCCTGGCCAACATCAATTCTCTCGATGCGATCCCCATTTTGGATGATTCGGTCACAACAGACAGTATTCTCGATGGAACGATTACCTCTGCCGATATCTTAGACGGTACCATTCTTTCGAATGACATCGCCAATGGCACGATCAACTCCAACAATGTTCTCGACGATAGCCTCACCGGAAGTGATATCCAGAACGGAACCTTAACCGAAGACGATCTCAATCTCGCGAGCCTCGACATCAGCGGTGCCGTGCTCATTGATGTTCCTGTTTCCGAAAATGATTCACCCGAAGTATTACTTACTCTCGAAGCTCACGATGACACCGATACGTTTGATCTGTCTTCCGGCTCTGGTGCTCGGCTTCTCTTTAAAGTACCCGTGCAGAATGACTCCGCTACGGGAGCGTCCATTGACGCGGTGCGGAATAGTACCGGGGAATCGAACTCATCCACCAATCTCGTTTTTTCAACCTCCACCAGTACCCCGACACTCGTCGAAGCCATGCGCCTGACAAGCGGTGGCGACCTTCTTCTAGCCGGAGATGCCTACAAACCCGGTGGCGGCCCCTGGCTCGCGTCCTCCGATCGCCGGCTAAAGAGGAATATTGAGGACTACGACAAGGGATTGAGCGACGTTTTGAAGATTCGCCCGGTACGCTTTCAGTACAACAACCGCTCAGGGCACGATACGGAAGCGACACACGTCGGCGTCATTGCTCAGGAACTCCAGGAGGTCGACGCCGACATGATCGGCAGCCGAACCATTGATGGCGAGGAATACCTGACCGTGGATTCTTCTGCCATGACCTACATGCTGATCAACGCCATTAAAGAACAACAAACGATCATCGAAGCCCAACAGAAGCAAATCGACGCCCTCGATTCCCACCTGTCCGAATTGTCCACGATCCGAGCCCAACTTGAAAGCCAGCAGAAGATTATCGACTCCCTGATCCCGCCATCGGATGAACCGAGTTCATGAAACTGGACATGGGCAATGGCAATCGACGTTTCGATAAAACGCATAGCAATCAAATTCGCATACTCTCAACCATAATCTGAAACGCATGAATCACCAACGAACCGGATTTCTTCTCGCTTTCGTGTGCTTCGGAATGACTTTCCATGCGGTGGCTCGCAGCAGCTCCAGCTACGCAATCACGGCCGAAACACTGGACGGCGGCGGCCGCCAGGCAACCAGTGCCAACTATACATCGCAAGCATCCATTGAGACAACAGTGATAGCCACTTCGAGTGGCACCGCCGTCTCCTTAGGACACGGATACTTTTCCTCTCTCATTGACAGCCTGGTTGAGGCCTACACGCAATGGATCTCTCAGTTCTATCCCAACGTATTCGATGAGAACATCATCGGCCCGGCAGCCGATCCCAACAACGATGGCTGGGTAAACGGACTGGCTTTTATCTTGGCCTCCAGTCCAATCGATTACCTTCCGTTTACTCTGCCGATTCAGACCCGGGACGACACTTATCTCATCGTGGAATTCGCGCGGAGTGACAATGCCACGGCGATGAATCCAGGGATCGAATACAGCATCGACATGGTCGAATGGATTCTGGCGATTGACGGTCAAGGCGGCGTCCTTATTGAGATCGAAGATGACGGCTTCGGCACGGACGCCTTCGGCGACGGCATTGATAAGATCACCGTCAAGATACCTCACAACGGGATCGATAAGATGTTCTTTCAATTGGTAGCAGGCGAGTAGGGCGAGCAACCATCACTTGATTTCATCTATTTTCAGCCTCCTCAGCAAAATCTGTAGGTAGTCGATGGTTGTGGAAGGTCGCCAAGGACGTGAAATAGACCTGCAACTGGTGGCGCAGGTGGCCGGATCGTTCCGCGCTCTCAACGTGGGATTTGCTGGGTGTAGCAATGGATTCCACCTCCCGCCTTGGCAATGCGGTTCGAAACAATCGGGATCACTCGCTCGTAGAGCGTTCGGATGACTTCCAACGCCGGTTCATCTTGTTCCGGATCGCCGCAGATCGGAACATAGGCGATGTCACCGCCGCTTCCGATGTAGAAATTCATATGGATCATATCATCCATGAGCGGCAACTCAATGACCTTTAGGCCATTGCCCAAAAGCACGCGCTTGGCCTCCTGGCAAATGCGGTAATTGACGTCGGATTCAACGTCGGTGGTGTGGAGCAGAACGGTGTCTTTGGCGACAAACTTCAAGAGGCCGTCAACGTGTCCATCCGTAGTCGGATCGGGCATCAAGCCGCTCTTGACCCAGATTACCTTCTCGAGCCCAAGCATGTTCTTTAGTTCCTCCTCAACTTTCTCCTTCGGCCAGTCGGTGCGATTCGGATTGAGCACGCAGGACTCCGTGACAATGCCAATTCCCCCGCCGATCTCGATCGAACCTCCCTCGAGGACAAAGTCAGAGCGGAAAATCGGCCAACCCATCGCCTTGGCGATATTGTCTCTCGTTTCAACGTCATCCTCCCAACCCCGGTACTTCTTGCCCCAGCCATTGCAGCGGAAACCGGCCGAGGCCAGTTTTCCGTCGCGCCCCTTGAGAACCATGGGCGCGTTGTCCCGCGCCCAATCGATCCGATAATCGCCCGCATGAATCGTTACATTTGGGGTATCGCCGAGGAGCCTGCGGCACTCCGCTACCTCTTTCCTCAAGCAATACACATCCACAGGCTCGTTCTTCGCGATTGCTCTGGCAATCGCGCTGAATTCGGCGCGAAGCCCCTTCGTTTGGCGGCCATAGCTGTGCTTCGCCGGGAATATCATCATGGTACCTCGGTGCGCCTCCCACTCGTCGGGAAAGGTGTATCCAAGGGACTTCGGCGTTTCCTGCGCGATCGTGCTCATTGAGGAGGCGGCGATGGTCAACAAGATCACAGAGAGCGGTTTCATTCAGCGGTTTTTACGAGAACGTTAAGCATGAGCCTCTTGCGGGGCGGAAGGGCTCAAGGGGCTTGCGCCCCTTGATCGGATCACGCGCAAGATCGGCGACAGCAGCTCGGCTAGCAAGTGGAACCGATCCGTAATTTCTATAGCTTAACACAAAGCCGCCGGGGCTGAACCCGGCATTGCCAACGAAAAAAGGAGCTAAACCAAATTTTCTTCTGCTCACCGGCCAAACGCTGTTATTGGTAGCAACCGTGTCAATCTCGTCGCCCACGCGCCATCCCTTTCCGGATACCCGTTGGTCGCTCGTGCTGGCGGCGAACTGCGACCCCACGCCTGCAGCCGAAGAGGCAATCGAGTCCATTTGCCGCGCTTATTGGTATCCGCTGTACGCGTTCGCCCGGCACAGCGGACGCTCGCCTCACGATGCCCAGGATTTAACCCAGGAGTTTTTTGGACAATTACTGGAAAAACGTTGGCTTGATTCCGCCGATCGCGACAAGGGCCGCCTCCGGACCTTTCTGATTGTGGCCCTGAAAAGACTGATGGCGAAGAATCTGCGAAGCGCCGGAGCACTACGCCGCGGCGGCAAGCACACGATGGTCAGTTTCGACGCGGAACTCGCTGAGGGGCGATACATCAAGGATCCCGTGAGTACCCGTTCAGCCGATGAAACTTTCGATCGTCAATGGGCCGTGACGCTGCTGGATCTGACCATCGATCAACTCCGGGATGAGTTTGCGTCAGCGGGCAAGGATCGGGATTTTGAAATTCTCAAGGACTGTTTGATGGCCTCGCGGGGCGGGATCGACTACGTGGATGTCGCCAAGGGATTGGGAATTAGCGAAGGCGCGGCGCGGGTGGCCGTTCACCGATTGCGAAAACGATTTCGAGAAGTCTATCGACGGGAGATCTCGCAGACTGTTTCCAAAGAAACTGATTTGGACGACGAGATCCGCCATCTTGCCCGGGCGCTTGGTAGCGAATGATTTTTGATTTCTGGCGTAACAAGGCTCCCCGCATTGGTAAGGACTATGCATGAATGAAGCGAAATGCCCTGAATGCGGCGACGCGATGAATCCCTCGGCGGCCGGAGGATTATGCCCGAAATGTCTGATGGCCGTGAACATGGCCAGCCAAACCGACATGACTGGCGACCGTGCCGAGGACCAAGGCAGCACCGGGCGATCCCCGTCCTTGAAACCCGTGCTCGAACCCTCGGCCATCGCGGGCTATTTTCCCCAGTTTGAGGTTATCCAACTGTTGGGCCGCGGCGGCATGGGCGTTGTCTACAAGGCGCGACAAAAGTCTCTGGACCGCTTTGTGGCGCTAAAGATCATCGCGCCCGAGCGGGAGAAAGACCGTCAATTCGCCGAACGTTTCACCAGCGAGGCCAAGATTCTGGCCAAGATGAGTCACGCAAATATCGTCACCGTTCACGACTTCGGCGAGGTCGGGGGCATGTTTTATCTGGTCATGGAATATGTGGATGGCGTCAATCTTCGCCAACTCCTCCACCAACGAAAACTCTCACCGGAAGAGGCGCTGGCCATCGTCCCCGCCATCTGTGAGGCCCTGGAATACGCTCACAAGCAGGGCGTCGTGCATCGGGATATCAAACCCGAAAACCTGATGTTCGACACCGAGGGACAGGTCAAAATCGCGGATTTCGGCATCGCGAAAATTGTCGGCGGAACCGAGCGATCTCAATCGTCGCCAGCAACGGGTTCTTTCGAACCCGCTGGTCTGACCCAAGACGCGCGCATAGGCACTCCATCCTATATGGCGCCCGAGCAGGTCGAACGGCCGACTCAGGTTGATCATCGGGCGGATATCTATTCCCTAGGAATCGTCTTCTATGAAATGCTGACGGGCGAGCGTCCCGGCGCCAAGCTCCAACCACCCTCCAATAAAGTGCGGGTGGACGTCCGAATTGATGAGGCAGTTATTCGAGCCCTGGAAAATGACCCTGAACTTCGCTACCAAACCGCGGCTCAATTTAAGACTGCGATCGATACGGCGGTTAGAGGCGAAACCTCATTGTCCGGAAGGCTTGATCGTAGATCCTGGTCGCCCGCTCATTCGCTAGGGGATCGGAAAATCCGCGCGCATTTGAATCGTTTCTGGAAATGGTGGTTTGGTTGCGCCGCTTTGATAGTTTTGGCAACCGCGCTTTGGGGGATGTGGTTGCAACGTGAGATTCCGCTGGGGCAAGGGGTTTCCGCCGAGTCACCCGATGGAATGTTCTTAGCCACTGTTCAGACCACGCACGCAATGCGGATTCTCGACAGTGACATCGTCCGTTATCGGTTTCGCGTTCAAGGTCATGGCGGATCGGTTTCCGAGAGATGGGCTATTCCCGTCCCCATCGAGGCACTGGCCAAGGACTATTTGCTAATGAGCCTGGACAGCATCGTGTTTGGCTCCCATGGGACCATCATCTGGTCCAAGGATGGCAAACGAGTTTCGTTCCGCATGGGTGAAATCGAAGTGGACGCCTTCAACACCGAGGACGGGAGTCATTCTTTTCAGGAAGGTTTCCTGCCGCCTCAGGAAGTGGAGCTGCAGGCAAACGTGATGCTTCAGAACAGGTTCCTAGACCTGGACACGGGCCAAGTGCTAAGCCCTCCCGCCGAACTCGTCTCCAAGCTGGGTGGTGGAATTTACGCGCAAATCATACCTCAATATTGGGAATGGATGAACCAACGCGGGGTTGACATCGTTTACCGACCCAGTCAGGAGGGTTCAACAACGGGGGTGCACGGGCACTTAACCTTGGTGGAAGGCGTCGCCATCAAGAAGGAAGCGGGTGGCCCCCGGGGCGATTCACGGGCCTTTGACACGGTGTCCACCAGCGAAGTAGAGGACTCGATAAGAGCACTGAAGAATGCATTGGTGCACAACGCCGATCCTTATCCAAATTTCGGAGTGAGCTTTCCGGATGTTTCATTGGTGGAGACCCGCGAGGGCGGCATGGCCGTGATTGAAATCATGGCCGGCAATCCGTCGCCCGAGAAGATCCGCCTACGTTACAAGTTGGTGAAAAATGAAACCCGCGGACAAGAACCCATCATCCAAGGAAATTGAGCGGGATCATCTGGATGTGGTGATGTTGATCCGCCGCCACAGGCCTGTCGTTCACGAGTTTTCTGGTTTTCGACCATAGATCGTTTGCCATGGGCCAAAGACACTCAAGGTGCCCCACGTTCAGCCTTGTCTTCTGAATAACCGAATAGGTAAGGCTTTATGCGGCAACGAGTTGCATGCCGAGTTTCTCTGCTTGTTTTTGGAGGTTTTTGAGGCGCCTGCCTCGAGATTGATCTGAGAACGCAGTGACCACTTTTCATCATAGGTCTTTCCCGTTGTGATGAGTGCTAACCTGGAGAAGCCGAACAGTAGATCAAAGATAAATGAGAACAATGAAATGGGCGCCGCGACCTGTTGCATGGCTCTCTAGTTTCCCGAGGAACCTATTGGATTTCCCCCCAAAGTCAGGATACTACTGTCATGTGTGTGCTTATGAGGTTTCTCTTCCGCTATCTCGGCCTTCCCGGCCTGATCGTTCTGATATTCTCCTCTGGCTCCTCGGGGCAGACGTTTGATCTGAAGGACTACCTGACTCTTCGTCCAGGAGAGACATCAAGCCTCGCGGCGGAGGCAGGTTTCACCCTCACCTTTGTCGCGGCCTCGGACACCGATTTTCACTGGGCCGCTTCGCATCCCGAAGAGGAGGGCCTGCGTCACCACTTTCGGCTGGATGCTTCGGGTCTGGCGCTCCTGATGGAGCAGGGAGTGACGCCGGACGGCAACATCGTCTACACGGAGACCTACGAACCGAGATGGTCGATCGCTCCCGCGTCCGTTGGCACCGGACAGATCGTTTCATCGGAAGCGGAGTTCACCGGTCTCGAGTTCGGTGAAGGTTGGGATGGCAGTGCCGAGGGAATGTTCACCGTGGGCAACCTCGAGGAGGTGACGACCCCTGCCGGGACCTTCCAAGCGTACAAGCTGACCTTCGAGAGCGATTGGGACGAGACCGGAGCCAGCTACTCGGCGGACGGAACGACCACGCAGACTTGGTGGGTAGTAGAAGAACGGGGAGTGGTGCGCCTGGACTATGCCTTTACGGAACGCCACACCGAGGACGGAGAAACCGAGCGTGAGGAAGGCGAACTGAGCTTTCTGCTTGTTGCCAGCGAGCTGTTACAGGGCCCGTCCATCGTCGCGCAGCCCGTTTCGATATCCGTCGCCGAAGGAGGAAGCGTTACGTTTTCGATCGAAGCGACGGGTCCCGGCAATCTCCGTTATCAATGGCTAAAAAACGGTGTTCCGATTGAAGGAGAAGAGACTCCTTTTCTCACCATCGAAGATGTCCAACTGGCTGACGACGGCGCCTATACGGTGACCGTTTCCAACCTCAATGACAGTATTGTTAGCGAACAGGCCACGCTCTCAGTCGAGGCTCCGTCGCCACCGGTGACGATTCCGGATCAGCATCTCGCGGAGGCGGTCGACGAGCAAATCGAAGAAATCGGAGGTCTGGTCGATGACAAAAGGACGGCTCAGGAGATGGCCCAACTCATCACACTTGAGGTGACCGATCGTCAAGTTGCTACGCTTGTTGGACTCGAATCGGCCACCAATTTGAAGGATTTAGATGCGAACGAGAACGATATCTCCGATCTCACACCCATATCCGGCCTCACCCAGTTGACGATCTTGCGTCTTGCCAGAAACAATATCGATAATCTTGAGCCACTGGCAGATCTGGACAATCTCCGAGTCCTCCAACTGAACGGCAACGCCATCGCCAATCTCTCAGCTCTCGGCGCCCTGACGAATCTGGAGGATGAATCCATGCACACGAATCGAATGCCACACAGAATCACGCTATCCATGATAAGGAACCAGGGACCAAGAATACTGAAACCGCGAACTCAATCCCTTGTTGGCAACAACACTGGTTTCCGCATGTGAAAGTTCAGCATCATTCGATCCGCATTAAACCATTCACGGTCATATCGATTCGGCGATCAACACCCCAGCTCTCTGAGATCGAAGTTTCCATTGTAGCTTGACATTTCAGAGCCGATGATCGGAAACTCCGCAAACGGCAATTACCACGCAAACTGACTGCGTGTCGATTGCGAGAAGTTCGACCGGGGAGTAGCATAGGATATGAAGCCAAACTGTCAGGCCATTGTAACCGCGCGCAAACGCCGCGGTTGGACCCAAGCGGATCTCGCGGAAAAGGCAGGGATTGCCCTCCGTGTGGTACAGGATACCGAAAACCACAAGGTGGTGAATCGGGGACGACGTTTCCATCCGGAGTCGATGAAAGCGGTGGCCGGCGCCTTGGCAGTTTCACTGGAGACTATTGTCGAGAATGATCTCCTGAAGCCCGAAGCGGTCGTCGCCGAGTGGCTCCGTCGAGCTCTCGATCGAGGGCGTGATCAGTGCGAGCAGGCCAATCAGCCCTACACCACGACTCATCTGCTACGGACTCTCCTGCGAATACCCCAAGGGGCGGCCCAGCACTGTTTTGGTCAAATCGGCTCTACGGAATCGATCACCGAAGCTCTTGAAGCCGATTTGGCAGAATGGTTCCCACCCTCGGACGAGCAGCGGTTTTATGATTTTGACTGGCCGGATTTGGCAGACTTCAATCGGGCGCTCAAGATCGCTAGCGCGGTGAGGCGCGCGACCGACAAGCATTTGCTCTATGCGGTCCTAACGGGCCAGTCAGAGACGGTAAAGAAACTTCGAGCAAGGCTTGGCGAAATGACTATCAACAAGCTCTTGGAGGCCGTCGAGGAGTATCCGGACGAAAAACCGCCAGGCTGGTCGAATCGCTGGACGCCTAGATTTAGCCCTGACGATGATACGGCCTCGACACATCCGTTAACATGAGGGAATGTCGCCGATCTCGATCGAATCTTGGCTCTCTTCCGCGCTGTCGAGTCTCGACGTTGCGAACAACATTGGAGTATCCTTTGAAGTCGTGGGCCCACCTCACCTAGATAACACCGGCATTGAAGGATGACATAAGCGAGAAGGATGACGTAGACGCATGATTCCTGCACAAAACTTGCGTGGTCGCCTTGGGGATCGCGTCTCAGGTTGGCCACAGTCCCAATGCTGCCAATCTTAATACATATGCTCAATACCGCAGGGAGGGAGAACAGCGATCGACGAAGCGACGGCGCTCCGCTAATCGCAAACTATCAACTGCTCCGGGAGATCGGCGAAGGGGGTTTCGGGAGCGTGTACGAGGCTTGGCAGTCAAGCCCAGTAACGCGCAAAGTGGCGCTCAAGGTCTTGAAACGCGGGATGGACACCGACGAGGTGGTGCGGCGTTTTGAAGCCGAACGCCAGGCCCTCGCGGTGATGAGCCATCCTAACATCGCCAAAGTTCACGACGCCGGCGCCACCGATGACGGCCGTCCCTTCTTCGCCATGGAACTTGTCGCCGGAGGCTTGCCGATCACGGATTATTGTGAGGAGAACCGGCTCCCGTTGGAAGACCGTCTCAAGCTCTTTGTCGAGGTGTGTTGGGCCATCCAGCACGCCCACCAAAAGAGCGTCATCCACCGCGACATCAAACCCTCGAACATTCTCATCGCACGCCGCGGAGACGAAGGAGAGGCCAAATGCGTCCTCAAAGTGATCGACTTTGGCATCGCCAAAGCCACCGATCGGGACCTCACGGACGCCACCCTCTACACCCTCCCGAACCAGGTAATGGGCACGCCGCGGTACATGAGTCCTGAACAGGCGGATCCGAACATGCGGGGCGACATCGATACCCGCAGCGATATCTATTCGCTGGGCGTTCTCCTCTTCGAACTGCTCGTTGGACGCCATCCTCTGGGATTGGACGACGGCGAAGAAGCAACTTTTGAGGAAACGAGGAGACGTATTCTCGAGGTCGAGGCGCGCAAACCCTCGACAGCCATCGGCACCTTGAGCGCCCGGCAACGCTCCCGCGTGGCCCAGGCGCGGAAATCGGAACCGCACAAATTAAAAGGGATTCTTAATGGCGACCTCGACTGGATCGTCTTGATGGCTCTCGAAAAGGACCGGGATCTCCGCTATCCCAGCGCCGCGAGCCTCGCGCTCGATATCAATCGCTTCTTTGATGATCAACCCATTTCCGCCAAGGCTCACAGCGCTTCCTACCTGGTGCGCAAGTTCGCTCGCCGACACAAGCTGGCATTGATTGTGAGCACCGTCATCGCCGCGATGCTCATTGTGGCCACCGTGGTGAGCACCTTTTATGCCGGCGTAGCCAGGGAACAGAAAGCCAGTGCGAGAATTGCGAAGCGTACGATGCTTAGAGAACTCGGAGGTCAGCTCCTGGCCTCCAACAACTACTCGGGTGCCCTGCTCCCCTTGGCAGACGCTGTAAGCGATATCGAAAAAGATCGCGATGCTAGAGACTTCAATCTTCGTTCCATCTACAGATTGCGATTCGGTTCTGTGCTCGACCGCATTCCGCGTTTGGCGAGTTTTTGGGAAGCCCCTTCCCTTGGTTCCCACTGCGTATCGCTCGACCAAGACGGTTTCATCGTAGCGGGATACGAGAATGGGCGGATTTATCGCTTCGAACCTGAGAACCCTTCACCTTCAGTCCCAATCCAGGCTCACGAGGGAGCCGTAAAAAGCCTGCGGTTCGATGAAGAGCGTGCGAGATACATCACCGCAAGCTCTGACCGAAGGGCGAAGGTTTGGCGTGCAGGAACCACCAAACCTGAGATCGTCCTCCCTCATCCCGAAGAGGTGAACAGCGCCAAGTTTGTTCCCGGGAAAAACTGGTGCACCACCGCTTGCGACGACGGAATCGCCCGCCTGTGGGACCTGAAGACGCAGAAAATTCTCGCAACCTTCACCCATCCGAATCCAACAGGAGACTCGGTGAGAGATCAGAACGGCGTCCTCGATGTCGATGTCAGTGGGGATGGGCGATTGTTAGCGACCGCATCCGAGGATAGTACCGTTCGACTCTGGGAAATCGGGAATGGTGAATCACCTCAAAGCGAACGACTACTCAACTCTCTTGATCACCGCCGCTGGGTCTACTCTGTAGAATTTAGCAGGGATGGCACGAAGCTCGTCACCACATCGACTGATGGGATGGCCCGAATCTACAATACCGAGGGCGACCTTCTTCAGTCATTGCCCCATCCCCGGCCGGTGAAGCGAGCTCGGTTCAGTCCGGACGGCCGCCGTGTGGTAACTGCCTGCGATGACGGTGCCGTTCGCGTGTGGGACGCGCAGGCCGGGCGTGAAGCCTCACCCGCCATGTGGCATGAAACCTACCCATTCGACGTCGTCTTCAGTCCACAAGGTCATCAAGTCATCTCGACCACCGCCGAAGGTGTGGTTCGACTCTGGGATCTAACGAGTACGTTTCCCAGTTTTGAGTTCAGCGACTTGCAGCAGTTTCTACCGGATCTCGGCTCCCAAGCGGTGGTGGTGGAGGACAAACTGTTCGTCAAGGACAGCCGAACTTCGAAAAACCTACGAGCTTCTCTTCTCCACCTAGACGAACCCTTGACGCCGGATGAAACGCTCGTCACCGCGTTCGGCAATGCGACAAATGGAGCCCTCAAGCTCGTTACAAAAATGGGCGATCAGCAGCGATTCAGGCTTCGCCTTCTCGGCTCTGAGAGTGCCGGAGTGCAGTTGCAGCCCTTTGTCTCGACCGCCCCCATCGCCATCAGCGCGGATGGCCGTTCGCACGCGGCCTCCAACGGAACCACGGTAACGCTCTTTCGCCCGGAACAGCCGCAGGCCAAACTCCATCTAGCAAAACACATGGTGGAAGACAAGGCCGTGCAATCCATCGTTTTCAACCCAGTCGACTCCGGGCAATTGGCCGTCGTCACGAAGACTTCCGTTTGGCTTTGGGACGGGAACGGCGGCCCGCCAAGGCGGCTCGCCTTCGAACAGCATGACGATGACCTTGGTCTCTCGAAAGGCCTTGAAATCTATCATCTGGAGTTTAGCCCGGATGGGAATCGGTTAGTGATTGCTCGCGGCGACTACAGCTACTTTCCGGGCGTTGCGCAGATTTGGCCGACAGCGGGAACCGGAACGAATCCCGTTGCCCTGAAGCATCCGGATGGGGTCAATCATGCCACCTTCGACGCCAGTGGTAGCAGAATCTTGACGTCGGGTGACGACAGTGCCGTCCGACTCTGGGAACAAAAAGATAATGGCTGGGAACCGGTGCTGATCTTAAACGATCATGACGGCGACGTCTTGTGGGCTGACTTCAGCCCGGACGGCAGCATGATCGCGACGGCGGCGTCCGACTCCACGGTAAGGGTCTGGGAGACGGCCACCGGTGACCCCATCACACCGCCCATCGGACCGATCTGGACGATCAATACGCTCATGCACGTGCAGTTTGTGGAGGGAGGCAAGTCTCTCTATGTAGGCCGAAGAACCGGCCAAGGCACTGTGATCCCGTTGACACCGGCGACAGAGGAGGTCGCCGATCTCCAGCTCATTGCACAGCTACTCCACGGACGCCGCATCGACGAGACCGGTGAATCCGAAGTCATGCTGCCCCTGGACAGCCGAGAGCTGAGAAAGAAATGGGACACGCTACGCCAGAGGCATTCCGACCGTTTCCGCGCAAGTACTCGATCCGAGGTCGTGGATTGGCATCGGCGTGAACGATCCGCCGCCCGTGCCTTTGGTGACGAGAACGCCGCCACCTTCCATGAGCAATGGCTACCAGAGGCCAATCCATGACGAAGCATTTTTCGGGGGGAACGATGCAAGCAATGGAAAACTGAAACCGGAATACGATGAGCAAACTCAAACCAATGGAGTGCCTTTGCGAAGGCTGTTACTATCTTGAGTACTGGCCGATCAACGCGATCCGCGGTATCTCCCATTTTCGAGGAACGGTACGCGTCGTCCGACGTGGAAAAGCGAATCTATCAGACATCGTCAGCGGCGATCTCTATCAATGCACGGATGACCAAGGGCACGCGGCATCGGAGACGGCAAGATCGATCAGAACCCGAGAAGCCCGAGCCATGATCAGGAAACTCTGGATCGAGCCCTGGCTCCTTTCAAAGCGACAGGCGAAGACTCCATACGCTTCCGTTCCCAAGCTACTCACGCCGCCCCCTGATTGGAACACCAATCCGAGTGAGGCCCCCTTCAATTCTTCCGCGAAAGTGCCGATCTTCGCCCGCGACGACTACTATGCCTATCTCGAGCGCACAGAGATTCATATAGGACAGCCCGAGAAGCACGAGTTCAGTATCAAGTTCAGGCTGCATGAATTCGATCACAAGGCCGAAAGATTCGACATCCAACGCAGCCCCACCACGCTTCGTTTCGTCGGGCAGCATCAGAAAGACGTGAGCAAATTCGTTGGGCAGTTCCATGGTAAGCTTGACGTCGACCCGGACACCCTCGATCCCACCAATGGCCAGCGCTTTCTCCAGGGCGTCGCGTTCGACGAGGAGAATGCGGAAGTGGGTTGTTTCACACTTTGTCACGTTTCACCTCACGTTCGAGAAGCAGTCTTGGAAATAGGCCGGGTCGGCGAGTCGAGCCCCGCTCCCTTGACCACGGAGATGACGGCTCCTGCCTCCACGAAAAGCTTGGATAGCACGGTCGAGAACCGCAGCTGGATGGACGTCTACGCTGACGCCAAATGGAATTGGATTATCGGATGTCCGGAACCGACAGCAGTGATTTCGCGAAAAAGCGAACATCTGCCTGCTGCAATCACCGATGATGAAGCCACTCTTATCAAACCCAACTCCGCGCAACCGTGGACGTTCGCTGAACTGCATCTCGGAGTGCAGGTCTTCCGTGACCCGACAGCAAGAAAGTATCCCGCGCTGCTCGATCACCAATGGCGTTATCACCTGCTCTGTGTTCCGCGGATAGCGAATGTGGCCCGTGGCGTGAGCTATGATGTCGGAGACAGCGATCTCAATACCACCCCACGTGAAGGCGCCGCGATCGCC